>JAYWFM010000024.1:0-15194 GCA_043778825.1 Planctomycetota bacterium | reverse complement strand
GCGCTCAGCTGACCCCCAGAATAGGCGAGCCGGGCGGCGTCAGCCCCCGGACTCTGGCGACCCTCGAAGGAGTCCGGGGGCTGACGCCGCCCGGCTCGCCTGCGACTTCGTAGGAGGCTGGCAGACCACGCCAGATTGAGCCCTCGCATTCACAAACTCGACAGCCGCCAAAACCCCGTTTCACCAAGCCACCCCCGGCCCCTCTCCCGAAGGGACAGGGGAGCAGGCGAGTGTGAATACCCAGAGGTCAACCGCCCTAACTGAACAGCATCTGCAAATCTTCCCAACTCATCTTCTGAAGCAGGCTGCCGTCGATCGAGAGGATGGCCTCGGCGAGGTGCTTCTTTTGCTTTTGCAGTTCGAGGACCTTCTCTTCGACGGTCCCGCGCGTGATCAGGCGGCAGGCGTGGACCTTGCGGGTCTGGCCGATGCGGTGCGTGCGGTCGATCGCCTGGTTCTCCACAGCTGGGTTCCACCACGGGTCGAGCAGGAACACGTAATCGGCTGCGGTGAGGTTCAGACCGCAGCCGCCGGCTTTGAGGCTGATCAGGAACAGCGGGGTCTTCGAACCATCGGACTGGAACTGCTCGACGCGGGCTTGGCGGTCCTTGAGTGAGGTCTGACCGTCGAGGTACAGGTACGGAATCTTTTCCTTCTTGAGGTGCAGTTCCAGGATGGCCAGGAACGAGGTGAACTGCGAGAAGACGAGGGCCTTGTGTCCCTCCGCGGTGATCTCGCGGAGGCGATCCAGCAACTCTTCCAGCTTCGGCCCGAGTTCCTTCTTGGCGGTCACATCCAGCAGGCCGGGGTGGCAAGCGGCCTGGCGGAGACGCAGCAGGGCCTCCAGCACATGGATCTTCGAATTGGCCAAGCCCTTCTCGTCGACCGTCTTGGTGAGAGACGCCCGGTAGTGGTCGCGGAGATCGTTGTAGAGCTTCGTATGCTTGGGCGACATCTCGCAGTACAGCACCTGCTCCGACTTCTCGGGGAGTTCCTTGAGCACCTGCCCCTTGGTACGCCTGAGCACGAACGGAGCGATGGCCTTCGAGAGCCACTGCAACGATTCGGGTTCACTGGCCCCACTGCGCGCGACGCGCTGGAATGCGGTTGAGTTCCCGAGTAATCCCGGATTGAGGAACTCGAACAGCGACCAGAGTTCCCCGATGTGGTTCTCAATCGGCGTCCCCGACATCGCCAACCGGTGCCGCCCCTTGAGCAGCCGCGCGGCCTTGGCGGCTTGGGCATTCGAGTTCTTGATCGCCTGCGCCTCGTCCAGGATCAAGTACTCGAAGTCGATCTCCCTCAGCTTCTCGATGTCGTTCCGCATCGTACCGTAGGTCGTCACGACGAGGTCGATCTCGGCCAGGTCTTCCAGCCCGACACGCTCCTTGCCGGTGTAGTTCAACACCCGCAAGCTCGGCGTGAACTTCGCGGCCTCAGCGTCCCAGTTGAAGACCAAGCTCTTCGGCACCACAACCAGCGAGGGGCGCTTCTCTTCTCCCGACTTTTCTTGCCGCTGCCGCAACGTCTCCAGCCACGCCAACACTTGGATGGTTTTCCCCAGCCCCATGTCATCCGCCAGACACCCGCCCAGCCTCAACTCATGCAGGCAGGCCAGCCATCCCTGCCCGTGCTTTTGGTAGTCACGCAGGGTGCCCCCGAACCCCTTGGGATGGCTGATCGCTTTGACCTTATGCGTCTTGCGGAGTTTCTCGCGGAGTGACTTGAACCCCAGGTCCACCGTTGCCTTCTCGTCACTGGCCAGCAAGGCGTCGAGCAGCAGGGCCTGCGACGACTGGAACCGGACCTGCCCGTTCTCCAGGCTGCCGAGATCGGCCATGCGCCCGAACCGCTTGATCCAGTCCTCGGGCAGCAGTCCCATGCTGCCATCGTCGAGGCGGATGGTCTTCTCCCCGCGTCGTACCGCTTCCAGCAGCCTGGGGAGCGTGGTCGAACCGAACTCGAAGTCGACCTGCCCATCCAGGTCGAACCAATCGATGTTCGTCGGCGAACTCGACGTGACGCTGAGCTTCAAGCTCCCCGAGGTTCGCAGCCGCTCGTTGTTGGCCTCGACGATCCAACCCGCGTCCGACAGCCTGCGGGCGAGGGTCGGAAAGTCAGCCAGTTCACAGCGCATTTCGGAGAGTCCATCCCAGTAACTGCCCGATGCGACTTGTAATGCGATCTCCTTCCGGACCAGTTCCCGCTCGACGATGCGATTGCGGCTGTAGAGGACGCTGTTCGCGGTGTCGAAGACCATCTCCAGCGATTCGCCCGCGGCGACGCGGCCCTCTCCATACTGGTACTTCAGCCGGGCCGTGATGGTCGATTTCTTCCCTGCGGGATTGAGATCGACCATCAGCACAGCGACCGGATCGACCGTGGCCACCGAGCAGAACTCGTCCGGGAACCGCGTGACCGGTGCTGGCGATACGGTGGCGAGGTACTGCAAAAACGTGCCGCGCTGATCGTTCGTCACGATCCACGGACGAGGGGCCAACGTCCTGACCCACGAGCAGTCCGACTCTTCGGCGAACATCCCGATGCGGTCCTGGAACAAGACCAGTCGGCTGTTCGCCATGACGACATCGGAGAGCGGAGCCGTCTTCGAACCGTCATAGGTCGTCAACTCGCCACTGACGGTCCACCCCGACTGATCGGGCAAGCGCTCGGCGGCCAGTTGGAACCGATACGGAATGGCATCCCAGCGAATCGGCTGGACTTGGTCCCATGGCTGGTTCGACGTACGAATCCACGTCAGGCGTCCCGTGGCAGCCAGCCGGGGCAGGATGCTCTCGGCGTCATCCAGGGTCAGGGACAACTCGAACTCGCGCTTGCGCGGTGCCGAGAGGTGGCGACGCCAATCATAACCCTGAGAGGGATTGCTCAACTGCTGCGTGAGGAACTCGCGCTCCACCCGCGTCGTCGCGGCGGCGATGGCCTGGTATTTCGTGTCGACCAGTTTCGGGGTCGACAACACTCCCTCCGGCCCCAGCTTGCGGGAGAACAGGTCGATGGCGATCTGATCTTCGGAAACGGAGCGAGTCGCGTTGATGGCGTACCAGATTTGGGTGTCGAGCGAATGCACCACCGGTCGCTGAAGCTGGCGGTCCGAGCGAATCCCCTGGAGGGCACTCATCCACACATTTTCCGCAGGCTGAGGTGGAAGCGACGGAGCCGTGGGGCCAGCCGCAATCAGTCCGCCGGACGAAATGCTCTGCTGGGCGATACTCTGCACCGAGGGAACTCGGGACACGGTGGTGGCGGTCGTGGGAATCACGAAGGTGGACACATCGTCCTCCTCCAAGTCATCCATTCCAAAGCCATCCATCCCAATGCCATCCATCTCCCCTTCGAAGTCCACCTCATCCGGGTAGACATGCGCGAGTTCCAGACGCCCCGTCCCAGACGGCCCCCAATCCAACAGACCATCCGCCGCCAGCAGGGCCGCGTAGAGATGCTTGCAACTGTCGCCATCGTCGGAGCGCGGGCAACTGCATGTGCCCTCGATCAGATTGTCCTCTTCGGCCCCCCCACAATTGAGATACACATTGTAGGGAACTCGCAGGTTGCCCTGGACGGTGTAGTGAGCGATGTCATCCACTCTCCGGATGAGGCGGACCTTCTTCCGCTGAAAATATTGCATCCCTTCGCGGACGGAGTGGCTGTCGAAATCGTGCTGAAGTCGTCGAGAAATCATGGCGTCCCTGCCGAAACCGAGGGTCTACTGGGAGTGGGGGAACCTGCGTTCACTCGGGGTGTCCCACCGCTGGTCCCATAAATCTATCACCTGCGAACTTGATCTGCCACACCCCACAGGGTCGCAGATTGCAAAAATATCAACTGGGCCGGTGTGGATTCCAGGCTGGTGAGGGCCAGGCGATCGATGACGGTCGTGGCGTCAATAACGGCCGGAGAGGATGTGCTGTCGCCGGGATCGCTGGGACCGAATGTGGCCCCGAACAGCGAGGCTCCTTGGAACCGCGCTCCCCGCAAATCGGCCCCGCGAAAGTCGGCCCCTTCCAGGTCCGCCGCGACCCCGTTCGAATCAGGACAAAACGTCGCCCCCCGCAGGTCCGCCCGCTCCAGATGTGCCCCCGAAAGATTGGCCCCGTCGAAGCAACTGTCACGCAAACCGGCTCCCTCGAAGTGGGCGTCCCGCAGCTTGGCTCCAGTCGCCTGCAACCCGCGCAAATCCATGCCCGTCGCCACGACTCCGCGCAGGTCGCGACCGCTGAAATCCCGCGAGGTCATCAACTCCCGCACCGCCTGGAGATCGAGGTCCGCCGCCAGGAAGCGCTGCTCCTGCCACGGGTCCGCCGAGTTGTGATACCCGGCGTTCGCCTCCCAGTACCCGAGCCGGTCGTCGGTCAGGAACTCGATCCGCGCGAGCCACTTAAGGCTCTTGTAAAAGTACCTCCCCGGAGTGACGATCCGAACCGGCCCGCCATGTTCTGAAGTGAGTGGCTGGCCGTCCGCCTCGAACGCCACCAAAACATCCGCCGCCCGCACGACCGACAGCGGCAGCGTGGTCGCATGCCCCCGCTCGCTGTATGCCACGAACGACACGAATCGGGCTGTGGGTAACGGTCGGCAGAGGTCGAATAACGTCGAGAGCGGCACCCCGCTGAACTCGACCCCCAGCCGCGACCAGCGCGTCACGCAGTGAATGTCGAGCGAGCGCGTCACCTGCGGTAACCCTTGCAACTCCTCCAGCGACCATGTCCGCTCGGACTCCACCACCCCGCGACAACTCACCGTCCAGGGGCCATCAAGGTCCATCGGACCACGCTCTCCAACCACCGGCCATTTGCCGGGGGCGACCAGTTGCTGGCTCGGCGGCAGCGTGACCGGGGAACGGAGGGACGGCATGGCAGATTCGTTCCTTCAGGCAGCGTGGGTCAGGGATCTCAATGTGGTGGTGGCTGTGCCGTCGAGAGATCATCTTAGGCTGGTGTGTGGAAATCGTCTCCCCGCCACTGGGGCTTGTCCCCGTGGTTCCTGCGACCGTGCGCTACGGTAGCGCACACGCGAGGGAACCACCGCAGCCAGCGGGGTGGCGGTGTCGTGATTCGTACAAGACGACTGGCTGGAAACCTATCCCACGGCTACGAAAAACACCCGGTCGCTCAAATTTGAGCCACCGGGTGTTTGTGATTCGACTTCGACAGTGGAACTACCGAGCCAGGAACGCCACCACCACACCGGCATTCACCGGCAGGCTGATGTCGGCGGGGCTGGGGACCGTCGTCACGACGGCCTTGAGTTCATCGCGGTCCATCGAGACCCAGGCACAGTCGTAGCTCTGGGAGGAAGCTGTCAACTGAGCGTAGAGTTCCTTCAGGTTTGGACGGTTCTTGACGGTCACGATGTCCCCGGCCGAGACCTGGAACGACGGGATGTTGACGGTGCGACCGTTGACCTGGAAGTGACCGTGAGCCACGCCCTGGCGAGCCTGCATGCGGGTGATCGTGAACCCGGCGCGACGCACGGTGTTGTCCAGCCGACGCTCGCACTGCACCAGGAGATGGTCCCCGGTATTGCCCTTCATGCGGCGGGCCTTGGCGAAGTACCGACGCAACTGCTTCTCACGCAGCCCGTAGTAGTGCTTGATCTTCTGCTTTTCGTTCAGGGCGGTGCCGTAGTTCGACAGCTTCTTCCGGCGGGTCGCCTGACCCGGGGGATTCGGCTTGCGCTCGGAAGCTCTGACAGCTCCAGCACTTTCGTAAACCAGAAAGCTCAGTCGACGATTGACGCGAGCCTTTGGGCCAGTGTAACGCCCCATGTGCCATGTCCCTTTCATGCCTCCGGAGACGGCTCCGGAGCGGGCTGCCTGATGACAGCCGCGTCGATCTCTGACTGCGAATCCGGCCTAGATGACTGCCAGTCCGCCTGATCCTCGAACCCAGATGCTCTCGCACCCATCCTCAAGGGGAAGCAGGTATTATTGCGGGACGCGGGGCACGTTTCAAGGCAATCGGGCTTCTCCACGAAAAAACGGGCGCAACTGTTTTCTCACAGAGATGTTGCAGTATTCCTAGACTCATTCTGTGATCTTTCCATCCGCTCCCCCAAAGACGTAGAATCCAGCCCATGACTCACGACCCGATCAACAAGGTTCTCGCTCGACTGGCCGATCTTGTCCGACAAGGACAGTTTGAACAGTTGGAAACAGATACGCTGGAGATAAAACCCGTTCCCCATGATTCCCAGAGTTGGCGGGAGATTCACAAGTCCGTTTGTGCGTTTCTCAACACAAGAGGCGGACTGATTCTCTTGGGGATCAAAGAAACCCAATCGAGCGGGAAGAATGCCTACCAGTTTTTCGGTTGGCAAGCCCAGGCTGAGCCCAAGATCAAGGGCATCCCCCAGCTGTTCCAGGACCGCAAGCGGCATCCACTGGATCTTTCGGAATACATTGACTCGCCCAGAATTGTGGATTTTCCCGGGGGGCAGGTCGCAATCCTCTCCGTCAGTGAACTTCCGGCGGATCGAAAGTTTGTGTTCTACGAAGACCAGGCTTACAAGCGAATCCTGACGGGTGACCACAAGATTCTGGTGTCAGAGATTGAACGTCAGGAGGAGTATCAGGAAGAGTCACTCCAGTCACGGGAACTCCGTGTGGTGGCTGGGCTCACGATCCAGGATTTGGACCTGGATCAACTCAATGACTACATCACGCGACTCAACATCCCTCGTCGGATTGAGACGATCAAACCCGACATCGACTCCGCGATGCCGTTTCTGGAGCGCAAGTGTTTCATCAAGAACGGAGTCCCTACGACTCTGGGGTTGCTCGTCTGCGGGCGTCATCCGGCGGACCACCTGCAGTTTCGTTGCCATGTTCACGGGTACGTGGATGTTCCTCAGCAAATCGCCCAGGATAAGCAAGATCTGATCGACAACATCCTCCCATTGATGGAAAGCAGCTTGGCCTATGTCCTCCGAAACATCCATGTCGGGGTCAGTGTGGAGTACGGGGGAACCAGTCGGCCCCAATACCCGGAAGAACTGCTGCGCGAGACCGTCAATAACGCGTTGGCCCATCGTGACTACTCGCTCAATCGGCAGGTGATCCTCGCGATTCGACCGGGTCAGTCCATCTCGATCTCGAACCCCGGCAGTTTTCCAAAGCAGCTTCTGATCGAGAACCCGAATTGCGAGAACCCGCTGTACCGCATTCTTCCCGAGGCCAAGCCGAGAAATCCCAAGCTGGCCGATGTTCTGCGAGTGTTTCGGAAGTGGGAAGGCCGCGGGATCGGAATGGGGACGCTCGTGGACTTGTGCCTGAGAAACGAGATCGACCTGCCGTATTACATCCTCAAACAGGAGGATGTCACTTTGTGCTTGCAGGCGGGTCAACTCCTGGACCAGGGGATGGAACAACATCTCCAGTCGTTTGATGGGCTCATCGCTGAGAAAATGGACGGACTCGCCCTGACCATCCCGCAGAAACTCGTCCTCGCGTACCTCATCAAATCCGAGCAGGCGAATCAGCGAGTCCGATACACCATCCTGCTGACTCCAGACAACAACCATTTCCACGAGATCCATCGGTTGGAAACCGCCGGACTGATCCACAAGGACTCTGCCAGCATTCCGACACACCCCATCTACGTCGCCGATCGAGTCCTGATGCGGACATCATTTGTTCCCGAATTGAGAGCCCACTTTGGGCTGGGATTTGATTCGCTGAATGAGTTTTTCAAAGAAATCCTGAGTGTTGTCTATCGCTTCAATCAATACTCCCAGGAGAAACTGGTGAGTGCCAAAGTGACCAGTTTTACGTTATGGCACCTGCAGAGAGGTGGCGATGACATCCAGGCCTTCGATGCATTTTATCGCAAGGTTCGATATGCCTTCAACAAGCTCTCCAGCCGAGGCTACCTTGTGAAGCAGACCGGCTCGCATGGATACCATCTCGCGGAGAATCCCGGTTTTCTCAAGCCCACTCACGAGGTCTAGGCGAGTCAGTCTTTCGTCTCGCCTGTTCCCGCATTACCCAACCCGACCGGGATCAATTCGATCGTCATCGCCGTCCGGCGGTTCGGCAGTCGCTCCGTATACGGCTCGAACATCAGCCCGGCATTCTCGGCTGAGCTGCGGACGGAAATGTCGATCATGGCGTCGCCGAAGTTGGCCACGCAGATGATGTCGCCCGCCTCGGCCATGTAATACTGGGTGCCGTCTTTCTGCTTGTAGAAGCTGCTTCCCGCGAAGATGAAGTCCGCGTCGAGGTCTTGCGGCTGGCTGTTGGCGAAGAACTGCTCGATGAGCTTCTGGTACGCCTTGTCTGCACTGCGGGCGAGGAGGCCCTTCTTCTGCACCTCAGACATCCGCCCGAACCAGATCAGCTCCTTCGTCGTCGTGTCGTACCGCAGGTCGCCCCGATTATCGATCTTGAGTTCCTTCGGCAGGGGATCGAGCACAGCGGTGTAGTAACGCTGCGTGACCTTGCGGATCAGCTTCTGGGCGGGGTAGCGTTGGGGGCGACCGAACTCATCGGTCCAGCCAACGTAGATCTCGATCTTCTGACCGGTGGGGGGAGCATACTCGGGTTGGAACCGCACCGGCGTCCCCGGCTTGGCCCCCAAGGCCATCAGGGCGGCGTGGATCACATACGCGTCGGCATCAATGGAGATCACCGACTCATGCTCCTTGGTCTGCGCTTTGCAGACCAGCATCTCGAGCAGCCCCTCACGCATACACAACTGCCCGCGCAGCACCACCTTCTTATTGACCGAATCGAGGAGTACCGTGCCCTTCGGATTCAGCGGCTTGGCCGACGCAGCGGGCTCGATCAGCAGCGACACTGCGGTCGGCGGCGGCGGTGGCCGGTCCGAATGCTCCTCAGCCGCCCACCCCGAGGAACACAGCCCCCCCAGACAGAACAGGCCCAGCGCTGCCAGTCCCAGAATCATGCCGAACCCGATGCGATTGCGGATGTATCCGACGAACGACTCCGTAGCGTGGGCTTTAGCCCACGCGAGAGTGTTCTCTTGCCGGAAGCGTGAACTGAAGCCCTCGCGACATCGATTTCTTGCGGCCACGTCACGGCTCATGTTCTGTTTCCCGTTTCTGTCGACCACCCCGACCAGTCCCGTCCCAGACACCATCATGCCGTCCCCGCTGCGCCAAGTCGAGTTCCAGCGAGAGTGCGTTGGGGCGGATGAATGGAACGGAGAGCAAACCCGGTGCCAGTGAATTGCTCATGAAAGGGTTCATCTTCCGCCCGATCTTCCGTTCTCGCGGTGAGATTTCCGCCGGATGGTGGTGGGCGATTCGCCGATCGAATCCAAGTCTCCGGATTCTTCGAGTCCGGTGCATCGGCCCACAAGACCCGATCCCGGCCTCAAGTGACCGAACTCAGCGTGTCCGACATCTTTGCATTCAGAATGCACGAAAGCAACAGCCCTCGAAGACTCACGTCGTAACACCTGACCGCCAGCCGTTGATGCGATCACACACCTCGCGAGCGGCTTGTTCTTGGTCGCGATTTCTGTGTCGTTTCCAGCGGAGTTGACCCAGGCCGATCAGCAATTCCTGTTCACCCATCTCGCGTTGGATCAACAACCGAACCATCCACACTTGTTTGAATTGATGGGCGTCGGAGTTGTGGAAGTAGCAGCGCGGTTGACAGTCGGAGATCGCTCCGGCGGGAATGATGTATCGATCTATGTCCCCTTCCATCCGGATTTCTCGTTGGTGGTCGTCGAGTTCCATGAACAGCACATCGTCGGCGAGCAGCACGTCAGATGCCATGATCATCTGAATTCTGGTGAATTCCTCTCCAGGGATGAGCAACACGTATCGCGTCTGGGGATTAGCGAGGTCAACGAGCAGGTGCGGGCGATGAGCCAGCTCTGTGCGCAGGCGGGATGCGATCCAACGAGAGCTATAGCCACTCTGGCACATCAGAGCGGCATAGCATCCCCAGACAAAAAGGCAGCCCCCGATACACAATGCCCCGATTCCCAACATCACAAATCTGGGTGTCTCGAATTCGATCGGGATCTGCCCGTCGGAATCGAAGAGCCACAGGCTCAAAAACATCACCCCCACACCTCCCACCATGTAGATCAAAGGGATGAGGTCGATCAGAGTGACTTTCCATTTGTAGCCGCGATCGCGGACCAATTGGCGATAAGGCTCTTCGACGGGTGTCACACTCGCCAAGTCGGATGACGAATCAGTCTTCGACCTTGCAAAGAGTGTGGCTGGAACGGCCTGCAGCTCCGGATGCTGGACATCCAGTCGAGCGGAAAACTTGGGAAAGAAGGGGCGCAGGGAGAGGGCCTCCTGCGGGGTCAACGCGAACTGCCGATGTACCATGCGACGTGCCGATTTGGCGAACCCTGTTTGGCTTTGATCTTCAATCGACCCATAGACCGGAAAATCGAGGGGCGACGTATCCTCGACATCTAACCATTCGAGTAGGAACCGAGATCCTTGGTGCTGCATCGGTGCTGTGGGAGTGTCTCGCAGAGCGATATCGATCTCGCCGGTGTTCAGGGCGTCGACGAAGGTCTGAGTCAGGTACGGCCAGCGTTTCACTTTCTCGATTCGATACCATCGGTTGTGTTCGGAAGAAAAGGCACGCTGGGCACGCCGCCGGGCCCATTCGCATGGAACCCCCATCAAGATGAATAGATCGCACGCTCCGAACATCCAGTTGAAAAACTCAACCGGTTTAGCCGGTTTAGCCGGTTTAGCACCCCCACGAGGGACATCCTTAACATCCTTAAGAACATCATTCTGCATTCGAAACAGGATGTAGTTTGGCAGAACTTCCACCGGCACCAGGCCCCCACCGGCATCCCGTTGCATGCTGAAATAAAAGTAACTCGCATACGCTAACGCCCCCGCCATCAAACTCAGTCCGCCTGCCAAATGCGGGTTGCGGCACCGAACCCAGTCCACCAGCAAGCACAGCATCACACTCATCGCGGCCGCCATCACCAAGGGCTTCCAAAAGACGACATATCCGCCCCTCGACAGACACCAACCCGCAACTAACCCCGATCCCACAGCCCCCATCACGAACAGCAAAACGCCAGCGACGCTCACTCGACCGCCCGAGATGTAACGCTCGCGTTCAGAAAACTGTGGCATGGCTCAATCCTGCAAAGAGGAATTACTGAATCTGGGCAGCTGGGAGTGGGGTCAGCGCGACATCGCCTTCGGTCATGGCTGGAGGTCCGACAGCGTGTATTCCGGTTCGTCGTCGCCGTAAGCGCGCGCGAGGCACTGTGTACTCAGAGCGGCCCACTCGGCGCGCTCGCTGTCAGTCTGAGGCGACACCGGTGA
Source organism: Planctomycetota bacterium (assembly GCA_043778825.1). Taxonomy (GTDB): domain Bacteria; phylum Planctomycetota; class Planctomycetia; order Planctomycetales; family Planctomycetaceae; genus TH-plancto1. The sequence goes on along the minus strand of JAYWFM010000024.1, from coordinate 3,887 downwards.
CAACACGGTCACCACCAGGGGAGCGTTCGGCGGAAGCTCAAATGGCTCGTCGAGTACGATGTGCTGGCCATCGTAATGGGCTTTGAGAATCACGGATGACATGGGGGGCGGAGACTCCTTCGCGTCGTTCTCGCAGGTCTTCGGCTTCGTCTGCAGTCTGATTTCGGCACCGGTGTCTGGCTCATCGAAAATGATACGTGCGACTTTCTGAAGTGTCGAGGACAACTCATTCGTAGTGCTGACTCACGCCGCCCGGCGTTGCGGCGGGCGAGCATCCCACTCGCGGCGGACGTGGTACAGGCCCTCGCGGCAGGTGTCGTACAGCGTACTCAATCGCCGCAGAACCTGGGCCTCTTCGCGGTGTGGCTCGTCCGAGTATTCGCTGGCGATCAGGTAGCACCGCTTTCCGGTCTCCGTGTAATTCACCCAGCAGTCGGGTCGGTCGAGCTGTTTGAGGCGGGGCAGCCCTTCGGGATAGACGCCGGTCCAGAACAGCGTGAAGTCGCCGATGTGACGGTGGACCGCGCGGCGCGGTTCGGCTTCGCGGCACTCGGCCTCGCGGAGCATGTCGACGACCTGGTCCAGGCGGCGACCGACCTCGTCGCGAATGGCGAACACGGCATCGATCCGCACAAACCGCACCAGCATGTCCGACAGGTAGTCGATCAGCGGCGGGTCGGCGATCCCGTATTCCACCTCAAAGGTCTGTTCCGCCAGACCTGAGAACCAGTTCTTCAGTTGAGCATCACTCGTCAACACGGGAGCCATGACAGCCTCCTCGGTGATTGGTGGTCCACGGCACGGGGGACCAGTCGGGAGTATTGAGCCCCTGGCTTATCAGGCATCCGGGCCATTCGCCAAGAGCAGTTCCGCCCGAGGCATTGTTCGAGCCATCCCACCGGCAGAAAAGGGGGAATCGAGGTTTGAGATGGTGGTTCTTCCCCAGCGATGGCGAGCGTCCGGCATCAGCCGGAGGGTGCTGACTGTGAGCGGCACGGCGCTAGCCGCCGGTTCTTCTCACCGTGGTTTGTCGGGAAACCAAGGGTTCTGGCGTGACAACGGTCCGGGGAACCGGCGACTAGTGGTCGACCAAGTTGAAGATGAGGGGTAGCTGCGTTCGCCAGAACGCGGGGAGCCCGCACTCTGGCGAGTGCAGCTACCTCGCAAGTTGAAATTGGTGGACCACTAGCGCCGTGCCGCTCACAGACTTCAGGCACCAGCGGGAATTGTTGTCGGAGCTGGGCCTGGCTCCGCCGTCGTCTCGCCCGGTCGTGGGAAGAGCGCCTTCAGCGACAGGAACGGTTTCTCGAAGAACTTCCACGAGAGGGCGGCGGCGGCCAGGGTGGCCAATAACGTGGCGGCGAAGATCGCCAGCGGTTGCACCGACTCGGGCAGGACTGACCAGTCGACCTTCAGCACCAACTTGTAGATCGGGCGATGGATCACATACATCGCGTAGCTGAACTGACCAGGCAGCGTCAGCCAGCGCTGCGAGAGGACTCGCGCGAACCCGTGCTGCGGCGACACCGCAGCGGCTGAGAACACGAAGCACCCGAACGTCAGTCCGAGCAGTGTGTGCCCGATGGTCTGCGACCCGACCTGTTCGGTCTTGAGCAGCGGCCAGACCGCGTCGACACCGACAATCACGACGGCCAGCAGCGACATCACCGGCCAGGCCCAACGCACGAGCCGGGGATACCAGACGGGAGATCGCAAGCCGATCGCGAACACCGCGCCCAGACAGAGGCTGTCCATGCGGGTGACGGTCGTCACGTACAAGCTGATGGTGGGCGCTCCCCCGATCCACAAGCCCACCCGCAGCGCGAGGGCCAGGCCGATACAGGCCCAGCAGACCTTCGCCAGCGTGCGCGTCGACACGTATCCGACGACGAACGGCCAGACCAGATAGAACTGCTCCTCGACCGCCAGCGACCAGAAGTGATTCAGGTAGTTCTCATGGGGCCAGTGTCCCAGATAGGCGAATCGCCAGTTCTGAAGGTAGGTCCAGAACCAGAACTGGTCCCGCGCGAGTTCATTCACCTGGAGAGCCACCGGCCGCGCGGGACTCCAGAAGACCGCCAACAGCGGCACTGCGACAAACGTGGCCCACAGTGCCAAAAAGTACAGCGGGAATATCCGCAGTGACCGCCGGGCGAAGAAGCTGCGGAGGTAGCCGGGCTTGCCGCGCGAGTCGATCAGAATGCCGGTGATCAGGAACCCGGACAGGACGAAGAACAGATCCACGCCCGTCCAGCCCGCCACACTCGCCTTGCGGAGTACGAAGTTCAGCAGTCCCCCGCCGGGCAGCTTGAGACAGTCGTACAGAAACACCGTCAGGATCGCGATCCCGCGTACGCCATCCAGTGCCGGACGATGATCCGACGGGAGGGGCTGGAACTCGCGCGGGGCGAAGTTCAGTCGAGGGAGCCACGCCATGAGCCACGTCATGAGGGCTCCTCCGCTCGGTCCCGAGACGCCGGATTTTCCGCTTCGTTCGGGACGCCCGACGAGGCCGTCTGACCTCGCAGTTGGCGATACAGATCCCGCGCCCAACGTGTCCCTTTCGCCGCCGCCGATCCCCAGAGAGTCGTGGTGAACAGGACGGTCCCAATCTCCTTGCGGCCCGGCCAGACGCGGTCGAGGAAACTGCCGGGGCTGGCACAGCTGTCGATGGACGCACAGCGAGGTAATTGAGACAGGTGATCTTGAATTTCGGCGGCGAGGAGGAACCCCGGACAGCCGCGTTCGAACTGGGGATCCCAACCGATTTTGAAGGCGTAGTAGTCGGACTCGGATCGAAACAGGCACATGCTGGCGATGACCTGCTCACCCAGAATCAGTTCCGCAAATCGAATGCGGTCGCGCGTCGCAAAACCGAGAGCGACACGTTTCAGAGCCTCGGACTCACTCTGTCGGCAAGCGAGTGCGGACTGCGCTTCGCCCTTCCAGCCCAGCGATTCGAGGAACAGAAACCGTTCGACCGCCGACAGATCCCTGTCCGGACAACCGGTGAATCGCAGTGAGACCTGACCGAGCTTCTCCAAGGCGCGACGCCCCCGACGCAGGCTCTTGGCCCGCTGGGGAGACATCGCCGAACCATCGAACGGGGAGACGGTCGCCCGGGTGTGAAGATCCTCCACCATGACAGCCGCCCCGTCCCGCTCGCAGCGCTCCGTCAGGAGGCCCGCCAGCGCACTCTGCATCGGGAACATCGAAAACGAAAGCCCGTGCAGGTTCTGCTGACGCAGGAACTTCCACAATGTCTCCACGACCGGTTCCCGCTGGGTCGCATCGACCAGCAGTCCGGTCTTGTAGCTGTGCGCGGTGCGTACCGCTCGCAAGTGCGGCAGCGGGAGCTGGCGTGTCCTCGACACGCGTTCGAAGAGTCCGGCCAGCAGCCAGTTCCCCTGCCCATCAATGATCGTCAGCAACTGCGCCGAGGGGGAACTCTCCCATGACTGCGAAAGGAGAAACGAGGGAGACAGGAACGGGTTCCGCAGCAGACTCCGGCGCTCCAAGTCCCGCCACGCCGCCTCAAACGCCCGACTCGTTTCGCACGGAAACGGTCGCAGCTGGGCGATGCATCCGCCCTCGATCGGAATCGGAGGGGAGGCTTGAAGGGAGAGGAGGGCGGTGGCTGGCACAGCTTGCTTTCGAGAATCAGATACGCCAGTGGGACAGGACGAGGCATGTGTCACGGTGAAGCCTGAAGTTCCTGGGGATCAAGAGAATCCTAGAATGCCTGGAAGTCCTGGAAAGCATGAATGCCATAACCGGACTAGTGCCCCCGCCACGCTAAGACTCGGGGTTGGAGTTCAGGCTTTAGCCTGCCCCGGAGCAGCCTAAAGGCTGGACTCCAACCCTCAGCTTTAGCGTTGACACGACAC
>JAYWFM010000023.1:0-6460 GCA_043778825.1 Planctomycetota bacterium | reverse complement strand
GCCATCCCTCGGGCCAAGGCAGGCGAGGTCACGAAGATCACGTTCGAGTTGCTCGACTCCCGGAATCAACCCGTCACCGACCTCCAGCCCTACCTGGGCGCGATGGGGCACCTCGTCATCCTCAGCGCCGACGGGAAGCTCTATGTGCATGCCCATCCGGACGAAGGTCAAACCCCCAATGGTGTAGTCCAGTTTGCAGCCCACTTCCCCCAGGCGGGAATCTATAAAGCCTGGGGCCAGTTCCAGCGGGCAGACCAGGTGAACACGGTGCCGTTCGTCCTCCAGGTCGATTAGCAGCCCCTGAGCAGACTCATCTCAGCAGCGACTCAGCCCTTAAAGCAGCGTCTGCGTCACTCCGCCCGTCCTATCGCAAAGCCTTCAGGGTCTGCCACCCCACCTGGAGAAGACAAGGAGAACTGACTGCTTTTCCGCTTCCTTCTGACTCGAACTCCTACCCTGGCGTGTTGCAGACCACTACACTCTACTCTCAGCCCGACGCCACCCCAAGACTCACAAAATGCAAGCAGCAGACATGGTTGCCCTGACCAGCGAAGCACTCAAACTACGATCGAGAGTCTCCACAGACCGACCTGGCTCGATTGTGCAGGTCGCTCCGCACTGTCCCCAGGTTCTTGATGAAGCCACACGACCGTGAACCCGGGAGATAGTGAGCCGCCAAATGAATTTCGACGATACCACTGCCTGAGTCGACTCAAGTCTCGTACCAGCGGTTCTTTTGGCAGAGAATCTACGCACTCCCCTTAGCGGATCAACATGGCGAAAATCGAAGACCTGATTGCACAAATCCCGGACGAGCGGCTGAAGAAGGCCATCGGTGCAGAGGTGCGTGAACTGAAGAAGAACAAGAAGTTCGGTCTCGTGTTTGAGGAGCATCTACCGGAGACCGTGCGGCTGCCGAAGCTGCCGCTGAAGGAGGGTGAGCTGGTCGCTAAGAAGCGAGAGAGCGGGAATGAACTCTGGCGAGTGAAGTCGATCCGCAAAGGCATTGCCACGCTGGAAAGAGCCATCGAGGGCTATCCGCAGCAGTCGGAGATGCATGTCGAGGTGCCTGTGGCGGAGTTGGTTGTGGTCCGCAGCTTTGGCGATCCCATCTATCCGGCGCTGGTTCCGGTGGATCGAGTTGCGAGGGGAGGGCCGGACAAGCCCTGGCACATGCTCATCAATGCCGACAACTTCCACGCCCTTCAGCTTCTCCTCTATGCCCACGAGGGCAAAGTGGACGTGATCTACATCGATCCGCCTTACAACACCGGTGCGAGAGACTGGAAATACAACAACGATTACGTCGACAAGACCGATTCGTTCCGACACTCCAAATGGCTTTCAATGATTAAGAATCGACTACTGCTTGCGAAGCCGCTCTTGAAACCAAGTGGAGTACTGATCGTCACCATCGATGAACATGAGGTTCAACACCTTGGCGTCTTGTTGGGGCAGATGTTCCCCGACTACTCGCGGCAGATGGTGACCATCGTGATCAACGAGAAAGGCGTTGCGCAAGGGAAGCTCTCGCGAGTAGAGGAATACGCATTCTTCTGCTTCGGTCCGAAATCAGATATCCCACCCCAGAATGATGATTTGCTTGCTCCAGACCGGAAAGACAGCAAGCGATTCAGCCTGCCGAGATGGGAGTGGTTACTACGTGGTGGCACCAACTCAAGACGAGAGGATCGGAAGCAGTTATTCTTTCCTGTCATCGTGGACCCCTCGGTTCCCAAGATAGTCGATTTCGGAGAACCGTTACCGTTCGATCAGCAGCCGAAGCTCAATGCAAAAGACGAAAAACGCATTGCATGGCCTTTTCGGACGGATGGTTCGCTTGGCAACTGGCGAGTAAGTCCGGGAACACTGCGCGAGTATCTCAAGAAGGGGTATGTGAAGCTCGGGGGCTACGATGCTGCCAGGAAGACCTGGACGATTCTTTACCTTGGAAAGAAAGCACAGAAGCAGATCGAATCCGGTGCCATCAAAATAGCAGGCCGCAACAAAGAGACTGGCGCAGTGTCCCTTGAGTTCACAGCCGGAGAGCAGCGGCAGATTAAGACGGTCTGGCATCGCAGCGGCCACGACTCAGGCAACTACGGCTCAACGATGCTTCGCACGATTCTCGGCGAGGGCGGCATGTTTGCCTTTCCGAAATCATTGTATGCCGTACGGGATACGCTGCGCGTCGTCACCAGCCATCAGCCCGATGCGCTGATTCTCGATTTCTTCGGCGGTTCTGGAACGACGCTACACGCAACGGCCTTGCTCAACAATGAACTTGGTGGAAGGCGACAGTGCATTCTGGTCACAAACAACGAAGTCACTGACAAAGTGGAATCAATGCTTCTCGAACAGGAAGTTTTTCCTGGCGATCCTGAGTTTGAGCGACACGGCGTGGCTGAGTCGGTGGCGTGGCCACGGTGTAGCTCCGTCGTTACTGGCCACCGCATGGATGGCACACAACTTCAAGGAGATTATCTCGGCGGTCCTTCAATGAGCGAAGGCTTCGATGAGAACCTCGAATATTTCCGCCTCGATTTTCTCGACCCCGACGAAGTGGCGCGTGGCGATGCCTTCAAGTCCATCGTGCCGATTCTGTGGATGGTGGCGGGTTGTCGCGGTCAGCGCGAGGACTCGAAAGGCTCGGCGCAGTGGTTCATCCCGAAGCAATCACCGTTTGCCGTGCTGATTCAGGAGAAGCAGTTTCGCGCCTTCCGCGAGAAGCTGGCGGAGCGGAAGGACATCGAATGGGTCTTCCTGATCACGGACAGCGAGGAGAACTTCGGCCAGATGCGGCGGACGCTGGGGCGCAGGTATGAATGCGTGCAGCTCTACAAGAGCTATCTGGAGAACTTCCGCATCAACACACAGGACGCGCTGAACGGCTAATCGAGGAATCCCATGAAGTTCGAACTCAAAGATTTTCAGACCACTTCCGCCAAGAGCATTCTCGATGAACTCGACGAGGCGCGCGTAGCGGCGAGCAAGGGCAAGCTGCAAGCGGTGGTGCTCAGTGCGCCAACTGGCTCCGGCAAGACGATCACCGTGGCTGCGGTGATTGACTGGACCTTCGGCGGCACGGACGGCATTGCCGCGCGGCCCAATACGACATTCCTCTGGCTCTCCGACTCGCCGGAACTCAACCAGCAGAGCAAGGGCAAGCTGCTGGCAGCCTGTGACCATGTGCCGTTTCACCGGCTCGTGACGGTGGACAGCGAGAGCTTCGACGAGGAGCGGCTGGCACCGGGGCATGTGTATTTCATCAACACGCAACTGCTCGGGAAGGACAAGCTGCTGACCAAGGGCGGGGACAAGAAGACCTTCACCTTCTGGCAGACGGTGGCGAATACCATCGCGGCAGGGCCGGAGGATTTCGTCTTGATCATCGACGAGGCGCATCGCGGCGCGGGCGTGAGTGAGAAGGCGCGCAAACCGATCATGCAGAAGTTCATCACCGGCTCGGAAGGTGATGGCATGCCCGCCGTGCCGCTGGTGCTCGGCATGAGCGCAACGCCGCAGCGTTTCACAGAACTGCTCGGAACCTCGCAGCGAACCCAGCGGCCAATCCACATTTCACCCGACATGGTGCGGCTAAGCGGACTGCTGAAAGACCTCATCATCGTCACGACGAACAAAGCGACGACGATTGAGAGCGACCTGACGCATTTGCAAAACGCGGCGGCGCGCTGGAAACATTTCCGCGAGCGGTGGGATGCCTACTGCGCCAAAGAGAAAGAAAAGGAAGTCGTCAGACCCGTGCTCGTGGTGCAGGTGCAGGACGGGACCAAGAACACGCTGACCGCCACGCCAATGGAGGATGCCGTGAGGGTAATCCAGCGGGAGACTGGCCCGCTGGCGGTGAATGAGATCGTCCACTGCTTTCAGGACAAAGATGAGATTCAATACGGTGGCTGCATCATCCGGCGCATGGATTCCTCCCGCATCCAGGACTCGCCCGATGTGAAGGTGGTGTTCTTCAAGACGGCGCTGACGACGGGCTGGGACTGCCCGCGAGCCGAGGTGATGATGAGCTTCCGCCGTTCCGTGGATGCCACAACCATCGCGCAGCTCGTGGGCCGGATGATCCGCACGCCGCTCGCGCGCCGGATCGAAAGCGATGAGGCGCTGAACGTGGTCGAGCTTTTCCTTCCGCACTACGACACGGAGAATCTGGAGAACGTGTTGAGCGCCCTCCGCAATCCTGAAGCGCATGAGGGAACGGGAACGACGGTCACGACGCAGGCTGTCGAGTATCCTCGCAATCGCGCGTTCGCCGATGTCTTCAGACATCTGGCGACGCTCAAAACCTACAGCGTGGATCGTGCGCCGAAGATGACCGACCTGAAACGGGCGCTGCGGCTCTCCGGACTGCTCATGCAGGAAGGCATCGCAACGGACGCTGACGAACAGATGCGATTGAAGCTCACGGACAAACTCATGGAGCTTCGCGACGGCTACGGAAAGAATGTTAAGAATTGGGGCAATGTCATTCGTGAAGGAGGCGAGATCGAGGTGGACGTGACTTCGGTTGCCATCGGCCCGATGAGAGTCACAAGTCACAAGACAACGCGGATGCTGCTGTCGGATGAAAACATCGACCAGCTTTATGACGAAGCCGGGCGCATGTTGGCAGCGGGCGAAGGTCTGCACCGCACCTACTGGAAACGATTTCAGGATAAGGCGAAGCCAAGCGATACGAAGCTGGAACTGGCTGCCATCCTGCGTCAGGCCGATACTTTGCCTGCTCTGGAGAAGTTGGCTGGGACGGAGTTCAAGAAGCTATGGGAAGCGCACAAGGGCACAGTCGTCAAGCGGCACGCGTCCGAGAAAGCACGCTTCATGCAGCTCGTCCGCGCGAGTGGCAAAGCTGTCGAAGTCGAATGGGAGCTGCCTGATCGCATTGTGGAGAAACCGGGCAAGCATGTGTGGAAAGATCACTTGTATGCTACAGACAAGGGCGAGTTTGCGGCAGATCTGAACGGTTGGGAGATGGCATTCATGAAATGGACTCAGGAGCAGAGCGACTTCGTGTGCTGGCTGCGAAACCTCCCTTGTCGTGATTGGGCTTTCTGTGTCCCGTATGAGAAGGGTGGAGAGAAACCGTTCTATCCGGACTTCGTCATCGTGAGGAAGAAGGGCAAAGGATACGTCGTAGACATTCTCGAACCTCATGACGACAGCCGTCTCGATACGTGGGCAAAGGTGAAAGGAATGGCTAGGTTTGCCGACGATCATGGGTTTTACTTCGGCAGGCTGATGGTTGGCCGCAAGGTTGGCAATACACTACAGGTCGTGGACGTTGCCGATCATCAGATTCGGGAGAAGGCGAGGAAGATGGGAGCGCCCGCTGACTTGGAATCGCTGTTTGAGACGCTTTGAAGCAGCGAATCACCGCTTCGGCATCAGTTCCTTAATCGCTGTCACACTCGCCCGCAGACCCGTGCGCAGGGACAGCTCCGCCTCCGGGTAATACTTCGAGGAGTGCAGCGACGGCGGCGGTGTTCCGGCCTGGCGGTACTCTTCGAGCTTCGCAGCCGGAATCGTGCCCAGCCGGAACATGAAGATCGGCACGCCGCCGGTCGCGTACTCGCCGAAGTCCTCGGCCCCCATCACGCGGTCGGCGGGGACGACATTGTCCTTCCCCAGTTCGGCGACGAAGCCGCCGACCACGCGGGCGACCAGTCCCTCATCGTTGAACACGGCGGAGGTGCCCTCGTCGAAGACCACCTCCGGGGCCGGGGCACGATGGCTGGCCGCCACCGCTTTGGCTTTGCGCTCGACGGCGTCTCGCAAGAGTTTGCGGACCTCGGGGGTGTAGCTGCGGAGGGTGAGTTGCAGGTGGCACTTGTCCGAGATGATGTTGTGCTTTGTGCCACCGTGGATCGATCCGACGGTGATGACCGCCGGTTCGAGCGGTGAGACCTCGCGGCTGACGATCGACTGGAGGGCCACCACGAGTTCGGCGGCTTGCACGATCGGGTCGATGCAGGCTTCCGGCTTCGACCCATGCCCGCCGCGCCCCTTCATCGTAATGTCGCAGGCATCGGAATTCGCGAGGGCGTACCCCGCTCGAAACCCGATTTTTCCCACAGCCAGTTCGGAGTCGACATGCAGTGCGAGCGCGAACTGCGGCTTGGGAAACCGGGTATAGAGGCCGTCCTTGAGCATGGCGACCGCCCCGTCGACACGCTCTTCGGCGGGCTGGCCGATCAGCAGCAGTGTCCCCTGCCACTGGTCGCGATGCGTGGCCATATAGCGGGCAATCGCAATCAGGTTCGTGATATGGATGTCATGACCACAGGCGTGCATCACGCCCACCGTGGCCCCCTCTTCGTTCTTCGTCGTGACCTTCGAAGCATAGGCCAGCCCGGTCTCCTCCGTCACCGGCAGGGCATCGAGATCGCTGCGGAACATCACCGTCGGCCCATCCCCATTCTTCAGAAGCGCGACCACT
>JAYWFM010000022.1:0-2680 GCA_043778825.1 Planctomycetota bacterium | reverse complement strand
GAGGAGGGATCGTTGAGGGTTGAGAGTTGAGAGTTGAGGGTTGAGGGTTGAGAGTTGAGCGACGGAGGGGAACAGTGAGAAGTGCAAAGTGAGAAGTGTAAAGTGGTCCGGCACTCTGCCACTTTGCACTTCCTATTTTGCACTTTGCACTTTGCATCACAATGATCCCATGCGTGAGCCGACTCCCGACTCCCGACTCCCGACTCCCGACCCCCGACCCCCGAACCCCTACGACCCGGTCCCCGCCGGCTTCTGGAAGTTGCCGCTGATCGTGACGCGGATTTTGCCCTTCGACAGGCTGCCCGCGGGGAGGTTCAGCTTGAGGAACAGGATGCCGTCCTCCTTGGGGGTGAACTCCATCTCCTTGCCGACGGTGAACGGGTGGATCTTGTCGCTCGGCTTGCTGGTGCGGGGATCGCGGACCACTCCCATCAAGGCCCCCAGGGGGATTCCGGTGACCTGATGAATGAGGGGGTCGGTGGAAACCAGCCCGTCGGGTTCCACTGTTTCATTGACCACGACACGCAACGTCCCCTCGGCCTGCAGACGGAGAGGTTTGTCTTTGGCGACGGCGACGCTGACCGTCCAGCCCTTGGTGGCGTCGACATCGACCTCGAAACTGTTCTCATCGAAGACGGCCTCTTCGATGGCCTTGAGCTTGGTCCGGGCCGCTTCGTACTCGGGAGCCACATCCAGAATGGAGCGGAGGGTCTCCTTGGTCTTGTCGATCAGGCCCTGCTTCTCGAAGCCCTCGGCGACAGTGATCAGCCCGTTGACGTAGTCGGTCTTGGCCTTTTCCGCCTGCGTTTCGAGGTTCCGCACCTCGGTCACGTTGGGCGGCTTCTTCTCCTTCTCCTTGGGCTTCTTGGGTTGGGACAACGCGATCGAAGCCCCGCCCGCGAGCAGGACCAAGGCCAGAGCGGCCACGGTCAGACGACGATTCCACATGTGAGCGCTCCAGTGTGTGTGTGAAAAGCCCAGTGGTTGCAACCACTGGGCTTTCGTTGTGAAACTCTGACAGCAGAAGTCTGACGACTTCTACTACTTCTTCTTGCCAATCGCGAACAGCGTCGTCTTGTTGCTGATGTACAGCACATCGTTGGCCACAACCGGGGTGCTGAAGACCGAGTTGCCACACGAGTTGGTGGCGATCTCTTCCTTCACCTGGCTGTGCTTGAAAACCGACACGTCGCCGTCTTCGTCGCCAAAGTACACCTTGCCTTCGACGATCAGCGGGGAGCCCCACGAGCCCGCATACATGTCGTGGTTCCAGTACGATTTGCCAGTCTTGGCATCCAGGCAGTGCATGGCTCCGCTGGAGTCGACGATGTACAGCAGGTCATCCTTGATGGTCGCCGTCCCCATCGTGCGGTGCATCTCTTCTTCGAAGTCGAGCTTCTTGTTGCCGTTCAGGTCTTCACCGACGAAGTGCCAGACGGCTGCCGAGTTCGGGTTGGGCATCGTCTTCTCGCCGTTGTCGGGATTGATCGCCTGCAGGCGGCGAGTACCGTCCCGGGGATCCACGATCTCTTTGCCAGACTTGTCGACAGCCAGTTCCGCACTCACGTCTCCGCGCTTGGTCGGATCAATGCACCACAGGTGACCGTTCCCTTCGCCGTGTTCCGGGTCTTCCCCGACGGCGATGTAGACCAAGCCGTCATACACGACCGGCGTCGCGATCAGGTGGTTCCGCTCGCTCTTGCCGCTGACGGAATACTTGGCGGCCTTCGGGTTGCAGTCGAATTTCCACAACAGCTTGGACTTCCCGGCTCCATCTCCCGCCGGGTCGAAGCTGTACAGCCAGCCATCGCCACCGCCGAACAGGACTTGAGCCTGATCCCCGACGACACAGTAGGCCGGGGAGGACCACTGCCCGTGCAGGATGTTCTTGCCGGGCGAGGCGTCGCTCCACAGCACCTTGCCGGTGTTGCGGTCGATAGCGAAGAAGCTGGCCGCTTTGGGAGACGGGATGTTCACGTGCGACTCATCGACGCCGTTCGACGTGCAGACGTACAGCACGTTCTCGACGCAGGTCAGCGAGCAGCTGCACATGTTGTGCTGCGAGATGCCGAGCTGGCCCATCATGTCAAACTTCCAGACGACATCGGCCTCGTCCTTGTTCTCGTTCTCTTCGGAGGTGAACGGGCTGTCGTTCTCGTTGTCGAGGAACCCTTCGGAGTCGAGGCAGACGACCTCTCCGCGGCTGGTCACGTACCACAAGCGGTCGCCTTCGCAATACGGCGAGCAACAGATTCCCATTTCAGGCCAGTCGTGGATCAAGCCGGTCGTCAGCTTCTGGCTGGAGTGCTGCCACAGGAACTTGCCGGTCTTCTCGTCCAGGCACAGCAGCACGCCGAGGTCGATGTTCTTCGGATACCGCTTCAAGTAGCCGTGCAGGTTATTGGTGCCGACGTAGATCTTGCCATTGGCCACGACGGTGTTGCCATAGGACTGCGAACCCAGCGGGGTCGACCAGAGGATGTTCTCCCCCTTCTTGACGTTCCACTTTTCCGGAATGCCAGTCGCATCCGGGGTGTTGTTGCGATGGGTCCAACCGCCCAGCATCGGCCAGTCCTTGGGGCCGACCTTGCGGGTCTTGATCTCGGCCTGGAGTGAGGCCGTGGGGTCTTCGGCGGCACCGGCCAGGGCGGGGATCAGAGCCATGCACAAGGCGGCCAGG
>JAYWFM010000021.1:0-15456 GCA_043778825.1 Planctomycetota bacterium | reverse complement strand
TCCGAGTCGGCGCTCAATGAGGCCCGCTGAAAGCGTTCCAATCAACGGCTTGATCCACGTGGGTTTGGGAAGGCCGGAGGACCGCCACTCCACGAGCTCCAAAGACACATCATTCTGGTCTTGGCCCGTCAATGCGATCAGGACGATGTCTCCAGGATCACATTTGATCATAGATGGCATCCTCGGGATTGTCCCAGGCACCGGCAAACGACGCCTCCTGGGCGCGGAGCCACGATGCGCGCTCTTCGGCTTCACCGGCATCTTCGAAGATCACGATGACATTTCCCGGCGAGCCGTGGAAGTCTGCGGGAAGCACGATACGCTCACCGTCGAAGGTCGCCTTGACCGCGAGGATGTTGGAGGCACCGGACATCATGTTCACATTATCTCACCGTTGAACTGCGGAAGTCAACCGCCTTCAACACCAGTCAAAGGTTGAATCAATTCATCGCAACGGGCAACTTTTCTGCCCGATTTAACCGGCTCCCGATCACCTTCACCCGTCGATTCGTCTCCGGTGGCGGAGGCAGCAGACGGCTGATGAACATCGTGCCGGCCAGCACGGCCACATTGCCCACCAGCATCGCCAGCGCCATCTTCCCGCCCACCCGCATATAGGCCCGGTTGCCTTCGGTGCCGAAGAAGTAGACGACGAGCGTTGTCACCATCAGCATGGCGAGTGACATGGGGATGAGAGCCCGCCATGCCAGCATCATCAGTTGATCGAACCGGAATCGCGGCAGGCTCCAGCGGACCCACATGAAGATGAAGATGATCGACACGGTCTTGGTAAAGAATGCCAGCGTGCGGATCAGGCAGACGATCAGTGACGTACTCAACGCCGGATCGGAACGATCGGGTACAAAATAATGACCAATATTCGGAACGAACTCGATCCATGGAATGTGCCAGCCACCGAAGAACAGGGCCACGCACACCGCGCTGGTCGTGATCATTCCCGCGTATTCCGCCAGAAAAAACAGGGCGAATCGCATCGCGCTGTATTCGGTGTGATACCCGCCGACGAGTTCCTGCTCGCACTCGACGAGGTCGAACGGCAAACGGTTCGACTCGGCCAGGGCGGCGGTGAAGAAGATCAGGCAGGCGAGCGGCTGGGTCCAGAAGAACCAGCCGGTGATGCCGCCTTCGGCCTGATACATCAGCAGCTTCTCGATGTTCACCGTGCCCGCCATCAAGGCCAGGCCGAGGACTGACATGCCGAGCGGGATCTCATAGCTGATGACTTGGGCACTGGCTCGCAACGACCCGAGAACACTGTATTTGTTATTCGAAGCCCAGCCGCCGAGGATGATTCCGTACACCGCCAGCGACCCGACCGCGAAAATGAACACGATGCCGATGTCGACGTTGGGCACGATCACGAACCGGACGAAACTCGGAGCGTTGTCGACCGGGCCGAACGGGACCACGGCGAAGGCCAGCATCGTCGTCAGTGCCGCCACACACGGGCCGAGGACAAATAGCACCTTGTCGACATAGGCGGGGATCACGTCCTCCTTGAGGATGAACTTCATCCCGTCGGCGATCGGCTGGAACAGCCCCCACGGCCCGACGCGATTCGGCCCGACGCGGTCCTGCATGAATGCCGCGAGCTTCCGCTCCACGTAGATCAGGTACGACACCCCTCCGAGGATCGCCCCGAGGGCGGCCCCGATCGTCAGCAGCGTCGGCAACTGGGCCAGCGCCAGTTCATACAAGCTCGCCGAGCCAGGCGCAGCGGGGGCTGCGTCGGCGGCGAGGGTCGTCAGTGTGGGAATCATCGAACTCATGAAGTTGTCCGTTATTGAACGGGCCGTCCCAGTGTCGTCTTTCGCTCCGCGAAAGACCGTCCTTTCGCGGAGCGAAAGGCGACAAACGAGTGCTAAGCAGTGACCGGCTCCAGCACAGCGGCTGGTCCCATGACCACGCCGTACTCACCGAGCTTGCCATCTCCGAGTGAACCAAACGCTTCCGGGATCGCCTTCGCGATCTCGGCCCGCAGCTTGGCCGCGTTGAACATGGCTCCCCGTCCGGCGAGTTCCAACAGAATCCGGCCATCGGGTCGGGCTTCCATCGGACCTTGCAGCGAGCGGTGGATGGCCTGCACCAAGCCCGAATGGTTCACGAAGCTGCCGTCGCGTTCGGCGAACGATCCGCCCGCGAGGACGTAGTGGGCTTTGGTCGTGAGCGGAGAGGCGAGCAGGTCGAGGACCGCGAGAGTCTTGACCTTGCCGACCTTGCTGACCGTCGCGGTGTTGACCTCGGCGTTCGGGTCACCGCCGACGATGAACAGGGTATCGTACGTGCCCGCATCCAGGATGCGACCGGAGGGGATCACGTCCCCTTGGAAGTGCTTGAGGACGGCCTCGACGCCCACGCGGTTCGGAGCCTTCTCGGCTCGGATGGTGAACTTGACAGGTTGAACTGGCTGGCCGTGGACATCCTTGGGATAGGTGTCATCTTCGCCAGCGACACGGGCCGGGGTCATCGCCAGTGTGACATCGGTCGAGAGGCCCTTGAGCCAACTCGCCAGCAGGTAGGCTTCTTCCACCGTCATCCACGGGGAGAAGATCGCGGCGACCTGCTTCGGGGCCAACTTCGCAGCCGACTGGAACGCCTCGCGGACACCTGCCAGCACTTGGTCCCAGTCGGTGCTGACGACCTTGTCGCCGTCCTTCTTGGCGGGGAGGGACAGCCGGTTCTCGGCGTGGATGTACTTCCAGCCGAACCGGCCTTCGTCACACATGAAGCTCCCTTGAGCCTTGGGGTTATAGCGAGGCTTCAGGCGGTACACGGTGTCGTTGTTCTGGTCGACATTGATCGAGCAACCGGTGCTGCAATCGGGGCAGACGCTCTTCTTGCTCTTGAGCGACCAGACCCGCTGCTCGTACAGAAAGTCCTTGCTGCACAAGGCCCCCACCGGGCAGAGATCGACGACGTTCCCGGCCAGTTTGTTGTTGCACGGCTCGCCCGGGAAGATGTCGATCTCTTCGTGCGTGCCCCGGCTGGAGACCTGTAGCTCAGCCGTTCCGCTGACCTCGCGCGTGAACCGCACGCAGCGGGTACACATGATGCAGCGGTCGGTGAACAGCGTGATCTGATCGCCGATGTAGTCCTTGTCCGGCTTGATGTTCTTCGGCTCTTGCAGGCGGCTGTATCCGCGACCGTATTCGTAGCTGTAGTCTTGGAGGCCACACTCGCCCGCCTGATCGCACACCGGGCAGTCGAGCGGATGGTTGAGGAGCAGGTATTCCAGCGTCGCCTGCTGGGCGGCCTTAACCTTCGGCGAGTCGCTGATGATGACCGTGCCGTCCTTGACCGGCGTTTGGCAACCGGGGACGAGCTTCGGCTGCATCGCGACTGAGCCGTCCGGCTTCTTGTCGCCGACCTCGACGAGGCACATGCGGCAACTGGCCACGACCGACAGGTCCGGGTGCCAGCAGTAGCTGGGGATTTCGACGCCCGCGCGATCGGCGGCCTGAATGCAATTCAGCCGCTCGGCAGCGCCGATTTCGACAGGCTTGTTGTTGATGGTGACGGTGGGCATGGGGTCGGGTGTTTCTCGTGAGGGGCAGCGTAGCGAATTCGATTCGTTACGCACCTCCTGCGGTCGATTGATTTTGGAAGCGACTGGGGTTGTCGAAGGGCTTGCCACGAACCTCTTCGAGGATCAATTGGCAAATCGGTGCCCCAGGATAGAGCAGGATCGGCAACGGTCCCTGGTTGATGAGTTCGAGAGTGATGGTGCCGCTGAATCCGGCATGAACAGTGGGGGCGGTGAAATGCACGAGCAACCCGCAACGGGCGTAAGAACTCTTTCCCTCAATTCGCCCCGCGAGGCATGGTTCGGAGTCGACGAGTGGGAGCTGAATTCGCTCCCTGGTTTTTCCAAGGACGAGCTGACCCGGCTCCAAGGTATACGGCTGCCGTTCAGTGATCCGATGAGACACCGAATTCGGACCAAAGAGATCCCGAAATTGCCCTCTTCGAAGATCGATGCTCATCGCCAATGATTCGCGAAAATGGGAAACCTCGTCCCCCAATGTCAAATCCACAGACGAGGTCGAATACGGACACGGTTTGCCCGGAGTTTCCGGGACGCGCGGATACGGTTCAGGATCGATCACCAATCGACCCGAATCAAGTGCCGCCTGAATGTCGCGATTCGACAGGATCATGGGAGTACCAGATCTCCATCCTTCACCGCATAGAGTTCCCGATATTCAGTCGGAAGCTCCGCGAAGCTTGTTCCGTCTTTGTGATAGATCGAAACAGACACCGCACCATCCGTACCGATGTTCCCCTGCACCTGATCCGCAGGTACGAACTCCGAGTACCTTTCGCCGTTGATGATGTGGAACACCACCACACGTTCGTCACTGAACATCCCTTTCAGGATGTGACATTTGAGCCAACCTTGAGTCATGTTTGACCTCCGTTCGTTCGTTCCATCAGTCCTAGTGTGCCCCGACCGGGTACGGCGTGACGCTCTTGCGACCCGAGGTGATGTACTCCTCGAAGTCGCCTCGGAACTTCTGGATCGCGTTCTTCACCGGCCAAGCGGCCCCGTCCGACAGGCCGCAGATCGTCGTGCCGGGGATGATCCCCATCGAGGCGGCGACTTCCGTCAGCAGGTCCACGTCCCGCAGCTGACCGTTCCCCGAACGGATGCGTTCCAGGATGCGCGTCATCCAGTTCGTCCCCTCGCGACACGGCGTACACTGGCCACAGCTCTCGTGCGAGAAGAACCGGGCGCAGTTGTATAGCACATCGACCATGTTTGTGTGGTCATCAATCACGACGACCGCAGCGGTCCCGAGACCGAGACAGCCCGCCTTGCCGGGGCCCGCGAAGTCGAGCGGGATGTCGAGTTCCTTGTCGGACAGGAACCCCATGCTGATGCCACCGGGGACAACGGCCTTGGCCTTGCGGCCCTTCCAGACGCCGCCCGCGTGTTCATCAATCAGCTCGCGAGGCGTGACGCCGAGCGGCAGTTCCACACAGCACGGCTTGTTGACGTGTCCGCTGACGGTGTAGAGCTTGGGGCCGTAGCTGCCGGGGTCGCGGGGGTTGGCGGGGTCGGGCTTGATGCCGATGGATTGGAACCACTCTTTGCCGCGACTGAGGATGTGGGTCACGCAGCACAAAGTCTCGACGTTGTTGACGATGGTCGGCTTGCGGAACAGTCCCTCGATGGCGGGGAAGGGCGGCTTGATGCGCGGCCAGGCCCGCTTGCCTTCCAGGCTCTCGATCAGGCCGGTCTCCTCGCCACAGATGTAGGCTGCGGCTCCACGGTGCAACACGATGTCGAGGTCGAGCCCCTTGCCGAGGATGTTCTTGCCGAGCAGCCCAGCGGCGTAGCACTCCTTGATCGCGGCATCGAGACGGCGGTAGCTGAGGCCGTACTCGAAGCGGATGTAGAGATAGGCCTGCTTCGACTTGATCGCGTGGCAGGCGATGACGATCCCCTCGATCAACTGATGCGGGTCCATCTCCATCAGAATGCGATTATTGAACGTCCCCGGCTCCGACTCATCGGCGTTGATGCAGAGGTAAATCGGCCCCGGATGATCCTTGGGCAGGAAGGTCCACTTGAGCCCGCAGGGGAACCCGGCCCCGCCGCGTCCCCGCAGACCGGAATCCTTGACGAGGTTCGTGACCTCGGCCGGGGCCATGTCGAGGGCCTTGCGCAGCGCTTGATACCCACCATCGCGCTGGTAGGTGGCCAGCGTATGGCTGTCAGGCGTGTTGATGCGGGCCAGGAGAACGGGTTCGAATGTGGGCACGGTGGGAAGTTCTCAGTTCTCAGTGTTCAGTCGTCAGCCAAGAAACGCCGTTTAGCTGCGACGCGAAGGCTTTGCGAAGCGGAGCATGGGCATGTGGGAGGGCAGTCGTCAGTCCAGAATCAGTTGGCCGAATACTCTTGCAGAATGTTCTTCAGCTTCACATCGGTGGGTTCAACCCATTCGATGCGTCCTTCTCGACACTCAACCATCGGGAGTTCGAGGGCCATGTGGATTCGAATCGCCCGAGAAATCGATTGACGAGAGGCCAAGGTCAGCATCTCCTCCAGGCTCAAACCCTGCCTGGAGCTTGGGTTCTCTTGTGACACCATGTTTCAGCACCTCCCAAACCACTGGATGAACAACCGACTGGATTGTATCGAAACACCCAGACGCAATGACCAAGGCTCCCTTGACTGAAGAGCCATCGCATACGATCCACTTGTCCACTTGTGGGATGTACAAGTCGAACAAGTTATCGAGTCCCGCCTGATATCGTCGCCGGACGACATCATCTTCAATGTGATGCCCTCCGGCTCGAACCCGATCAGAAACCCGCTGGATCGCCAATTCCGCACTCGACAGCCAAACGTAAACCAGGATGACGCGATATCCTTCCGCGCGAAGTCTCTTGATCATTCCCACGTAGGTTCTTGCGGCCAATGTGGTTTCAATCGCGAATGACGTTCTCGCCTGTCCCAGTTGATTCATCCGCTCGATCGCCAGTTGCCCCGCTTGAAGAGCAACACTTTCTGGATGAAACGCCGACAGACCCTTGGCGATTTCGTCCACATTGACGAATTCACCCACTCCCAGCATCTGGATGAATGCTGGGGCGACCGTCGATTTACCCGCGCCGTTCGGTCCGGCGAGAACCAAGAGCTGGGGTGAATCGACTGCTTCCACTTCAATGCCTCACTTCAGCCCATCGATCAACTTCGACGCCGAGTCGACATCGAGCGACATGTGGCAGTCTTCGTCCACCAACGCACATGGAGCGCCTTCGCAGGCTCCCAGGCACTCGGCGAACTCCAATGTGAACTTGCCATCCGGAGAGGTCTCCCCCGGCTTCACGTTGTACTTGTGGCACACCTCGCCGAGAAGCTCCTCGCCCCCCCGCAGCATGCACGAGATGCTTCGGCAGAACCAGACGCGGTGCTTGCCCAGCGGGTGCTGTTCGTCTTTGAAGAAGTTGTAGAACGACATCGTGTCGTGGACTTCCGACGGATGCAGTTCCAACAGCTTCGCGATCTCGCGAATCGACTCGGTTGACACGCACCGCAAGGCGTCATGCACGATGTGTAGCGCGGGCAGCGTCACCGCCCGTTTGTTCGGGTACTTCGGGAACTCGGCCCGAATCTTCTCGCGAAGTTCTTCGGTCAGGGCACTCATCGGTCAAGCTCCGCCGCAATGATGTTCAGACTTCCCAACACGGCCACCACATCGCTCAGCATGTGGCCGCGAATCATGTGGGGGAAGGCTGCGAAATGGATGTAGGAGGGGGGACGGGTGCGGGCGCGGTAGGCCCGGGTGTTGTCCTGGCCCACGATGTAGAACCCGAGTTCGCCGTTGGGGGCCTCTGTGGCGGCGTAAATCTCTTCGTGAGGGACTTCGTAGCCCCGGTTGGGCATGTTGACTTCGAAGTGCTGGATCAGCCCCTCGATGCTGCGATACACAGCGGGCTTCGCGGGCAACACGACCCCCGAGCCGGCGTCGACGTTGACCGGACCGCCGGGGATGTTCTCGATGGCCTGCTCGATGATCTGCAGGCTCTCGATCATCTCCTGCATGCGGACCAGATAGCGGGCGTAGCTGTCGCCGCCTTGCGAGCAGATGACCTTGAAGTCAAAGTCTGGGTAGGCCAGATACGGCTCGTCCTTTCGCAGGTCGCGAACCACTCCACTGGCTCGCGCCACTGGTCCGGTGCAACTGAAGCTGATCGCGTCCTCCTTGCTGAGGACGCCGATCCCCTTGGTGCGGTCGATGAAGATCCGGTTGCGGGTCAGGAGCTTATGGACCTCGTCGTGAGTCTTGCGGAACTGTTTGGTGAAGCTGCGGACCTGGTTGACCCAGTCGAGGTTCACGTCGAACATCACGCCGCCGACACGGGTGTAGCTGGCATGGAACCGCTGTCCGCTAGCATATTCCACAATGTTGTAGATCAGTTCCCGCTGCTCGAAGAAATACAAGAACGCCGTGAACGCCCCGAGATCCAGCGCACTCGTCCCGCAGTTCAGCAGATGGTCATGCAGCCGCATCATTTCGGCCAAAATCGTCCGCAGGTACTTGCACCGAGGTGTCAGTTCGATGTTCAGCAGCTTCTCGACCGCGTGGTGCCAACTGATCTCGTTGGCCAGCGGCGAGAGGTAGTTCATCCGGTCGACGATGGTCACGTACTGATTGAAGTCGAGATGCTCGGCCAGCTTCTCGAACCCGCTGTGCAGGTAGCCGATATGCGGAACGGCATCGACAACCCGCTCCCCATCCAGCGTCAGCACGAGCCTGAGCGTCGTGTGCGTGGCCGGATGCTGCGGCCCGAAGTTGAGGGTCCAGTGATACTCCTGGTCGGGAGCATCCGGAGGCATCGTGTGGGTCGCTGTCAGGGGCATGGGGAGAGGACGTTGTAGGTTGAAGGGTTGAGGGGGCTAGCGTTGCATGATGTCGGGCATGTCGTCGAACAACTCATTGATGGGACAGGAGAATTCTGGAATCACATCCTCCCCGCTGAGAGCTTGTGTCCCACGAAGACGTGTCGTGGTTCCATCGGCCCGGAAGACATCGACGATGCGAATCTCAGGATTGATCACCCAGACGAGCCGGACTCCCGCTTCGAGATATTCCTCCGCCTTCTGCTCAACCTCGTTGAACAGATCATTCGGGGAAACGACTTCGACAGCCAAGTCAGGGGCGATGAGGCAATAGCCTTCTTCGAAATGGCTGTCCGTGAATCGCATGGCCGCGACAAACGAGAAGTCTGGCTTGCGAATCTTGTCAGGGTCGGAAAAGCAGCGATAACCCAGGTGTTCCGAGAAAAAGTGACCCAGCCGACGAGGGTGAATAAACCCCCCGAGGCGCATGATCAGGAACGCAGTAATCCATACGGCCCGGATACCCATGTGGCTCTCGATCAATTCACCGTTCACCAGTTCACATCGCTCCCCATCGGGCAGCTTGAGTAGCTCCTCGGGCGTGATTCGGGGATGGGCGATGGTAGACATGTGGGAGATGTTGAGAGTTGATCGAACGGCGTCTATCGATGGCGGAAGTCTGACAGGTCGCTGAACAGTTCTGGAAGGGGGAATTCGAAGCCGGGAAGGACAGCTTCTCCGGAGAGCAGCTGCGATCCCCGCAGGTGGAGGGCACTGCCATCCGCGCGAAGGACATCGACGGTATTGGTCTCGGGGTGGATGATCCACACGAGGCGAACCCCGGCTGCTAGATACTCCTCCGATTTCAGGGTGACCTCGTAGGCGAGGTCATTCGGGGAGACGACCTCGACGGCCAGATCGGGAGCGATGCGGATGTGACCAGTTTCGTACTCGGCATCACCCATTCGACCACTGGCAAAAAAAGCCACATCCGGGCGACGAACTTTTCCCGGATCAGCGAAACACTGGATGCTGGCCTCGGTGATCACGTACCCCAGACGCCGAGAAACCGCGAAGTTGACGAGTTGTGTCGAAATCCACGTCGCCAGCCACAGGGACTTCCCGCTCATACAGCACTCCACCAATTCGCCGTCAACGAGTTCATACCGCTCCCCATCAGGCAGCTTTAACAGCTCCTCGGGCGTGATTCGGGGATGGGTGACGGTACTCATGACGGCAGGATTCTCTCAGGAGGGTGTCGTGGGCGGAAGGGAGCGTTGTACACCGCGTTCGGCCAGCAGAGCGAGCATCCAACTCTCCTCCTTCGCGGGAAGCCGTGGGCAGGGGGCCCGCGAGTAGTCCAGACGACGATAAGCCCCATCTTCCCAGGCAGCATCAACGAGCAGCTGTAAGTCGAGATGGATGTCCTGGTCGTGCTTCCGCAGCGGAATGCGGATGACTGGGAGGCGTGATTCCAAGGGGGCCTTGTAGGCTTCCGGAGCCCACGGCGCGTCCGCTCGCACGACACAGACGCGATACGGAGTGCGATATTCGGACGGAATCCGGTCATCGCGAACGGAGTCGGTCCAACCGCCACCGATGAGCAGATCGATCTCGACGAGGTTCGCTCCGCCGCCCACAAGACTGATCTGTTTGCGACGAAACCGCTCCCTGGCCAGTTCGCTCTCTTTGTTGGCCGGGCTGAGGATCTCAATAGAAGTGACCAGTCGATCATCTTCAATGCTGGTGATGCGGATGCGATACAGCGTTTCGGGTTCATCAATGGCAATGAACGGGACCGCCACTCCCGGAGCATCCAGAACGGCAGTCCCGGCTCGGGACGCACTGGCCCCCTCTGTCTGCACAACCGCCACATCGGGGCGATAGTGGCGAGTTTCGTCGTCGATCTGAATGGCGAAGTACTCTTCAATGTCTGCCAGCAGACCTTCGGGAAGTTGAGACTGCAATTGCCGCCGGGCGTGAACGATCATTGTCGTGTGGGCACCGCCCCACCGAGCTTCGAGAAACGGGTCCATTCCGGGGAAAGGCGAGGGCATTGCGTGAGGAACGTTGAGGGTTGAGGGTTGAGGGTTGAGAGTTGATCGAAGGAGAGCGGCAGGCGTGAGCCTGTCGAGGTGTTGGCAGTCAGGTCGGCTTCAGCCCCAGTTGGACCTTGTCCGGGAAGAGTGACTTCACGGGGCACTTGAAGCCGGGCAAGACGGACTCGCCGTCGAGTTCGTTCTTGGACGACAGATGGGCCATCGAGCCATCCGGGCGATAGACGAGGATGGTCTGAGTTTCGGGGTTCAGCACCCAGACGAGATGAACACCAGCGGACAGGTATTCATTGGCCTTGCGCTCCACATCGTCAGGGAGATCATCAGGGGAGACGACCTCGACCACACAATCAGGGACAACGTTGCAATGTTCCGCTTCGAATTGAGTCAGCGTTAATCGCCCCGCGCGAATGTACGAGGCATCAGGCCGACGAACGTTGTCTCCGGGGAAGCACTGATAACCGAGTCCACCCCCGAATACGAAACCAAGCCCGCGTGGTTCGACAAACCCGATCAGTTGTGCGCAAAGATAGGTCGCGAGCCAAGCCGACTGGACACTCCGTGCGTTCTCCACCAATGTCCCGTCCATCAATTCGTACCGCTTCCGATCGGGGAGCCAGGAAAGCTCCTCGGGAGTGATTCGCGATGGGGTGGCAGTGGACATGGTGCTTTGGCGTTGACTCTGGCTGACTGCTGAAAGCTGATCGCTGACCGCTCTCTCCCCCTAACTCTCCGAACGGGTGATGACCGGGAAGTTGTGCCGCTCACCCCGGCCCTTGATCGGGTAGTCCTTGCGGAGTGGGAAGGCTGTGAATTCGTCGGGCATGAGGATGCGGCGGAGGTCGGGGTGGCCGGTGAACGTGATGCCGAACATGTCGTACACCTCGCGCTCCATCCAGTCGGCCCCCTTCCAGAGAGTCGTGACCGTCGGCAGGCTCGGGCTCGGGTCGTTGACGAAGGTCCGCACGATCAACCGCTCGCCGGTCGTCATGTTGAGCAGGCAATAGACCAGCCCGAACCGGTCCGCAGCGCCTTCGTACTCCAAGTAGTCGACACACGTGATGTCGACCAGCATGCTGAACCCGTGCGAGTTCTTCAGCGTCTCCAGCAGCGCCACTAGATTGTCCGCAGCCACCACCACACGGCGGTTGTCGCGGAATTCGCTGGTGGTGAGGGCGAACTTGTCGAGGAGGGGTTGCAGGTCGGTCATGGGGGGGAAGTTCTCAGTCGTCAGTGGTCAGTTTTCAGGAGGGCAGGGCGGAAGTTAGACAGTAGGTTTGCGAGTCAGGGTCTCGGTCACATCGACTTCAAACCCAGGCAACAGTCTCGATTCAGCCTTCTGTCCAAACTTGTATTTGCCCACTTGCACATACTTGGTCTCGCTAAGAGCAAGTACAGTGATCGTGGAGGTCTCGGGATCGACGATCCAGTACTCCGCAATCCCCGCTTTCGCGTAGTCCCGGCGCTTCTGAATCAGATCTCGCTTTCGACTCTCATCACTCGGGCTGACAACCTCCATGACAAGGTCGGCTCCCTGGGGAGGTGCAACCAGATTTTTCGGGATCTTCTTGGCTGTGAAGTAGGCCACATCCGGCTCGCGAATCTTGTCGGGAGCGACTCGAATCCGGAGGGGAGAATACATGGCAATTCCCAGCCGGTATTTTCGAACATGGGCCTGCAGCAGTTCATGCAGGTACATGACAATGAGTTGGTGCTGAAAGGTAGGCATTTCCAGGAATTCCAGCACGCCGTTCGTGAACTCAACCAACTGATTAGTATGGAGTGCGAGATAGTCCTCTTCCAACCATTCGCCCTGCGTTGGATACAGCCTCGCCAATTCCCACACCGGTTCTCCCCGGCGGGATCGAGGTTCCTCGATTGGCTTGACTGTGGTTCGCATCGACTGAATGTCCCTGGATGGTGATGTGGGCCTGGATGCTGCTGCCGCCTCAGTGGGAAATGGCCTCGGCGACATCGATTTCAAACCCGGGGAGCAACTGAGATGTCGCGGTCTGCCCGATCCCGTACTCGCCCACAGTTTCGTAAACTTCTCCGTTGAGGGCCAGCACTGTGATCGTCTCCTTCGCAGGATCGACAATCCAGTATTCTGAAACTCCAGCCAGCGCGTAATCAAGACGCTTCTTAACCAGATCGCGTTCTCGACTCTCTGGGCTAGGGCTGACCACTTCCATGGCCAGATCAGCCCCCTCCGGCGGGATCGTCGTGTCCTCGGAAAGGCGTTCCTTGGCCAGGAACAGGACATCGGGTTCGCGAATCGTCGAGGGGGCCACTCGAATCCGCAGGGGGGCGAAATGAACCTCGCCCAGGCCCCGTTGCAGGTTGTACTGGTACAGCTTGTGGTACAGGGCTGCGACGATGAGTTGGTGTTTCCGCGTCGGCACCTCAAGAAACTCCAACACACCTCGGGTGAACTCGATCAACTGATTGGTATGCAGGGCCAAGTAATCTTCTTCGGTCCAGTGCCCCTGAGCCGGGTACAGCCGCGCCAACTCCCAGACCGGTGTTCCCAGGCGGGATCGAGGTTCTTCGATGGTGAGTTGGGTGATTGACATGGCGATTTCCGAATCTGTCCTCCGGCATCCTACATCTTCGGTGGCTGGTAAATCTCCAATCCCTCAATCAGTGTCGCCGCCCGCGCCCGGCGGACCTCTTCGAGCTCCACCGGAATCGGCCCGGTCGCCTCGGTCCGCTTGGCGAACTCGCGACCATCGAAGGTGCCGGTCTGCATGATCTTGTTCTGCATCTCGATGATCGCCGCGATCAGCTGTTCCGGGCGCGGTGGGCAACCGGGGACGTACAGATCGACGGGGATGAAGCGGTCGACCCCCTGCACCACGGCGTAGGTGTCGAACACCCCGCCCGTGCAGGCACAGGCCCCCATCGAGATGCACCACTTCGGCTCCGGCATCTGGAGCCAAATCCGCTGGAGGACCGGCAGCATTTTCATCACCACGCGGCCTGCGACGATCATCAGATCGCACTGCCGAGGCGAAAACCGCATCACCTCCGCTCCGAACCGGGCGAGGTCGAACCGGCTGGAAGCCGTCGCCATCAGCTCGATTCCACAACAGGCCGTTGCGAATGGCATTGGCCACAAGCTGTTGGAGCGGGCCCAATTGGCAGCTGCGTCGAGCTTCGTCATGAAGACGTTGTCGGGCAGTCCGGGTTGTTTGGGGAGGTCGACCATGATTCACCAATCCTCTGTCGATCCACTGTTCTGTTCAGACGGGCTGCATCGGGGAGTGTCGTCTTTCGCTCCGCGAAAGGACGTCCGTTCGCGGAGCGAAAGGCGACACTCTACCGCCACTTGAAGACGCCCTTCTTCCAGGCGTAGACGTATGCAATCACCAGCGTGGCCATGAAGACCAGCATCACGCCGAACACCGTGCCTCGTAGCTCGATGGGAATCCCGCCAGTCTGTCCGTCCGGCAGGTAAGCACTCACCGCCCACGGGTAGAGGAACAGCAATTCCACGTCGAACACCAGAAACAGGATCGCGACGAGGTAAAACTTCACGTCGAACGGCTGTCGAGCATCGCCGATCGGGTCCATTCCGGACTCGTACGGCATGTCTTTGACAGCTGTCTTTTTGCGCGGGCCGATGATGTGCGTCAGAATCATGTTCGTGACGACGAACCCGATCAACGCGCCCACGTACAAGAGCAGCGGAGGAATCTCCACGACCGCACCTAACATCATGCCGGAGAACACTTTCAGCGAATCACTCCGTCCATGAGAGTGATTCCGGACCTGCGGCCCGTCAGCTGAACCTTTACGGATCGTAGGTGATGGGGAAGACGGCGACAAGGTGGTCCAACCTCTGGGAAATAGTTTCGTTCACCCCCCCCAAGCCCAAGGGTTGCATCCCCTGGGCATTCAAGCCACGCCCACTTGACTTCGACATTGTCATCATGTACGCTTTCAATGCACACAATGTTTGAGGATGTCATGCCCCGGCCCGCTGTGAATGAGAATTGTCGAGTGGCTCTCCGCGTTCGCCCCGCCGACAAGGCTCTGATCCAGAGAGCCGTGACCTTGGCGGGGACGGATATGACCGAGTTCATCCTCCGTACGGCTCTCCGGGAAGCCCAGGCGGTCATCGACGAATACGAACACGTGAAGCTCTCCTCTCGCGACAGCCAGCGCGTGCTGGAACTTCTGGAGAACCCACCCGCACCGAACGCCAAGCTGCGCAGGGCGGCTCGAGCGTTGCCGGAGCGGTCATGACACTGCCGGATTGGCGGGAAGAGCCGATTGGCAAGCGGCACGACCGGGCGTCGTTTGACTGCGGCGAGCCAGCACTTAACGAGTTTCTGCGTCAGCATGCTCGCCAGAGTCATGATCGGGGAGCCTCCAAAACCTTTCTCGCGATTTCCCAGGCAGACGGCACGACGATCCTGGGATTCTATTGTCTCTCCCCGGCATCATTGGAGTATGCCCGGACCCCGGTCCCTGTTCGCCAGGGGCTGGCCCGACATGACGTGCCGGTGTTCCGACTGGGACGATTGGCCGTGGGTCAACAATTCCAGGGCCACGGACTCGGCGGGCAGTTGCTCCTGGCGGCGGGGAGACGCTGTTTACTGGCCGCAGCCGAGGTCGGCGGCGTGGCGCTCTTGATCGATGCCAAGAGTGAGCGAACTGCCCAATGGTATGCCTCGTACGGTGCAGTCCCGTTGGAGGATGCCCCGTTGTCGCTGCTCCTCCCGCTCGCCACCGTGGAGGCAGCCCTCCAGGCGGCTGGGAAACTCTGAGAACCACGCCTGGGCGTTCGCGTGCATTCGCCCCTTGACGGTATCCTTCCCGGCCCTCTCTCCCCCGCGACCGAAGTGGCCTTCACGGTGTGCATGTTGCGGGGGAGAGGGCCTGGTGTGGGGGCCATATCGCTCGTTCAGGCCCCCTCACCCCGGCCCTGGCCTGGTGAAACGGGCGGAAGTTGGGGGGCTTGGGTTTGCGGGGAGAAAGCGAATCTGGTGCGCTCAGCTGACCCCAGAATAGGCGAGCCGGGCG
>JAYWFM010000020.1:0-15470 GCA_043778825.1 Planctomycetota bacterium | reverse complement strand
GGAGGTCGCGGAAGCGGCTGATCTGGCTGACGAACACGAAGATCGGCGGGCGGACCGCATCGTGGTTTGTCTCACGGGCTTGCAGTTCTGCGGTCAGCTCTTGCAGTACCTCCAGGCTTTGGCGCGGCGAGACGACGCGGACGCCGGGAACCGCTTTCGAGATTTGTCGCCAGAGGTCGGCATCGGGGGAGTCGACCGGGCTGCCGTCGAAGATGAGGAGGGGCTGTTGGCTGATGGCTGATGGCTGATGGCCAGAGAGAGACTTGCCTTCTGGCTCCCGACTCCCGACCACCGACTTCAGACTCCCCTCTAACTGTTGGTTGATGGTTGATGGCTGATGGCCAGAGTCTGGCCCTAGGCCCTCCGCCCTAGGCCCTAGGCCCTCTTGCGCCGCCAGTGAGACGATGGCCGTGCCCATCAGGCCGAGAGCGGCTTCAGTGTCCTGGCCAATCAGAAGCAAGTGGCTGCCGGACTGGCGCGGGAACGAGAGTTCGGTCGGCTGCTTGATTTCCACGGCGTCGCCGAGCCAGATGCGGGGGGTGACTCGCTTCGAGGGGGTGCCGTCGAGCCCTTCGATCAAGCGGTGCATGG
The DNA here is from genome assembly GCA_043778825.1 of Planctomycetota bacterium. Taxonomy (GTDB): domain Bacteria; phylum Planctomycetota; class Planctomycetia; order Planctomycetales; family Planctomycetaceae; genus TH-plancto1. The sequence continues at coordinate 14,879 of JAYWFM010000020.1, read as the reverse complement.
AGCCGTTGCGAGCGGGGTCGGACGGGATGTTGCCCTCGAAGACGATCATCGGGTCGAGCGGGTACATCGCCTTGCGAGACTGCTCGGCCAGTCGGCGGATCAGGTCTTCTCGCTGTTTATCGGGGAGCCAGGCGACCTGGAACGGATGGTTGCCTTCGATCAGTCCGTTGGCGTCGTTGTAGATCGCCTCGCCGGGGCGCGTCAGTAATCTGGCCGCTGTGTTTTCCTCGCTGAGGATCAGGTGGGCATCGGCCTCGCTGCACTGGAGGGCGACGCGAATGGCGACCTGCCCGAGGGTGCTGCGGGCCAGTGAGTACGCCCCGCCGAGGGTCTGTGATCCGAGGATCACATGGATGCCGAACGCTCGCCCCTGCCGGACCAGCCGATCGAACATCAGCGAGGCGGTCTGGGCGAGCTTGTCGTCCTCGACGAAGAACTCCTGGAATTCGTCGATCACCAGCAGCAGTCGGGGCAGGACGGAATTCGGGTTCGCATCGCGGAAGCCACGAATGTCCTGGACGCCGTGTTTGCGAAATAGTTCCCCGCGCTCTTGCAGGACGGCATCGAGATTCTGGAGGGCACTGACGCCGAACTCGCGATCGCTCTCGATGGCCACCACCCGGCAGTGTGGCAACTGGAGGGCGGCGTAGTCCTTGAACTCGACCCCCTTCTTAAAGTCAATCAGATAGAAGTTGACTTCTTGCGGGCTATAATAGAGAGCGACGTTCACAATTAAAGTGTGCAGGAACGTCGACTTTCCCGAGCCGGTCTTCCCCGCGACCAGCATGTGCTGGCTGGTCCCCTGCCCGAGTTTCAAGTGCTGGAGCTTTGTGGCCCCGGCGCGGCCCAGCGGGATGTCGATCCCCGCGCGGCTGTCCTTGGACCAGACGGCGTCGGGCTTGGGGGCGATGCGGTCGAAGGCGACCTCGACGCGGCGGGCATCGCGCGAGGCTTCGGCCATTTGCTTGACCAGCCGCGTGAACTGATCGGGTTGCGGCGGCGGCGTGAGTTCGACGGGCCAGTGGGACAGAGGCGAGGGGCCTAGGGCTGAGGGCCTATGGCCTAGGGCCAGAGAGGATGAGACAATAGACATGGAAGCCTCTGGCTCTAGGCCCTGGGCCCTAGGCTCTAGGCCAGCCACGCGGAACCCTTCCGGTGTCCAATGGTACGTCGACATCGCAGCGGCTGCGGTTTCCAGCGGCAATTGCAGCGGCAGGTCGCGGGCCATGTCGACCGACATCAGGGTATACACCCCGCAGCGTGGTCCGCTGGTGATAATACTCAGTAACCGGCTGGCAGCGATCTCGCTGAACTTGGCCGGATAATCACTAATCACCAGGAACCGGTAGGGCTCGGCGACTTCCCCCGCGTGGTGATTATAATCCTCGATCGTGGCGAACTCATTTCTTAAATACGTTTGAAGAACATTCTCCATATGCTCGGTCAGATCGGCGAGGCGGGCTTCGATCTGCGACGCTTCCGTCCAGATGCGGCTGGTCACTAATAACTCATCGACATCGGCGAGGTGCATGAACCCGCCGAAGCTCTCGCCGAGTCCGACCGGATCGATCAGCGTGAAGCGAATCTTGCCGGGCGGGATCTGGGTCAACAGCCGCAACATGGCGACTTGCAGGGCCTGCACCGAGGCGGTGCGTCCCTGCGGCCCATTCCATTGCAGCAGCAGCGATGCCAGAGTGGGGAACTCAATCGTCGCGGGGACCAGTAGTTCCGTCGTGCGCGGGGCGAGCCGCATGTCACTCGACACCGCTCCCGGCCACTGGTCGAGCTTCACGCGATGCTGGCCAATCGTGTAGCCGGTGGGGACTTGCTGGGCGGGCTGCCAGTCGTTGGCTTCGAGGCGGTCCCATGGTGGGGAGGCGGTGGCGGCCTCCTGCTGCAGAGTATTGACCGCTTGCGAGACCTGCTGAAACGCTTGCTCCCACTTGTTCTTCAGGCCCGCCCACGCGGTGGCCTGCTGACGGCGATGATCGGACTGGGACTGGTCGAGTTGGGATTGGGCCTGGCCACGGACAGCTTGGAACTGCTGCTCGCCCTCGTCTCGTTGCCGCTGGACTTGTGCGTCGAGCGCGGCGAGTTGGGTCGTGCGACTGGCTTCGAGAAACGCCATCTGATCGGCAGAACGCTGCTTGATCGCCAACGACTCCGCAGAGCGCTGTGACTCAATCTCCACGAGGCGGTCCTGATGCGCCTTCTGGTAGCGGGCCAGAGCTTGCTCGCGCTGGCGGTTGTATTGCTCCTGCTTCTTCTCGAACTCCTTCTCCGCGTCGGCCAGTTCCTTGTCGGCCACCTGGGTCCAACGTCCGAAGAACCACTCCAACTCCGCCACCGAGGATTGCAGTTGCGAGAAGGCATCCGCCATTTTCGAACTGGCCAGGACATACAGGATCCCAGACAGGATCAAGGACACCCCGGCCCCGACAGCTGCGGAAATCCCGAACCAGATCGGCGTATCGCGTCCCGCCGGTTGCCCCAATAGCTGCGGCGGCATGAACAGAAAGAACACCCCCCCCGCGATCGCGACCAGCCCCAGAAACAGGAACAGCGACCGAAACCCCACGAACAGTTTCGGCAACCAATAGCCCCGTGCCGATCGCAGTTCGGCCCGGCCGCGCTCGTGGACCGACAGTACGGACTCGGCCAACTTGTCGAGCTGCCGGGGGGCCTGGGTCGGTTCGAAGTGCGGTTCGTGGTTCCAGCCGCGTTCTTCGGCGAACTTCTGACTGTCGGCCTTCAGGCCGGTGACCATGGTGGTCAGTTCCTCGCGCGACTTCTGGATCGAGAACTGGGTCTTCTCGAACAGGCGGCGCGGGCTGTCATCGGCGGTGTCGTCCAGCAGCGAGTTCGCGACCCACGAGCTGTCCTGGAACTTGGCCTCGACCTCGTCCTTTTCGGCGGTGCGTGCCCGCTCGATCTCGCCGCATTCGGACTGATGTTGGCCCTGGAGGTCGGTCAGCTGGTCGTCGATGGATTGGTGGATTTGTGAAACGGCGAGTTGGTGCTGCTCCGTGAATGAGTCGAGCCACGTTTGGTACTGATCGTTGACGTGCTTCAACGCGGCGGCGAGGGCCTGCTCGGTTTCGCTGGACCCTCGGAGGAATCGCGAGGCGTAATCGGCTTCGAGACCGACCCGCTGGTCGATGGCGGACTGCAACTGGATCAGCGGGGTCTGCAAGCGGTGAGACATGGTCGGTCGATCCCGGGAGAGGAGGCCCGCCGCCGGGAGCTGTGAACTTCCCCAGAGGTGAGTACGGACGGCGTCCACTCTGCCTCGTTAGTTTACGGGTCTGCCGGGAGTTGGAAAGCCGCAACAGACGATTTGAGCGACGGTCGAACGGGAACGGGACGATGTGGGGCATGTGTCCAACGTGCCCCTGCCCCGCGAAACGCCAGTGTGTGGGGGGAGGGCGAGGCGACGGGAGGGCGAGGCTCCTGCGGAGCCGCGTGCCAGGGTGGAGTGTGTGCATCAGAAAATTCGGCAGCCGGTTCCCTCTGCCCCCTCTCCCCACTGGCGACGCGACTTTGGGTGAGGACGTGACTGTGGGGAGAGGGCCGGGGTGAGGGGGCCAGAGCGAGTGATATGGCCCCCTCACCCCACCCTCTCCCCCGCAATACAGACAAGGTGAAAGACACGTCGATCGCGGGGGAGAGGGAGCAGAATCTCACGGCTGCCAACTTTTCTGACGCACACCCCAGGGTAGACGTTCTCTCGCGTCAGCGGCTCGGCAGGAGCCTCGCCCTCCCGACGCATCGCACTGGCCCCATGTCACCCGCTGGGGACGATCGTACGTCGAGCGGGAACGGGTTAAAACCCGTTCTACTTCACGGGGCTCGCCCGGCTGTGGGAGAACTGCACCAGCGCCTCCAGCTTCTGTTGGGTGGCTCCGGTGTCGATGGCTTGCTCCGCAAGTTGGACAGCTTCTCTCAAATCATGAGATCGCCCGGCGGTGAACAGCGCCGCTCCGGCGTTGGCGAGGACGATGTTCCTCGCCGGTCCCGGACGACCGGCGAAGACCTCGCGGATCACGGCGGCACTCTCGGCGGGGGAACCGACGACGAGGTCTGCGGGCGTACACTCCGGCAGGCCCATGTCTTGGGCGGTCCAGTGCCGCTCCTCGATCCGGTCGCCCTGGACATCGAAAACGGTCGTGGTGCCCCACAGCGACACCTCGTCGAGTTGATCGGCTCCGCACACGACCAGCGTCCGCGTGCCGCCGAGTTGGGTTTTGGCCTCCGCGAGTTTCCTCGCGGTCGCGATTCGGTTTGTCCCGAGCAGTTGATATTCCGCCCCGGCGGGATTCGTTAATGGACCTAATAAATTAAAGATCGTACGGATGCCGAGTTTCTGCCGCACGGGGGCGACGTGCTGCATCGCCTGATGCACCAGGCGGGCAAAGCAGAAGCCGATTCCGATCTGGTCGATGCACTGGCCGACCACTTCGGGAGCCAGGGTAATATCCACGCCCAGAGCCTCCAGCACATCCGCCGAACCGCTCTTGCTGCTCGCGTGCCGATTCCCGTGCTTGGCGACCGGCACCCCCGCCGCTGCCACCACGATTGCCGCAGCCGTACTGATATTAAAGGTGTGCAACTGGTCACCGCCCGTGCCGCAGGTATCCAGCAGCCCCGGTGTCTGCGCCGGAATTCGTGTGGCCCTCGCCCGCATGGCAGCAGCGGCTCCGGCAATTTCGAGGGCCGTCTCACCGCGTACCGCCAGCCCGGTGAGCAGGGCGGCGATCTCGATGGGATCGGCCTGGCCATCCATGATGACGCCAATCGCCGCAGCCATTTGCGGCGAGGTGGTGGTGCCTCCGGCGAGGAGCACTTTGAGAACGGTTTCGAGTTCGATCAGCATGGGAGGTGGCCGTCAATCACTCGGGAGCGGAGTTGCGACTTGCACCTCCTCGATTGGGTTTGCCATGGCGAACCCGTGTTCCCTCAAGTTACCGGTTCGGTCCGGCAACTCCAATCGTGGACACGGGCAATAGCTCCGTCGCAGAAGTCGGCAGGGTTCTGTCCGCACTTCCGGCGAAGTTACGCCGATTTGCCACATCTCAGAGTTGCAAACGGCCTGAGCCGTGGAATACATTCACTGGGCGCTTGCTCGAGCGAACTGATGATGCACACCATTCACTGAAGGTTCGATGATGAAAGCTGTCAAAGTTTGGGTTTGTGTCGCGGCCATCGTTGCCGGAGGGATGCTGACGTGGCAGGCGTCGGCTCAAGAGACTCCGGCCAAGGCGGCGGCGAAGACGGATCCTCGTGGACCGCTGCCCGCTCAGTTCGGCAAGCTGGGCATCAGCGACGAAGTCAAAGACGATCTGTATAAGATCCACGACGAGTACGATGCTCAGATCCAAACCCTCACCGCCCAAATCAAGAAGTTGCAAGCCGAGAAAACCGCCAAGATGGAGGTGAAGCTCACTCCGGCCCAGCAGACGCGGCTGAAGGAGCTGCGGGACGAGGCCAACGCCAAGCGGGTTGCGGCTGCAAAGTTGAAGGCCGCGGCGGAAAAGCCCGCCGTCGCCACTCCCGTGCCCGCGAAGAAGGCGGAGTAACGTTCCGTTTCGTCGATGCGGGTGACACTCCGTCTCCACACGAGGGAGTGCCTCCGACCCCGCTTCCCTTTTCCAAGAGAAAGGTCTCTGCCGACGGTCGTCGCTTGACAGGCTGTTTTGCCAGACCTAGAAATCGATCAGATTGACCGTGGCCACCCCCCCGTGGTGGTGGCGGACGAAAATCTGGAGCGGTTCTCTGATCTGGCAGCAGGTTTCCCCCGAGAGTGGGAACAAGACCAGATCGGAAAAAACGGCTCAGGGTTTGTCGTCTCGCGGTCGATCTAGGGGACATTGTCGTTTGGCGGATGGCCGGACATCCTGAAGGAACTCGTCATGACTCACATCGTTGCGGAACCGTGCTTCGGCTGTAAGTACACCGATTGCGTGGTCGTTTGTCCGGTCGAATGCTTCTACGAAGCCGAGCAGATCCTCTTCATTCATCCGGATGAGTGCATCGACTGCGAAGCCTGCGTTCCGGAGTGCCCGGTGGCCGCCATCTTCCACGAAGACAACCTGCCCGAGCAGTGGGCCGACTACAAGGCGCTCAACGCCGAAATGTCCCTGCAGTGCCCCGGCATCAAGGAAAAGAAGGCCCCTCTGGTCTAAGAGTCTTCGACTCTTTCCCGAGGCTTTCGAAAGCACCTCAGCCCGAGCGATATCGTCTCGGGCTGTTTTCGTTGGCTCCATTCGTAGCCACGTTCGCCAGAACGTGGGTGATCCAATCACCGGATGTGTCTCGCGCGTGAGACTCATCATCGACACGTGAGACAGCCCCCCACGTTCTGGCGAACGTGGCTACGACTACGACGCTTCCCGGAGTTCGCTCAATGTCCGACCTGTTTCGCCGCGAACTGGAAACTGCCCTGCACGCCGTGCGGGTGGCCAGCCAAGCCTGCCGCTCGGTGCAGAAGAGCATCTCGCCCGAGACAATCGCCAAGCAGGACAAGTCGCCCGTCACGGTCGCCGACTTCGCCAGTCAGGCCATCGTCTGCAAGCTCATCGGCGACGCCTTTCCGCACGACGCCATCGTCGGCGAAGAGGATTCCGCCGAACTCCGCTCTGCCGAACATACTGGCCAGTTGCAGCGGGTGCAGCGCGAGATCGAGCAGGTCGGCCTGCACGGCAAGCCGGATCAGATCTGCCAGTGGATCGATCGCGGCAACAGCCCTGGAGGGGTTTCTCGGTTCTGGACCCTCGACCCGATCGACGGCACAAAGGGGTTCCTGCGCGGTGAGCAGTACGCCGTCTCGCTGGCTTTGATCGTCGATGGACGCATCGAGGTCAGTATCCTCGGCTGCCCGAACCTGCCCGCTGAGGATGCCTGGGATAAGCAGGTCGGAGCGTTGTTCTCAGCGGTGCGCGGCCACGGAGCCCAGCTGTGGATGCTCCACGATGAGAAGGTGGTGCCGCAAGTCGTGCGTGTCAGCGGGACCTCACGCGGCTCGATGGCCCGGTTCTGCGAGTCCGTCGAATCGGGCCACAATGCCCAGGACGTGACCGGCAAGATTCGTCAACTCCTCGGCAGCGACGCCCCGCCGAGCCGCCTCGACAGCCAGGCCAAGTACGGCGTGGTCGCGCGGGGTGAGGCCGACCTCTATCTCCGCATGCCGACCAAGTCGACCTACCACGAAAAAATCTGGGACCATGCGGGCGGCGTGCTGATCGTGGAAGAGGCCGGTGGCCGGGTGACCGACATGCACGGAGCCCCCCTCGATTTCACGCAAGGCTCCGAACTCACCAAGAACCGAGGCGTGGTCGTGACCAACGGCCTGCTGCACGGCGAAGTGCTGGCCGCGATTTCGACGGCGCTGGCCGGGTAGTGTCCCGTCAATGCTTGATTTTCGGGTTGGAGTCCAGCCTTTAGGCTGCTCCGGAGCAGGCTAAAGCCTGAACTCCAACCCCGATTCTGAGTCCTGACAAGCCACTAGCGCCGGACCTCTCACAAAATGCACCAATTCATGCCGCGTGCAGAAGACAACGTCCTCTCAACGACATCGCCTTCCCCTGTTCCAACTCACTCCATGATCCGCCCCCTCATCTCCACTGCCGAAATCGAAGCCGCTGTGGCCACTCTCGGCCAGCGGATTACGGCGGATTATGCCGGTCGACCGCTGACGATTCTGGGCGTGCTGACCGGCAGTGTGATGCTGGTGTGCGACCTGATGCGGCAGATTGAGCTGCCGCATCAACTTGGCATGGTCCAGGCCAGCAGCTATCGCGGGGTGTCGACGGTGCCGGGAAAGTTGATTCTGAATACGGAATTCTTGCCAGACCTGCGAGGGCGGGATGTGCTGTTGGTCGATGATATCTTTGATACGGGACGTACGATGGCGGCATTGCTGGAGGTGATCCGGCAGAAGGAGCCAAGCAGCGTGCGGTCGGTGGCTCTGCTGTGGAAGCGGGCGCGGTCGCAGGTCGACTTCACCCCGGACTACCACTGCTTTGAGATTCCGGATGAGTTCGTGGTCGGGTATGGTCTGGACTTCAACGGCGAGTACCGGCACCTGCCGTACATCGGAGTGTTGGTGTGAAGCGGTCAGCGATCAGCCGTCAGCTTTCAGCCAGAGAGGGAACCATGAGTGCGAGCTTTCCCCTCTGGCTGACCGCTGAAAGCTGAACGCTGAAGGCTTCCCAAGGAGACGGCCACGGATGGCCATGCGAGAGGGAAACGTCCTGACGACCGCGTCGTCCCAGATCTATCTGGGGATCGACCCGGGACTGAACCGCACGGGGTACGCGATCCTGGAGCGGTCCGTGCGCGGGCCGGTGCTGCGCGAGGGCGGCGTGATCCGCTCGACTCCGGCGCTCACGCTGGCCGAGCGCGTCCTCGAAATCGGCACCGGCCTCCGCGAGGTCATCGCCCAATACCACCCCCAGGCGATGGCCATCGAGCAAATCTTCTCAACGCCAAAACACCCCAAAACCGCCATCCTCATGGCCCACGCCCGCGGGGCCATCCTCTTCGCAGCCGCCGAAGCCGGCATCCCGATTATTCATTACTCCGCGAGCCAAATTAAAAAACTCCTGACCGGCAGCGGAGCCGCGAGCAAGGAACAGGTGCAACTCGCCGTGCAGCGCGAACTGCGATTGAAGAGCATCCTGGAACCGAACGATGTGGCCGATGCCACCGGGGTGGCGCTGTGCCATTATTATTCGTTGCCCGCGATTACTGGGATGACGGCGTAGAGAGTCGCCTTTCGCGGAGCGAAAGAACGTTCTTTCGCGGAGCGAAAGACGACAACCAGAAGCCCATCATTCACAATGCGATACGCCGCGAGAGCGGCATCCGCATGTAGCCGTGGGCGCAGCGGCCCCAGCCGCCAGCCCACGGACCCGTTCGATCTCAATTCATTCAGCCGCGAGAGCGGCGACCGCAACCGATTTGTTGATCTTCTGTATTTTATCGAATCCAACTCGACAAACGGGATACGTTCGATATCATGAAAAGAGAACGTGAGTTCAGTAACGCTTTCGTTACGTGCAGACAGGCTGGATTCTATGGAAAGGGCCAAGATCATGATGAAACCGATGCCGATCGACGAAGTCTTTCAGGATGGTGTTCAACCAGCCAAAGACCTTCGCCATCGCCTGTTCGACAAGGCAATGAGCGCTGCTCAGCTTGCATATGCTGAGTGTGAAGAGTTTCTCCGACAGAATCCCAAAGTCATGGGTAGTAGCCCTCCGCAGGCTGCGAGGACTGCTTTTTTGTCGGTCTTGACTGGCGAGGAATAGGTCTTCGACGAGTTTGAAGCGACAGTCGCTGACGACGCTGTCGCTCCGACTTGTTACCTCGTTTTGAGAGTATGACCACCGCATGTGATTGTGATCGCCGCTTTCGCGGCGAAGGGGGAGTCCATAAAGTTCGGGTTCGAGCTTCCGCCTCCCCCTCTTGGCCGCGAGAGCGGCGTTCGCAGATAGCCGTGGGCGCAGCGGCTTCAGCCGCCAGCCCCGTTCGATCATATTCGTTCAGCCGCGAGAGCGGCGACCGGAGTCTGTCATAGGAGCCTTCACCAAGCTGGCATATCATATCGTATTCAGTACGAAGTATCGGCAACCCTCGCTCCGCCGGGAGTTCCGAGAACGACTCTTCGAGTACCTCGGAGGGATCGTCCGCAGATTGAATGGACACCTGATCGAGATCGGCGGGGTGGAGGATCATGTCCATCTACTGGTGGGATTGCCTCCCACAATCACTGTCTCCGATGCCGTCCGTGACATCAAAGCCGGTGTGTCGAAGTGGATCAACGAACTCCCGGAGACGCGCACTCGGTTTGAATGGCAAAAGGGATACGCCGCGTTCACGGTCAGCCACTCTCAGATCGAAGCGGTGCGGACGTATCTGCGGAATCAAGAGGAGCATCACAAACGGCAGACTTTCGAGGAGGAGTATGTGTCCTTCTTGAGGAGACATGAAATCGAGTTTGATCCTCGGTTTCTGTTTGAGGGAGAATTCCACGGGTAGCTGCGGTCGCCGCTCTCGCGGCTGTGTGCGATGCGCCATTCAATCCGTGGGCTGGCGGCTTCGCCGCTGGCGCCCACGGCTATATGCTGCTGCCGCTCTCGCGGCGAAGAGGGAACTGATGACGAGGAACAGGATGCACGGGCAGATTGCGGATGCGTCAGGGGCGAGGCGGTGTTATCCTGAATCAGCGGACCTTCCCGAGTTCGGGGGGAAGAGCGTCCGATTCTCATTGCGAGGCTGGCCATGACCGTCACGATGGTGGCTCAAGGGGTATTGCGGCCGGATGGCTGGATCGAACTGCTCGATCCGGTCGATCTGCCGTCGGAGCCGCGTCCCGTCACGGTCACGGTGGCCGACCGCGAAGCGACCACGGTCGTCCCCTCGACTGCGGCTCCGCGACTGTCCCGCGAACCGGGAGGCTGCTGGCCCGACGAGTCGATCTCGGCTCCGTTCGATCTGCCTCGACCCGGCACTCCGCGACCCGTGAAGGTCAGCCGCGCCACCCAGCCGCGACTGCCTGATCCCGTCTTCCTCCTGATCGAGGACGGGCGATGATCTATCAGCCGGTTCTCCCCGAGCAACCGTTGTCGCAGGGAGACATTCTCGACGACTGCTCGTTGCTGTCGTGGGAAACCACTGCCGACGGACTCAAAATGATTGAGTTGTCCCAGCGTGTGTTGGTTCTGACTCAGGCTTGTGATCTCGCCCAAGCCAAGGGATGCTGGCGAGCCTAGTGAGCGCTCCCAGCAGTCACTCCTGTCGCCGCTCTCGCGGCTGCGTTGAACTCGGGATATGTTCCGTGGGCTGGCGGCTGACGCCGCTGCGCCCACGGCTATATGCTGTTGCCGCTTTCGCGGCGAAGAGGGACGCGAGAGATAGTTGGAACGCCATGAACTATGTACGATGAAGGCAGTGTCTGACCCCGGAGGCCACCTCATGTCCATCCCCCCCGCCCCGGTGCTGATCCTCGGTGCGGGCATCAACGGCATTTGCGTGGCCCGCGAGTTGGTACTCAACGGGGTGGCGGTGTGGTTGGTGGATACGAACGACATCGCGTTTGGGGCGACGGCGAAGTCGTCGCGGCTGATTCACGGGGGGCTGAGGTATTTGGAGTATGGGGATTTCCGGCTGGTGGCCGAGTCGCTGCAGGAGCGGGACCGACTGTTGCGGCTGGCTCCGCAGTTCGTGAAGCCGTTGCGGACTCATATCCCGGTACGGCGGCGGGTGGGGGGCTTCATCGCAGCCGGGTTGCGGTTTCTGGGGTTGAGTCGAACGTGGCTGGGGAAGTGGATCGGCTCGGGCGGGGGCCGCGGGTTACTGACGGTGCGGTTTGGGTTGTGGCTTTATGACTGGCTCGCGAGGAGTGAGATCGTGCCTCGGCATTCCGTGCATCGAACCGGGGATGGCGGCCCGGCATTTCCGGCGGGCGAGTACCCGTGGTCGTGTGCGTACTTCGATGGTCAGATGGAACGACCCGAGCGGTTCTGCGTGGCGCTGCTGCGGGACATCGAGGAGGCTGCGAAGGCCCAGGGGACGGAGTTCCGGTTGCTGACCTACCACCGGGCGGTCCTCGTTTCCGGTCGTGTGGGCTTTAGCCCACGCGAGGCAAACAGCAGGGAGTTCGCGTGGGCTAAAGCCCACGCTACGAAAACGGGCTGTGTGGAGATCCGGCCCGTTAGTGACCGTGCCAGCCCCCTCAACCCGGCCCTCTCCCCCACAGCCGAGTCGGTTCCGAAAGTCGCATCGCCCGTGGGGGAGAGGGAGCAGGAAGAATCCCCCTCCCGTCCCCCCTCCTCCCCTCCTCCCCTTCGGCTCACTCCTTCCGTCATCATCAACGCCACCGGGGCCTGGGGCGACTGGACTCTCCAGGACCTCCCCGTCCCAGCACCGCAACTGCTCGGCGGCACGAAGGGGTCGCATCTCTTCACGCAGCAGGCCAGCCTCATCGAGGCCCTCGGCGGCGATGCGGTGTATGCCGAGGCGAGCGACGGTCGGCTGGTGTTCCTGATCCCTCTCGACAGTGGCGTCATGATCGGCACGACAGATGAGCGGTTCGAACAGCGGCCCGAACTCGCTCACTCTACCGAAACGGAAGCAGCCTACCTGCTCAAACTGACCAACGACCTCTTCCCGCAGGTCCACCTCACCGAGGCCGACATCCACGCGACCTGCGCCGGAATTCGCCCGCTGCCGTACTCCGACGCCTCAAAGACAGCTGCGATTAGTCGGGACCATCAGATCGACCGCCGCGAGATCCACGGGATGACAGTGCTGACGTTGATCGGGGGGAAGCTGACGACCTGTCGGGCGTTTGGTGAACTCGTCGCGGACCAAGTGCTGAAGCAGCTGGGTGTCGCGCGGACGGATTCGACTCGTGAGCGCGTTGTGCCGGGTGGAGAGGGGTATCCGGTCGATGCAGCGGCGTTGGAGCAGGAGTTCGACGCCCTCGCCACTGCCACGGGGCATTCGACCGAGACCTGCCGAGCGGTGTGGCGCTTAGTGGGGACGCAGGCTCGCGAGGTGCTGCGGAGGATCGATTCACGGTCTCCGAAGGATGGCGTGGCCGGGGAGAATGTCGCCTTTTTCTCCGAAAAAGGAAGCCCTTTTTCGGAGTAAAAGGCGACAAACGTGGCCTCGATACTGGTTGAGGGCACCGCCCTGCCCCGCGACTTCGTGCGGGAGATCATTACACGGGAATGGGTCACGACGCTGGAGGATCTCGTCGAGCGGCGGCTGCTGTTGGCGCTGGAGCCGAAGTTATCGCGCGAGACGCTGCGTGATCTGGCCGAACTCATTCACTTAGCACGGTTGGATACGCTCTCGCTGGATGAACAGGTCGAGCGGGCCAGCCAGCGTCTGCGAACGTTCTACGGTCGAAAGGATGTGTGAGCCGGAGGATGGACTTCAGTCCGTCCCCGAGCGACGTACGACGACCCAGACACGTCCCGTCGGGAAGCCGGGAACCGTTGCTTGTCTCGTGCGTCTTGACCGAACGAACCGGAGACCGACTCAACAGTTGGGTGTCGAGCAACACGTTGGACTTACGTCCAACGCTCGCTGCCGATCTGTCAGTTGGATGTCCCTGACACGTTACCGTTGGCACCAACCCGATGCCCGGCAGTCACTCCGGCTGAGGGAGCGGAGGATCATCGCGATCGTCAGCAACCCGTCGCAGCGGATATGTCCCTCGCGGCGAATCCAGTACCTCCCCTCGTCGTCGAGACCCAGCGAGGAGTTCATCGCGTGCATCGTGCGGACCAGCTGTTCTTCCGTGCCGCCGCCGCGATGAAAGACGAGATAACCCGGCCCGCAGCGTTCGACGGTCCAGCCGCAACGATCGAACAGCGAGTTGCTGAGTACGACATCGACATGTGGATGCTCATCGAGCAGCAACTCGCCGAGGCCGAACAGGATACGCTGGTCCGCCACGGGTTGCAGAGACTCATCGAGCATCTCGCACCGGCGGGCGTCCTCGCCGAGAGGGAAGGTGGCATCGGCGGGGAGTGTCGCCGTTTTCTGCCCCAAAAGGCCGGTCTTTCGCGGAGCGAAAGACGACACTCGATCCCCCCAGCACTAACTCCCCTGGCCAGTCGGCTTGCGCGGCCCGCAGGATCTGCCCCAGGATCGGCTCCGGCGTCTCAATCGTCACTCGCAATGGCCGCAGCCCATGCAGCTCCGTTCTCAGTTGGATTAGCGTCTCGCTCAGCGCGTGTTGCTGTGTATGCGGAGCGGCCTCACGCTCGGGTCGCGGGCAGGACTGCTGGAACCGCTGCTCCACGATGTCGAGCATGCCGCCTTGGGACCAGACAATCCCATCCGGGCCAACCAGATCGAACCCATTCCAGCCGACCGGTGAGCCATGCCCCGAGACGAAGAAGGCTCCATCCGCTCCGCTCGAACGGAGCACATCATCGAGTTGCGGTCGGACCGACCAGCTGAGGTCGATCAACTCGCACCCGTGCTGGCGAAGCGTGGTGGCTGCGGCAATGGCCAGATTGGGGGAGGAGGGGCGGGAGTCGTGGCCGAAGACGACCTTGAGCCAGCGGCCGGGGGGCGGGGGATTCGGCTGGCGGGAGCGCCAGATTTCGGCGACCTCTCGCAATGTCGACGCGAAGGCGGCTGCGACCTGCGATGCCTCGTTGCGAGTCAGTTGATTGAGGTACAGGCCGCGAACGCCGTTGGTCTGAAAGAGACGCGGTGGGTCGGGGGCCTGCAACAGCTGTTCCCACTGTTTTTGCAACACGGGGGCGAGCCGGGTGATCTCCGTACGATGCTCGCAGAGGCGGCACTTGTGGTAGAAGGCGGAGAGGCGGGAGAGATGGACGCCTTCGGAGATGTCGTCGGGTTCGCCGGGGCAGCGGTAGCGGGGGGCGGGCTGTAACGATGCCGCCTCGCTCGAAGCCACGGGAGGGAGGGATACGGCGATCGAATCCGGCTCCATCCCTGGACTCCCGTTCCCGGTTCACACACGATGTCGCCCAACATGCTGTGAGCGGCACGGCGCTAGCCGCCGGTTCTTCTCACCGTAATTCGTCGAGCGACCACCGCGTCTGGTCGGACAACGGTCAGGGGAACCAGCGGCTAGCGCCCTGCCGCTCACTGCCGAAGCCGAGTGTGACCAGCAATACGCTTCAGGTCACAAAAAGGGTGAGATACGGGGCTCGAACCCGCGACCTTCGGATCCACAATCCGACGCTCTAACCAACTGAGCTAATCCCACCGTGGGGGAATAAGGATACCCTTCCGATTGGCGGCGGGCAAGTGCATTGGGGGCAATGTGGGACGACGCTCCGCGTCGTCAGTCACGACGCCGAGCGTCGTGGGGGGGGGGGGGGCCGCGT
>JAYWFM010000019.1:0-15516 GCA_043778825.1 Planctomycetota bacterium | reverse complement strand
GGGGTGGCCCAGACATCGCTTTGGATGTCTGGGTGACGTAGGAACAAGAGGGATAGGAGGAACGACTCTTCCTCTGGCAGGTGGGCGGGTCACGGAGGCTCGGTTCGAGTGCCTCGGCTGCTGGGCGTTTGTTCGGTGTCGTCCGCGCTGATATCGTGCCCCTGCGCAGACCTCGATCGAGGTGCCTGCGCCCATTCTTGACTGCGTCCACTGTCATTCTTGCAGGATCGTTCCGTGTCGACACCACCCGACTCCCCCGTGCTGCCCGAGAATTCGGGAGCGCTGAGTGCCTCCCCGCCCCCCCTTCCCGAGGAGCAGTTGCCGGAGTACGAACCGCTCACTCCCGAATTGGTCGAGGACGAGGCGGTGCGCGGGGACTTCGTGATCCGCTGGGCCACGGTGCTGCTGGCCCTGCTGTTGGGCTGGACGCAGATCGACGACACGTCGCTGCTGGTGCGCATCCGCCACGGTCAACAGAGTCTGCTGCCGTACGGCGTCGATACGTTCTCGGCCAGTGCCGGGGATCGCTCGTGGGTCAACATCGGCTGGCTCTCCGATCCGGTTCTGGCGGGAGTCTACGGAGTCCTGGGGGCCAGGGGGCTGACCATCCTGGGGGCGGTCGTGTCGGCGATTACGTTCTGGCTCCTCTCGCGGATTTGCGTCAAGGGAGTGTCGACGTGGTGGGGGTCGGTGTGCGGGGCGTTGGCCTTGATCGCGGTCTTTCCCCAGCTCATTCCCGGACCGACGGGCCTCACGCTGCTGGGGGTCACCCTGGTCGTCTTTCAATTGCATCGCTGGTCCGAGAACCGCAGCGCGGGGTTCGTGTGGCAAATTCCCGTCACGATCCTGGTGTGGAGCCAACTCGATCCCCGGGCCTGGCTGGGAGCCGCGATTGTGCTGGCGTACGCCCTGAGCTGGGTCGGTCTGCGGGGCGTCGAGGCAGGGGACTCACCCGACACGGTGAAGAGTCTGGGCAAGATCACCGGGGCCAGCCTGCTCGCCTGGCTGCTGCACCCGATGCACTATCACGTGCTGCTCTCCCCGCTGACGGCGTACCGCACGGAGTATCCCGAGCTGCGAGCGTATTCGCTCTTTGACTGGCCGTACGTGTGGCAGTGGTATCCGGTGTTTTCGAAGGAGTTCCAGAATCGGCTGGATCTGTTTTCGGTCGTCTCGCTGGGCCTGTGCGTGCTGGCGTTGTTGACGTGTGCCCTCAACTTCAAGCGGTTGACGTGGGAGTGGTTGCTCCCGTGGGTCGTCGTGGTCGCTCTGGCCGCACTGTGCGCCCATCAACTGCCGGTGGCCGCCCTGCTCAGCGTCGCGCTCATCACGCTCAATGCCCAGTTGTGGTATCGCGGGATGTTCTCACAGAAGTACACCCTGGATTCGATGCCGCTGGTGTGGAATCGAGGCGGTCGGGCGATCACGGTGGTGCTGCTGTTGCTGCTGGGACTGGTCGCGAGCAATGGGATGCTGATGGGGCGCGGCGGTCGCCGGATCGGAGCCGGGTTCTCGCCGCAGCTGCTGGCCAGCATCTCGGGAGCGGAGAAGCTGGCGAAGGAAGTGGCCTCGCCGGAGGTGTTCAACTTCCGGCTCGATCAAGGCGACCTGCTGATCTGGGCGGGTCTGAAGCCGTATGCGGATCGCCGGTTGACCCTGTACGCGAGCGGGGGAGAGAACCTGCTGGCCCGGCACCGCCTGCTGCGAGAATCGTTGCGGTTCCCCAATCCTCAAACCCCCAGTAGCGGAAAGCCGGAGGTCTGGAAACCGGAGTTCGCCAGGCTCCACATCAATCAGGCCATCCCCCGCCTGTCCGGACCCGCTCCCGATTACCGAACACTGATCGAGATGCTGTCCCAGGGATGGTCCATGACCAGCCTGCAATCCTTCGGGGCCGTGCTGTCGCGAACCGACAGCCCGGACGAAGCGTTCACTCAGTACCGCTTGACCCACCCCGATGTCAGCTACGTCAAACAGGCGTTCCAGACCGAGGCCCCCAAGACTCCGCTGACCGATGGCCCATGGATCTTCCCGCGGCGTCCGACCGTGTACGACACGTACCTGTGGCAGCCGCAGACCGCTCTCAACGAGCCGTTGCAATTGGCCTCTCACGAGAATGCCCTGGTGCAACTGTTTTCCGCGATTTCGGACAAGAGTCCCGAACTGGTCATGGACACCACGGCCCTGGCCCTGTCCGCGTATCGACATGCCCGGCAGGGGATCATCCTGGACCCGCAGTCCGTCCAGGGCTACCGCATCCTGGGCCAGTCCGCGATGTTTCTGCATCGGATTGAATCCTCGATCGCTTCCGATTTCCGCACCCCCTACCGAGGGAATTTCTGGATCACCCAGGTGCTCCAGTCTTATCATCATCTCCTCCAACTGAATCCCGACATCGCGGAAGTCCACGAGGAATTGGCCTCCCTGCAAATGCAAATGGGCAAGCCGGATCTGGCTCTGGAACATCTGAGGCAGGTCTACCGTTTGAAGGGCGCCTACACGACATACGCCCTCACCGATCCCCAATATGAACAGAGTGTGAAACAAAACACGAAGGCAGTCACCGAACTGAAACGGCATGTAAAAACTGTCGAGGAAGCGGTCCTCAAGGCTCCGCTCTCGGGCGGAGACTGGAAGGGTTCGCTGGATGCCGCCATCAACGGAAACTGCTCCGGGATTGCTCTGCGGGTGCTGGAGGAGAACCGCGCCGAGGTGGCCAAGGACGTGCGGTATCAGCTGCTGCGTCTCGAACTGCTCTCCGTAGTGGGACGCACCGAGGACGCACTCCAGGAAGCAGAATCCCTCAATACCATGTTCACCAAGTCGCCAGAATTCAATGCCACCCAGCCGCTGAGCGTCACCCAGGTGCGACAGATGCTTGCCCTCAATGGCTTGGCGATCGGGGACAACGCCCAGTTGGAGACTCTGTTCCGCAAGGACTCTCAACTGGTGGCCGAGTCCACGATGCGGGGTGTGCTGGAGCAGGTTTCGCTGGTCTCGCTCCCCGGGATTCGACTGGATCTGATGCCCGCCTCGCAGGGAGCCACCGCGTATGAGGCGCTGTACCTGGCCCCCGAGCGCTGGGCCAACGTGGAGTTCATGCTGGCCCAGTCCGAACTGTCCACCTGGCACAACGCGGCTGCCAAAACGCGGCTCACCGCCCTCCTCGAAGCCGAACCGAACGTCAGTCTACGGCCACTGATCGCCCTCTATCTCGAACTGCTGACGGGCCTGCCCCAACAGCCGTTCACCCCGGAGCAGCAAGCCGCGATGGAGCGCGAAGCCGCCCGGGGACCGACCCCCCGCATCGGCCCCGCCGTGGCCCCCGCGGTCGGAACTCCGAAGACCCCACCGGCGAAGCCCCTGAAGACACCGGACACCAATCCGACCGTGCCTCCCCCACCCCCCACCGCCACTCCGTCCACTCCTGTCAAAGAACCAACTCCCAAGTAGGACCTCCTCCCCTCCTCCGGGTGCATTCGCCCACTGGAGGTATCCCAGTCCAGTCACCCGACGCGTGAGCGAGGGCCGAGCGCAGCGAGGGGTGCCGCCAAGCACCGTCCGTCTTGGGCTGGCCGAGGAAGCTGATGGGGGCTCAGCTCTCGCAGAACATCGTGAGACGTACGCACTCGCTGACGCGTCGGGTGATTGGTTCCCTCAGCTCCCCTCCTCCCCTCGACTCCCACCGCGCATGGAAGCTCTCAAAGTCATCCTCCTCGGCATCCTCCAGGGGATCACCGAATTCCTCCCCGTCAGCTCCGATGGCCATCTGACCATTGCCGAGGAGTTGCTCGGCGGGAATCTCGAAAGCGCCGCCCTCAACATCGCCCTGCATGTCGGCTCGCTCGGGGCGATTCTCATCGTCTTCCAGGAGCGGATTCAGCGGCTGCTCTCTCAGCCGCGGATCATGCTGATGATCGTGCTGGCCACGTTGCCGCTGGTGGTCGTCGGCGTGCCGCTGAAGCTGTTGTTTCATCTGTTGGAGAAGCAGTCGCTGAACGCGCTGGTGGCGGGGTTCGGTCTGCTCATCACTTCAGCGTTCATGTTTCGCTCGCAGCGGATCGTGCCGGGTGATTTCACGCTGGAGCAGATTACCCCTCGCATGGCGGTCCTCATCGGCACCTTGCAGGCCATCGCCGCCGCCCCCGGCATCTCCCGCTCCGGCAGCACAATCTTCGCGGCGCTGCTGCTGGGGATGTCCCGCTCCGCAGCTGCCGACTTCTCGTTCCTGATCGCCATCCCGGCGATCCTGGGGGCGACGGTGCTGTACAGCAAGGACATCCTGGAGTCGGGCGAGACCGGGATCAGCGCGCAGCTGATGGGGTTGGGAGCGGTGGTGTCGTTCGTGGTCGGCGTCGTCTGCTTGAGGTGGCTGCTGCGGGTGGTGGTGGCGGGCCACTTCAACAAGTTCGCGTGGTACTGCCTGGGCCTGGGGCTGGTGTGTATCGTGTGGCAGTCGATCAAACTCTGGGGGTAAGCTCTCGGAGCTGCGTTCGCCAATCGTTTCGCTGCGACGCGAAGTCTTCGAAGCCGAGCTTCCCTCACGTGACAGACTTCCGAAGTCTCCAAAGACTTCGGAGGGCTCCCTCGCTGGGAAGTCTTTCTGGCTGGAACATCAGCAGCCAGAACTCTTCGCCCCAACGGGGCCAAACTCGACAGCCCAGGGCGCAGCCCTGGGAACATGTGGCCCGACCATCCCCGCTAGGCCCAACGGGCCGTCACCCGCTCAGTCGAGTCACGGCCCGTTGGGCCTTGGGGTACACTGGGCATCCGTGATCCCAGGGCTGCGCCCTGGGCTGTCGAGTTAGGCCCCTTCGGGGCCGGGTGAAAGACTTCGGAAGTCTCTCTCGCCGAAATCTCTCCTGCACTACTCGACCCTGGAGCCCCTCATGCCCGACACCCTGTTCTCCGTCACCGATCAAATCGTCCTCGTCTCCGGCGGCAGCCGAGGCATCGGCAAGGCCCTGGCCCGAGGCTTCGCCGAACGCGGAGCGCAGGTCTGGATCACCGGACGTGACGAGGCCACGCTCCAGGCCACTGCCTCCGAGATCTCCGTCGGCGAGCATCCGGTCCACTTCGCCGTCTGCGATGTCACACGGGCCGAGGAGTGCCAGCGAGTGGTCGAGACGATCGTCGGCGAGCAGCAGCGACTCGACACCCTCATCAACGTCGCGGGCGTCAACATCCGCCAGCCGACGACAAAGTACACCGAAGAGCAATTCGACTACGTGATGAACATCAACCTGCGCGGGGCCTTCTTCATGGCCCAGGCCGCGGGTCGGCAGATGCTGACGCAGAAGAGCGGCAGCCTGATCAACATCGATTCGCTGAACAGCGCCAGCCCGCTGAAGAACGTGACCCCGTACGTCATGAGCAAGTGTGGCATGAACGGCATGACGCGGGCTCTGGCCCTCGAATGGGGACCGAGCGGCGTCCGCGTCAACGGACTCGCTCCGGGGTTTATCCTCACCGATCTCACGAAGAAGCTGTGGTCCGATCCCACGATGCAGGCCTGGAACACCGCCAACTGCCCGCTGGGTCGGCTGGGCCAGCCGGACGACTTGATCGGCACGGCGTTGTTCCTGGCCTCGCGAGCTTCGGCGTTCCTGACTGGTCAGACGATTTATGTCGATGGGGGGCTAGTCTGTGGACGGGCGTGGCCGATCCCGGACGGCGGCGGGCAATAGTTGTCCGAGTGCCTTGTCCAAGCTGAATCTTGGGGTTCGCCCCCGCCGGGAGGGCGAGGCTCCTGCCGAGCCGCTGACGCCGGTTCGCGCGTCCCCTGGCTAGCGGCTCAGCAGGAGCTTCGCCCTCCCGAGTGGAATGCCACCCTCCCCAATTCTTCGCCTGGACGGCCCACTAGGCGCGGCGCCGCAGTCGTAAACTATTGAGCACCACCGACACACTGCTCAGCGACATGGCCACCGCCGCAAACAGCGGCGGCAGCAGCCAGCCGGTCCACGGGTAGAGGACTCCCGCCGCCAGGGGCACTCCGAGTAAGTTGTAACCAAACGCAAAACCGAGGTTCTGACGGATCGTGCGCAGCGTGGCCCGCGAGAGTGCGACCGCTCGCGAGACACCCAGCAGGTCGCCGTGCATGATGGTCACATCGGCTGCGGAGATGGCGATGTCGGTCCCACTGCCGAGGGCGAAGCCGATGTCGGCCTGGGCCAGGGCGGGGGCATCGTTGATGCCGTCGCCGACCATGCCGACGAGGGCACCGGACTGCTGAGCGGTCCGCAGAGACTGTAGCTTCTGCTCGGGGAGGAGCCGGGCCTCGACCTGGTCGATCCCGATCTGGTCGGCCACCGCACGAGCGACATCGACACGATCACCGGTGAGCAGGACCGTCTTCAAACCCATCTGGTGCAACGCTTGAATGGCATGGATCGCCGACGGGCGGAGGGCGTCGATGAAGTCGAACCGGGCCTGCGTCACTCCGTCCACGAGCAGCGCGGTGCGAGTCACCGGCGACGCGGTGTTAGCGGGGGCGTCGGTCGACTCCTCCCGCACGAGTTCGATCTGGCGGTTGCCAATGATCGCCGACAGGCCGCGACCGGGGAGGCTGCGGAAGTCCTCCAGCGGGAACGGCTGGGGCACGGCATTCTGCCTCGCGGCGAACTCAGTGATGGCTCGCGAGAGCGGATGTTCGGAGAGCCGTGCCAGTGCTGCGGCGACCCCCAGGGCCTCGCGTTGTGTCAGCGTGCCATCGACCGACAGGGCCGACACGCGCGGCTGGCCCTGGGTGAGCGTCCCCGTCTTGTCGAAGGCGATGCGGGTGAGTTTTCCCAGCGTCTCCAGTGCCGCTCCGTCTCGGATCAGGAGGCCGTGCTTCGCCGCCTGCCCCATCGCCACCATCACCGCTGTCGGCGTCGCCAGTCCCAGAGCACACGGGCAAGCAATGACCAGCACACTGACAGCCGCCTGAATCGCCAGCTCGGCTCGCTTGTCGGCGGGTCCGAACACCAGCCAGGCGACCGCCGTCACGGCTGCGATGCCGAGGATGATCGGAACGAAGATCGAGGCCACGCGGTCGGCCAACTTGGCGATGGGAGCCTTGGTCCCCTGGGCATCGCGGACGAGGCCGACGATCTTCTGCAGCGTCGTCGCATCGCCGACCCGCTGGGCGGTGAGCGTGACGCTGCCGCCGTGGCAGAGCGTCCCCGCCGAAACGCTGTCGCCGACCCCCTTGGGGACGGGCATCGACTCGCCGGTGAGCATCGACTCTTCAAAGTCGGCACGTCCCGTGAGGATCGTGCCATCGACCGGCACACGGCTGCCGGGCCGGAGCAATACGACATCGCCCAGTCGGACATCGGAGAGGGCAACGGTCTGTTCCTGTCCCGCGCGCACGACCACCGCTTCATGCGGGGCCAGTTGAATCAACTCATCGATGGCAGCAGAGGCCTGGCCGCGCGCGCGGTCCTCCAGCCAGCGACCGAGCAGCACGAACGTGACAATCATCACCGCCGCGTCGAGGTGCATCCCGGCGTGATGACCGTGCCCTGCGAGCATGTCCCAGGTGCCTGCGAGAAAGGCAATCCCGGACCCCAGGGCGATCAGCGTGTTCATGTCGCTGGAGCGCTGCCGCAATCGAGCCAGCGCTCCGACAAAGAACCCGCGACCGAAGCCGAACACCACGGTGGCGGTACTGACCAACAACACGGGCCGCCAGCCGGGGAACCTCCACGAGGTCATGCACAACAGCATCACCAGCACCGAAAGCCCCGCGCTGCTGATCCACGGCAGAGGGCTGGCCGGTGCCCGAGCGACCCGCGCGGCCGAAGCGTCGATCGGGAGATAGTGATACCCGATCCCCTCCAGCACCGGTCCCCAATCCGGCGTCGCAGCCCCGTTGGCCGTGATGACCGTCGCTTCGCGATTCGCCAGATTCACCCGCGCGTCGACCACACCCGACACTTGGCGCAGCCCCGCCTCCACGCGCGAAACGCAACTGGCACAGTGCATCCCTTCGACATGAAATCGCGTACTCTTCCCGGCGGGCAGCGGGGGCGGCTCCGGCTCGGGGGACGACGAATTCAGGACGGGGAGTTCATACATGGCGGGCGGATCCTCGACTTCACCTTACCGGACTGATCCACGAGTCGCTATCGATGAGGCGCGGTGCAGGCGACACCGTGTGTGCATCAGAAAAGTCGGCAGGAATTCACCACGGAGGCACGGAGGCACGGAGGCACGGAGAAGCATTTCGCTCGGGTGGCATCCCTGAGCTGCGGTCGAGGAGGAGGAGACAGGATGGACAGGATCGACAGGATGCAGCTCACCTGCGATGTTGGAATTCATCCTGTTGATCCTGTCCATCCTGTCAAAACCGGCCCGTTCGAACATCTGGTTTTCTCCGTGCCTCCGTGGTGATTTTCTTTTGCTACCTACTTTTCTGATGCACACACCCGGCATTCAGGTCAACGAGACTTTCTGGATCAGTGAAGATCCGTGAAGATCCGTGTTCCAGAATCTCCCTGCTGAAGCCGCTCAAACACCCCACCGAGCAATCCCGCATGACTCTCCTCCGCCCACTTCTGACCGATGACCGTTGGCTCACCGCGCGACGTGGCGGCTTGATCGCCGTTTGGATCGTGCTGGCGACGATCACACACATTCCAATTCCGCAGTCGGCCCCGGACATTCGGAATATCGACAAATTGATACACCTGATCGCCTACTTCCCGCTCGGGCTATTACTCCCCACTTGCCGGGTTCGCGGGTGCCAGCGCGGGGGAGTCTGCCTGCTGGTCATCGCCCTGTACGGCATGATCGACGAACTCCTGCAAATCCCCGTGGGGCGGACGGCCAGTGTGTATGACTGGATCGCCGACATGCTCGGGGCCTCAGCCGGATTCGCGGTCGCCCACTGGTTCGCGAAGCCGGGCGAGGTTCCTCAAAACCAGCGATAGAACCAGTTCATCAACCGATGCCACCCAATCCGCTCTGCCAACTGGCGATCGGCGTCAATGGCCGCCCGATGAGCTGCTCCCAGATTGACGGTACTCGTCCCGCACGCCGCACAGAACTTCACCCCGGGGGCCAGCCGCTTCCCACACACCGGACACTTCGGCCACTTCTTCATGGCTTCCGCATCCCGTTTGCGGAATGCGGGGACATCCACCTCTGACTGGCACTGCTTGCACTTCACCGGGTTCTTCGCATCGTCCTTGACCAGGAATTGCCGATGGCAAGTGTGACAGGTGACTTCGATCATGATGCCCTCTCCGATTGGACTTCGCATCGTCAGGCATGAGACGTTTCCACGGTAAGCCCGCGTCCAGCCCACGCCGGTGTCGTGGGGGCGAAACGTTTCACTGCATACCGCGTCAAGTATAACCGGACACCGCCGGGATGCACGGCAACGCACTGTTTCACAGTGCGTTGGTTTTCAGTCGTCAGTGATCAGTTTTCAGTCAGAAGGGAGTTGCCCAACTTCACAAAGTGCGTTGCCGTGGCCGGGACGCAGTTCCTCTTGACCGCAAAATGAGAGATGGTGAACAATCGCCACTTCGCACACGCACCGCAGCAGGGAGGCTGCCATGTCTTTCGATTCCGTTCACCCCGGTTCACTCCGGGTTCTGGTCCTCTCCGGCGGGCCCTCCGCCGAGCGGGAGATCAGTCTCCAGAGTGGCCAGGCTGTGGCTTACGCTCTTACCCAGTGCGGCCATCAGGTGACTTCGTTCGACCCGCGTCACGAACAGCTGACCGGTGTGGACGCTTCTCAATTCGATGTCGCGTTCGTGGCCCTGCACGGTCGCTATGGTGAGGACGGCGGCGTGCAGGCCCAGTTGGAGGCAGTCGGCCTGCCCTACACCGGCAGCAGTCCCGAGGCGTCAGCCCTGGCCTTCAGCAAGACGGCCGCCAAGGCGAGGTTCCTGTCCCACGGCGTCTCCACTCCCGCCGCCGTGGCGTTTCAGGCCGGTGAACCATTGAGCGATGTCGTCATCCGAGCGACTCACCTCGGCTTCCCGGTCGTCGTGAAGCCGGACCGCCAAGGCTCCAGTCTCGGTATCAGTTTCGCCCACACTTCCCACGAACTTGCCGCAGCCATCACGGCAGCGTTAGCCTTCGATACCCAGGGCCTGATCGAAGTCGCCATCGCGGGCGAAGAATGGACCGTCCCGCTGCTCGATGAGGAGGTGTTGCCCCCCATCCGCATCGGCACTCCGCACGCCTTCTTCGACTACGAGGCCAAATACCTGCGCGAGGACACCGCCTACGAGTTCCCCGAAGACGTGCCCCTCGATGACCTCGTCCTCATCCAGGACACCGCCCAGCAAGCGGCCCGGTCCCTCGGCGTCACCAGCCTCTCCCGCGTCGACCTGCGAGTCGATCCCAGCGGCCAACCCTGGGTACTCGAAATCAACACCATCCCCGGCCTCACCGACCACAGCTTGGCCCCCAAGTCGGCGGCGCAGCGGGGGCTGTCGTTCGCCCCACTGTGCGAGGACATCTGCCGCCGAGCGCTGGCCGCCCACTGTCGCAATCTGCCTCACCGACAGGGACCACCACTTCCGCATCAGATGCGCCGGGCCGGTTGATCGCGACTCAAGTCCGGACCCGGAACTGCCGATGCGCGCCGTGGGATAGGCTTCCAGTAGCTGCGTTCGCCAGAACGCGGGGGGCCTCTCGCTGGCAAATGCAGTGAGCATCCCATCCCCAATGGTCGAACGCTTGTGCAGGCAGCCCGCGTTCTGGCGAACGCAGCTACGCGAGTCCCGTGCATGTCCTTCCACGAAGACGAGACCGACCTCCCCTCCGGCAGCTGGTGGTCCCGGCTGCTCGACTGGTCGTTGCGTCCTCGCATCCTCGGGGCGATCACGCTGGCCATGCTGTTCGTGGTGGTGATTCCGGCGATCCCCGCCCTCTGGCCGACGGTCAGCCAACGGGCCAAGTTCCAGATGTCGGTCGACCGCATCGACCTCACACTCGCCACGCGCTGGACGCCGCACGACATCGTCGACCATGTCGCCAAGTCCCACCCCGATTGGAAAGACCGCAGCTTGCTGGAGGCAAATCTGGCCGCAGATTTGGCAGCGGCCTTTGCGAAGCATCCGTGGATCGCGAAGGTCGATCGCGTCGAAAAGACTCGTCAGGGCCGCATCATTATCGAGGTCACATTCCGCACCCCAGTGGCAATGGTCGAAACCCATCGTGGTCTCTATCCGGTCGATGCCGAGGCGGTGCTATTACCGCCGAACGACTTCTCCCTCACCCAGTCCGATCAACTGCCGCACCTGCGACAGGTGCGTTCGATGCCCAGCGGTCCGGCGGGCACGCAGTGGGGCGACCCGTTGGTGGTGGCGGGGGCGAAGCTGTGTGCGGCTCTGATGCCGCAGGGGAACCTCGAAACGCACTGGGACCGCTATGGGCTGGAGGCGGTGATTGCCCCCTTGCCCGCTGTGGAGAATGCACCTGTCCCCTCCGAGCCTCCGGTGTACGAACTCCTCACGCAGGGCGGTCGCCGCATCATCTGGGGCCGTCCACCGGGGGACGATACGCTGGAGCCGACCGTCGCCCAGAAGCTGGGCCGCCTCGACAGCTACATCCGCCAGCAGAAGTCGCTCGACCAGCCGGTCGGGGCGTATCGGATTGATATCCGAGGCTTTGATGCCACGCGATTACTCGTCGAGAAGCCGGGAGCTGGAGTGCTTCGGTAAGTTCACGTTGTGGTTCGAGGTCGGGGAAGCATCTCCGTGACAGATACTGGCCAAAATGGTTCTGACGGCTGATTCTGCTGATTCGCTGATCCAGAAACTGCCGACGGTTCCAAAATGTCACTGGGTGCGTATGATAACTTCAGAAGAGATTTGACGAGCAGTACGCAATCTCAACACACGAGGGCATCATGCCAGCAGCCCAAGAACCACCCCGACCTTCCAGTATGTCGAATGACGCCTACGAGCTCATTAGTTGTTATTACGATGGCATTGATGATGTCGTCAGAGAACTGGCCGAACAGATTGCGATCGAACAAGATTCATTTCTAGGTGACAAGAAGACCGTGGCGATTGAGGAATCACATGTCCGACAAGCGGGACTGCAGGTCGTGGAGCGTTTGAGAACGCTGCTGAAGGGGGGAAAGCTCCCTCCGCGAGCCAGCCAGTTGGTCAGTGGCACTTCGAATTGACTTGAGTCACCGATCCACACTGAACAGGTACAGCAAGGGCCAGTCCGCGATGGGGCAAGGAAGCAGGGGAGTTGTCTGCCAGTTTGGTTGCTGACTTCAAGGACAACTTGCGTCGTATTACGGTCCGACTGGCCACTCATGAGCGGGCGGATACGATCGACCGAAGGCATGTCGTGAATGCGTATGAGGCACTTCTGCGGACGGGACTGGATCGAACTCCGTGGTGGAAGCGATCCCAACTGAAGACTGGAGCCGGGGGCCTCTTGTGTGCATTCTCGGCCTCCATTCCCGATCTGGTCCCGCTGCTGCAATTGAAAGCCCAGTTCATCATTCCGGCCTGCTACGTCGGGATCGGGATTTGCTTAGTCGTCGGGACGTTCCTGTTGGTCTCGGGCTGGCTCGACGGGTGAGGCCGTCGCCATATCAATCCCTCGCTGGCGCGTCGGGCTGGTGATCAACCGCCCCCCACGTCTCCAACCGCTGCCGCGCCAAATCCGCCCACGGCCCGCGCGAATCAAACGTCAGGTACTGCTTCCAGAGGATCACGGCCTCGTCCCCGCGCCCCAGTTCGGCCAAGGTCTCGGCCTTTTGCAGGACCGCGTCCGGGTAGTCGGGATGGACATCGAGCGCGATGTCGAACGCCAGCAGCGCCGCCTCCGGCTCACCGACCTCGCGATGCAGACTGCCGATCTGCGTCCACGCCTCCAGGTAGTCGTGGTCCAGTTCCACCGTCGCGTAGAACCGCTCGAGCGCCCCGCGCGGGTTGTCGATCCGGGACAGGGCCTCGGCCAAGTGGAATTGCAAATCCGCTGTCGGCGGACCCGCCATCAACGCCAGGCGGAACGCCTCGACCGCTTCGGTCAGTTCCCCATTGTCGTAATGACCACAGCCACGATCGAGCCAGTCCTTGGCGGTTTCGGTGTTCGGAGCCCAGGCCCGGTCCAGTCGCAACTGGAACGGCGGCTCGCGGTCGCCTGTCGGCTGCGGCGCGGGAGAACTCTGCTCGTCAAAACTGAACAGCCGCTGCCGGGTCGAGGGCACCAGCAGCCCATGCTCGTCCTTGACCAGCACGCGATGATTGCTCGCCAGGATGTCGAGTTGCTCCAGCGGTCGCAGGTCGCCGCGCACCACACTCGGCAAGGTCCGCAGACTCGCCTCCAACTCCCGCCGCGAGACGCCCGAGAGCAGCAGCTCGCTCAGCTTGCGAACGCTCGTCACCTCTTGAAAGTCAAAGTACGGCAACCGAAACACCCGCTTCACGGCCCGGATCAGCCCCAGACGCTCCCACCCGCGAATCAGATGCACCGACACTTTCAGTAAACCGCTGAGCATCGCGGGCGTATAGAGCCGCCGCACCTCGGCCTGCTGTTCCGTCAGCCCCAGTGCCTGCAACCAGTCCGACTCGTTGAGGACGCGAATCGCCACCCCCTCGGCTTGCAGCCGCTCGACTTGCGTCAGCTTGACGCTCGGCTGTCCGTCCTCTTCCAGAGGCCAGCCTTCCTCGCCGACGACCAGCAGCGTGGTGTGGCGGCTGACGTGCTCGGTCGCAATCCCTCCATGCTCGGCAATCAACTCCGCCGCCTGCGCATGCGTCATCGAGGCCAGCGTGCCGGTCAGGGCGACACGCTCTCCGTCGAGAATCCGCGAGTTGGGCAAGGGGTCAGTCACGGGGGGTCACGCAGGGTGAGGGAGTCCGCACGTATCGTAAGCGGTCAGCGATTCGTAGGCGATGTCGCTCCGCGACTCGCATTCCGTGGGTCTGAAGACTCGTCTTCGGAGGTGTTTCGATAGAGTCGTACGGTTTTCCGCCGGGAAACGCCGTGAAGGATTTCCACAAGGCGTTTCCCAAGGTTCTGCCCCCTCTCCCCCACAATCGGCTCGACTTTTGGCGAGGACTCCGCTGTGGGGGAGAGGGCCGGGGTGAGGGGGACTGAGCGGGCGATGTGGCCCCCTCACCCCAACCCTCTCCCCCGCAACACGCCCCATCCGAAAGCCACATCGCACGCGGGGGAGAGGGGGCCGGAAGCGTGTTGGTTGCCTTGCAAACGTGGTCCCTGAGAAATCGCTGCCCGCATGACCCCGATGTCCCCCCAGAACCTCAACGGGACAGCCCGTGTCTCCCCCGCTACAATCGCTTTCGCCAGACCTGTCAACGCCGGAGCTGTCGGACCGCCTCATGATCTTCGTTTTGGACAACTACGATTCGTTCACCTACAACCTGGTCCAACGGTTCGGGGAGATCGACGCGTCGCTGGAGATCCGGGTCGCCCGCAACGACCAGATCACACTGCCCGAGATTCACGCCCTGAAGCCCGACCGGATTTTGGTTTCGCCCGGCCCGTGCAGCCCCGGCGAGGCGGGGATCTCGAAGGCCCTGATCGAGGAATTCGGCCCGACCGGCATCCCCATCCTCGGCGTCTGCCTGGGCCATCAGTGCATGGCCGAGGTCTACGGAGCCCAGGTCGTGCGGGCCAAACGCCTGATGCACGGCAAGACCTCCGAGATTCACCACGACGGAAAGGGCGTCTTCGCCGGACTCCCCAACCCCTTCACCGCCACCCGCTACCACAGCCTCGTCGTCCCCGAAGAGACGCTGACGCCGGACCTGGTCGCCTGCGGCTGGACCCGCGACCCCGACCACCCCAGCGAAATCATGGCCCTGCGCCACGCCCGCTACCCAGTGCATGGCGTGCAGTTTCACCCGGAGAGTTTTTTGACGGACTCGGGGATTGAACTGTTGAAGAACTTTTTAAGGCTGCCGCACGGGGAGCGGAAGACGTAATACCCAGGGCTTCCGAGGTGCGAAACACTGGGGAAATTTAGAGTACGGTGCCTCTTCAGGCCCGAAGGGTCGGTCGTTCTCCGAGCCAGGGCTGCAGGCCCTGGTCTCCGGTCCCAACGAAGTCCAAGGCCCAACGGGCTGACCATTCGTCCGTTGTCCAGCCAACGCCTCGCTCCCGAATGGACGGGCTTTCAGCCCTCCAAACACTGACGACGCCGAAGTCCAGGGCCTGCAGCCCTGGCTGGGAGAACGGATGGCCTTTCAGGCCGGAGGAGTGGGAAATCCCTGGGTTTCGCAACGGAGAAGCTCTGGTCCGATGAAATCGCGTCGCGTAGTCCACCCGTAGTCTGGCCCCCCAGATCCGGACGAACTCAGGCGATGTCGGCAAACCATCGCGGCATTGCCAGGATATCGTGATAGGTGTACGCAGTGCTATTGGAGTTAGGCTGCACGCTGCCTAACACGCAACCGACGATATCGGAAATCTCGACTGGTTTCTGTGTCGGCAACCAATAGAAATGTCATGTTTTGCGACCAGTAGAAATGTCACATTCTGAGGTATCAGTGGCGGTCATCATGCGGTCTCCTTTTGGAGATC
>JAYWFM010000018.1:0-6510 GCA_043778825.1 Planctomycetota bacterium | reverse complement strand
TTCTACCCCGCCCCGTGGAAGGTCAATGCGCTGCCTCATGAGGAGCAGTTCCACGGACGCGAGTGACCCTTGTCGTCTTTCGCTCCGCGAAAGAACGGCCTTTCGCGGAGCGAAAGGCGACATTGCGGGGGAGAGGGTTGGGGTGAGGGGGGCATCACACGGCCTTTACTGATCCCCTCACCTCGGCCCTCTCCCCACGGTGACATCCTTCCCGAAAGTCACGATGCCAGTGGGGAGAGGGGGCAGAGGATGACCCGACTGGTACACACTCAAGAACGGCCTTTCGCGGAGCGAAAGACGACAAGGGTCACTCGCGTCCGTGGAACTGCTCCTCATGAGGCAGCGCATTGACCTTCCACGGGGCGGGGTAGAAGCGGACGATGCCTCCGGGGCGGTGGCCTTCCAGCAGCATGCAGCACTTGACCTGGATCTGCACGCCGCTGCATCCGGGTCCGACGGGCACCTTCTCAATGGCGAGGATGTTCCCGCCCTTGCGATCGTTGACCGGATCGTATGTCATCAGGCTCTCGCGCGACACGGCGATGCCTCCCTTGGGAGCTTTCGGGTCGTCCTCCTTCTTCGAGAAGGGCCAGCTGTGCGGCTCCTCGTTGATCCCCTTCAGTTCCTCGAACAGTAGCGGGTCGACCCCATCGAAGAAGGTGATGGTCACGATCTGCTTGTCGTCATCCACGGCCTTGACCCAGCCCGGCAGCCCGCGCTGTCGGATGTGATCGCGATGCCGTTCCAGTTGCTGGGAGGTCGCCAACTGGCGGCTCGGTTCGTCGAGCCAGATTTCCAGAATCCGGCCCGGTCCGTAGAGCGTGGCCCAGGTGAGATTGAACTGCACCGATTGACCCGGCTGCAGTGACTCCAGTGTGCCGTACCCGTTCCCCATCCGCACGCGGGTGCTGCCGAGCAGGTCGAAGACCTTGGGTTCCCCGGTCGCGGTGCCCTCGCGCTGCAGCGTGGCGGTGAGTTTCTTATCCGCCAGGCTGACCTTCTCAATCTTCCACGTCTGCTTCTGCCGAGCGTGGAAACTAAAATCGTCTTCAAGACGGAAGCAACGCTTGAATGCCGCATCGGAGGTCACGCGGCGATACGCGGCGGAGACGGGCGGTGCTTTATCGTCAGCAGCCTTCAGGTAATACAGCCCGTGCAGGTGCGTCCCCAGCGGGATGTCCTGCAACGCGGCGGGAGCCCCGTGATAGTAGATCGAGCCGTACGGCAGCATCACGCTGTCGAGCGGCAGATCAAAGTAGCCCGCTTGCTGGCTGTCGTCGCGATCGACGCGCAGGTGGAACCGTCGCTCCAGGTGGTCGACCTGGATCAACTCCCCAGAGATGGCGTGGGCCGAGTTCTCGGGTGGAAACTGACCGTCGACGAGCGTGAACCACGGCAACGATGTGTCCGCAGCATCGTCCGTGCGAAACTTCGGCGGGTCGGCAGCGTGCAGACACGCGACGGACAAGCTCAGACAGAGGGCGATGAAACGAGAGAGGCTGGGCATGGGAAAGTTGTCGTGAGGAGTGATACAAAGTCTGTCGGACGGCCATTGTCGCCTTTTGCTCCGCAAAAGGCCGGTCTTTCGCGGAGCGAAAGACGACACTCAAACCAGCACCTTCGACACGGTGCCGAGGCTGTCCTGGAACTGTTCGGTCTCGACATCCACGCGCTGGAGCATGGTCAGCAGCAGATTGCTGAGGCGCGCGTTCTCGTCCACCGGACGCGAGCAGATGCGGTAGTGAGCGTTGGCGTCGGCGACGTTGTATTGGCCGATCTTGGGCAGGTTGAAGTCGACGTGCTGGCCGTGCTGGTAGCCCAATGCCCGTCCCCCGGCGAGGAGCGTCGGGAGGTTGGCGTTGCCGTGGCTGTGACCGTACGCCATGCCACTGCCCCACAGCACCTGCGTGGTGTCGAGCAGTGAACGGCCCTCTTCCTGGACAGACTTCAATCGATCGAGCAGATCGCTGAACTGCTCGACGAGGAACGTGTCCGTCTCCGTCAGCCGCCGCAACTGTTCCGGGTCGCCGTTGTGATGCGACAGGCCGTGGCGGGCCTGGGAGATGCCGATGTCGGGGATGGCCCCGCCGTTGGACTCGCTGCAAATCATGCAGGTGATGACGCGGGTGGAATCCGTTCGCAGAGCCAGCACCATCAGTTCGTTGAACAGGCTGTAGTATTCCCGGACCCGCGTCAGTTCGACCTTGCGCGTCAGGCGGGCCTCATCGGCGGGTTCGATCCTGGGCTTGGGGATATTCAACCACGACTCGGCCCGCTGGGTGCGGACCTCGACTTGGCGGACGGCGGTGAGGTATTCGTCGAGCTTCGAGCGGTCCTCGGTGCCCAGCTTCTTGTTCACGCGCTGGGCATCCTCGGCCACGACATCCAGGATGCTGCCGCGCCGGCTGAGGCGGCGAAGAATCTCGCCCTTGCTCTCCTTCTCGACGCCGAACAGCATGTTAAAAATGGTGCGCGTGTTGCGTTCCGCCGGAATCTGGATGCCGTCCCGCGACCAGGCCAGCGAGTGCCCCTCAATGGCCAGTTCCAGCGAAGCGAATCGCGTCGATTGTCCCTGCACCTCGGCCATCAACTGGTCTGCCGAGACCGTGTTGCGGAAGGCACCGCCATCACCCGGAACATTCGCACCGGTGAGCCACACCTTGTCACAGTTGTGGTGCTTGCCGAGAACCAGCGGGTGATGCAAGCCGCTGATCGGCGTGACATCGGCGCGGTGTCGCTCCAGAGATTGGAGCGGCTTGGAGAACGCAAACTCCTTCCCGGCCTGTTCGATCTGCCACGTCAGAGTGTTGACCCCGTTGGGGATGTACAGGAAGACGCTGCGTTTGGGCTTCGTCGGTGTCGGCAGATTGGGTGCTGCTGAACTCGGAGCGGCCATGCAGTCGAGCAGTGGCAGCGCGAGCGACACTCCGACGCCGCGCAGCAGTTGCCGTCGGCTCATTCTCCATCGATTGGCGTTGACGTGGCTCATGAGGGCTTCCTGTGAAGGTGTCTGGAGAGTCGTCTTTCGCTCCGCGAAAGACCGGCCTTTCGCGGAGCGAAAGGCGACAATCGACAGAGACTACCCGTCGAATCGTCGGTAGAGGGATTCGCCGGGTTTCAATCGAGCCTAGATTGGATTCTCGGCGATGTATTGTCTCAGGTACTCGTACTGTTCGAGACTGCGGACGAGGTGGTCGAACGGCTCCTGTTGCCAGAACTTGCCCTTTCCGCCGGTGGCTTGGTTGATCCGAAATGCAGTGTAGTGTAGCCACGAGTCACATTGCACCTTCATGTTTTCAGCGGTCGCGAAGACCGCCAACACATGCACGTGGTTGGGCATGACGATGAAGTCGCCCATGCGATATCGATCACCGTCAAAGTGCAGCAACGAATTCGCGACGATCTGAGCGAGGTTCGGTTGTTTCAGCAGGCATTGGCCGTGGCACGTATCCAGAAAGTCTTCTCGACAACGGTCAAATTGCGTCTGGAATTCAGCC
Source organism: Planctomycetota bacterium (assembly GCA_043778825.1). Lineage (GTDB taxonomy): Bacteria > Planctomycetota > Planctomycetia > Planctomycetales > Planctomycetaceae > TH-plancto1. The sequence goes on along the minus strand of JAYWFM010000018.1, from coordinate 3,013 downwards.
CGTTCCTTATGGTGAAGTGTCGGTACAACTTCAGACCAATGTCCGAGATTGCCATAGCCGCGTAGCCGGAGCCACTCCTGCTTCTCTCGCTCCCAGAGTTCGATGACTTTGCGAGGTATAGAGTCCGCTGTGCGAAACGTGATGAACACCACAGCACCGGCTTGGGACCAGTGGGGGCGGAGATTCTCGTAGATCTGAGTGTCAGCCTTTGGGTCGAAGGCTTCGCCGAGCATGTGGAAGTACTCCCGGTATTGTCAGAGTCGTCTTTCGCTCCGCGAAAGACCGGCCTTTCGCGGAGCGAAAGGCGACTCTCCTGCACTCAGCGTTTCTGGAACAGATCGGACAGCACGAACGCCTCGACCAGATCGCGAAGGCGGTAGTCCTTCTCGCGGCTGGCCTTCGCAATCGCGGCCAGGTCGGCGCGATCGTCGAAGGAGAGGCTGCGACGCAGGCCGTAGGTCGCGAGTTTCTCGATGAAGGCGGTGTTGAACGAGTCGACATCGGCGACCAGCAACTGGCGAAACTCCTCCGGAGTCTGATAGGCCCGGCCATCGGGGAGTTTGCCGCTGGGGTTCACGGGAGGATTCTCGCCGGTGCCTTCAACGACCTCATGCGTCCGCCAGCGTCCGATCGCGTCGTAGTTCTCAAAGGCCAAACCGAGCGGGTCAATCTGGCTGTGGCACGAGGCACACCGGGCGTCGTGGATGTGAGCCTCCAGCTTCATCCGCAGAGTCGCCTTGGGTGAGTCGACCGGGTTGGGCGCGATCGGGTCGACATTGGCGGGCGGCGGCGGCGGTGACTTCCCGAAGATCGCTTCCGACACCCACTTCCCGCGATGGACCGGGCGATGCCGCGTGCCATCGGAGGTCTGCGACAGGATCGCCGCCTGCGTCAAAAGACCGCCTCGGTGACTCTCCGGAGACAAGACTACCCGCTGGAACTCCGCCCCCGCGACATCGGGCAATCCATAGAACTGAGCCAGCCGCGAATTGACCATCGTCCAGTCGGAATGCAAGAACTCACGCAGCGTCAGATTGCGCTGCAGTACCTCCCGGAAGAAGCCCGTCGACTCACCGACCATGCTCGTTTCCAACGACTCGTCGTAGTCGGGATAGAGCTCCTTATCCGGGGGGAACATGCCGACCTTCCGCAGGTGTAACCACTGCGACGCAAACGAGGCGCTGAAACGCTCGGAGCGAGGATCGGCCAGCAGTCGTTGGACCTGCCTTCCGAGTTCGGCCTTGTCACGCAGCTTCCCTTGTTCGGCCAGAGCGAACAACTCATTGTCCGGCATTGTACTCCACAACAGGTAGGACAAACGGCTGGCGATCTCCCAGTCGTTGAGCGTCAGGCGGTCCGCCTCCGCGTCCCCTTCCGTCACAAACAGGAAACTCTTCGAACACAGGATCGCCAGCATGCCGGCCTTCACGGCATCCGGGTACTTTTCCCCGGCGGCAAGTTCCGCCTGGACGATGCCGAGATAGCTGTCGAGTTCTCCGTCGGCGACGGGTCGCCGGAATGCGCGTCGCGCCAGCTGGCCGAGCCCCGCGCGGACCTGTTCCGGGTGGCCCTCTTCCGCTGGCCAGTATTCGTCACGCCGCCGCTGCTCCTCTGCGGTGATGAGCGGACCACGCCAGGAGACCGAGTCGAGGATCAGGAACGAATAGCGCGGGCGGCCCTGCTCGTCGGTCAGCTTCATTTGCCAGGGAGTCCGACCGTGCTTGGTGCTGACGAACGGGATGTTGGAATGGCGGTTCGAGCGGAAGTTGTTGGACGAGCCGGGCACATTGTTGAGTACGTCGATACTCGGCCCCCCCTTCGGCAAATGGGCGCGAAAGGTCACGGTGATCGGCTGGTCTTCGGGGGCGATGATGTCCTGCTCAAACAGGATGCGATCGAGCGATTTTTCGTAGACCTGCAAGCGTGGGGCGCGTCCGTTCTTCGGCTTCAGTCCACTGAGCGTGTAGCTGATTTCATAGATCCCCGCCTCCGGCAGCGCGCCCGGCGACGAACCTCGGAAGATATCTCGGGACCACATCTCGAACCGCACTTTGTCCAACAGCCCCAACGCCCGCAGCCGCTCGCGATGCGTCTCCTCGATCTCGTTCTCGGGCACGGCCCGCTTGGAGAATTCCAGAAACGCTGGCTTCTTCAGCGGGTAGGCTTCGGCCAGGATCACCTCGGCCGCGGCCAGATATTTTTCGATGTTGGACGGCGACAACGTGAGTACCGAACCAATCCGCTCGAACCCACGCCACTCGGGATCCTCCAGAAAGCCTCCGGGGTCGGTGGCGTCGAAGTGTACCCCGATCAGATCCTGCACCGTATTGACGTATTCATCGCGCGTCAGCCGGTTGTACGAAACGCGGCCCCGCAAGGCCATGCGCGCCGCTTCACCCTCCTTGATTCGCCCCGCCAGCCATTCCACGACGGCGGCGCTCTCTCCGGCGGTCGGCAGGGTCTTCTGATCCTTCGGCGGCATCTCCCCCGAGCTGATCCGCTCCAGCACCTCGGCCCACTGCGGCGTGTTCTCCTGCCCGACGTTGCGAGAGAGTTTGTCGAGCCGGAATTCACCTTCCTGCTTCTCTTCGCCGTGGCAGCGGAGGCAATGGGCCTGGAAATACGGCTGCACATCCGTGTCAAAGTTCGGCGCAGCGGTCACGCCCCCTGGAACTGCCAATGACAGGTACAGCACGAACGCGAGCGAATTCAGCTTCTCCAAGTGAGATAAGCGGGTCATGCAATTCCGATTTCTTCGCAGACACTGCGATGCCATCCGTGAAAGCCACTACGACCCAACAGCATATTCCGATTCGACGCTACCGGTCAACGCCGCTCAATGTCTTAACACGGCAAGTGTGTGCATCAAGAAAGTAGGCAGCGGCAGAAATTCACCACGGAGGCACGAAGGCACGGAGAACTCCAGACGTTCGAGATCGCTGTCTGCCGCAAGGATCGGAAGATTGGACAGGATGGACAGGATCAACAGGATAAGTTCCGCTTCTGGGACAGC
>JAYWFM010000017.1:0-6533 GCA_043778825.1 Planctomycetota bacterium | reverse complement strand
GGGTTTCCAGGATGCGGAGGCTGCGGAGAATCGGCAACCCGGCGTCTTGCAGCGTGGAGAGCTGGCGGGTGAACGTGCAGAGCTGCTTGGGCTTCACGCCGCCGAAGGAGAACCCCTTCTTCTTGCGGGGGCCTTTGATCTCCTTGGGCTTGTCCTTGTCCTTTTTCTTGCCCTTGCTCTTCTCGGTGATCTTGGTGACGAAGAATCCCTTTTCACGGATCTTCGTCTGGGCTTCCGCTTCGGACCCGGCGTCGATGGTGTCTTTCACCTCCAGGCCGGAGTTGTCCATCGCCTCGTATTGGAATGTCGCCATGGTGTTGTTCCTCGAATCGAGGTCTGTTGCTGAAGAGAGTCGGGAGTCGGGAGTCGGGAGTCGGGAGTCGGGAGTCGGGAGTCGGGAGTCGGCTTCTTTCGCTCAACCCTCAACTCTCATCGCTCAACGGTTCTGTGGAAGTCTTCGTCGACTCCCGCTGCGAGGTCAAGTTTCGCCCTCTTCCATGACGGTTTCGCGGACCACTTCGTCAATGGTCGAGACCCCGTCAAAGATCAGCTTGAGCCCCGATTCCCGCAGCGTCGTCATCCCCTGGCTGCGGGCCAGATTGCGCATGTCGTCGACCGACGCATCCGAGGAGACCATGTCCCGGATGTCGTCGTTCATGTCCAGCAGTTCGTAGATGCCGCAGCGTCCCTTGTAGCCGGAGTTGTTGCAGCGCTGGCAGCCCTTGCCGTAGTAGAACTTGTACTGCCGGGCCTTTTCGATCGGCAGCTGGAGTTCCATCAGCAGTTCATCGGACGGGTCGAACTGGGTGCGGCACTGGACGCAGATCTTGCGGACCAGACGTTGGGCGAGGATGGCCTCGACGGTGGCGGTGATCAGGAATGTCGGCACCCCCATGTCGCGGAGGCGGGTGATGGCCGACGGAGCATCGTTGGTGTGCAGCGTGCTGAACACCAGGTGCCCGGTGAGCGAGCTTTGCACGGCGATTTCGGCGGTCTCGTAGTCGCGGATTTCCCCGACGAGGATGATGTCGGGGTCGTGCCGCAGAATGGCTCGCAGGGCGGCGGCGAAGGTCACGCCGATGTCGGTGTTGATCGGGATCTGCACGATGCCGTCGATGTCGTATTCGATCGGGTCTTCAGTCGTGATGATCTTGGTTTCGATGTCGTTGAGTTCATTCAGCGCCGAGTAGAGCGTCGTCGTCTTGCCCGATCCCGTGGGCCCGGTCACCAGCACGATGCCGTGCGGACGGTGAATGGTTTTGCGGAAGTTCGACAGGATGGTCGGGTCCATCCCGATCTTGTTCAGGTCGAGCTGGACCACGGTGCGGTCCAGCACACGCATGACCACCGATTCGCCGAACATCGTGGGCAACACGCTGACGCGGAGGTCGACGGGGCTGCCGCCGACGTTCAGTTCGATGCGTCCGTCCTGTGGCATGCGGCGTTCGGCGATGTCGAGGTTGGCCATGACCTTGACGCGGCTGACGATGGCGTTGGCCAGATGGCGGGGCGGCGGGACCATCTCGTACAGCACGCCGTCGGCCCGGACGCGAATCTTGAACTCGTCTTCGAACGGCTCGAAGTGAATGTCCGAGGCCTGGTCCTTGATCGCCAGCAGCATCACCATGTTCAGCAGCTTGCGGATCGGGTGCGAGTCCATGTACTCGTCGGCGAGGTCGAAGGCCCCCTGCTTGGCGTTGAGGCCCATCGCCTCCGGCGACTGCTCCAGCCCGGCGATCACGTCCTCAATGCTGTCTTCTTTGGCGGCGTAGTGTTTGATAATCGCCGCCTCGACGGCTTGTGGCGACGAGACGGCTCCTCGGACCTCCATCCCGATGAAGTTCCGCAGATCGTCCAGCGCCCCCAGATTTTGCGGGTCCGCCATCGCCACGGTCAGGACGTTGTCCTTCATCGAGATCGGAATGATCTTGTAGACCTCGGCCATCGTCGAGGGCACGAGGTCGATCACCTTGGGCGGGATGTTCGTCTCGGCCAGATTGACGACCGGCATGTTCCACTGCTCGGCCAGCGCTTCGGTCAGCTGCTCATTGGTGATGAGTCCCAGCTTGAGCGCGACCTGCCCCAGGATCTCTCCGGGGCTCTGTTTCTGCTCTTCGAGCACGTCCCAGAGTTGATCCTCGGAGAGATATCCGAGGTCGACCAGAATCATTCCCAGTTTACGTTGAGCCATGAACAGTCTGCCGATGTGTCAGAGAGAGAGACGAGAGATTGGAGACGAGAGACGAGAGCCAAAGCCCACCGGTTGCAACCGGTGGGCTTTCCAAACCTCAACCCTCTTCATCTTCCTCTTCTTCACTTTCCCCGTTCTCGTCGAAGACGCCCTTCTTGGCGTTGTTGATGCGCATCTTGAGTTCGCCCGGATTGTTGGACTTGAGGACGACATCCTTCTCCTCACACAGCCCCTTCCTCCACAGGTCGTACAGCGCGTCGTCCAGCAGTTGCATGCCGTACTTGCGCCCGGTCTGAATCGAGGAGTTGATGCGGTACGACTTGGCCTCGCGGATCAGGTTGGCGATGGCCGGGGTCACGACGAGCATCTCGTAGGCGGCCACGACCCCCTTGGGTTTGCGGGGCAGCAGCGCCTGGCTCAGCACGGCGATGATCGACGAGGAGAGCTGGGTGCGGATCTGCTCCTGCTGGCTCGTGGGGAACACGTCGATGATGCGGTCGACCGTGCCTTGAGCACTGGAAGTGTGCAGCGTGCCGAACACGACGTGGCCGGTTTCGGCAGCTGTAATGGCTGAGGAGATCGTTTCGAGGTCGCGCATTTCGCCGACGAGAATCACATCCGGGTCCATGCGCAGGGCGCGTTTGAGGGCCTCGGGAAAGTTCGGGACATCGACGCCGATCTCGCGTTGATTGATCGTCGATTTCTTGTGTTTGTGGTAGTACTCGATGGGGTCTTCGAGGGTGATGATGTGGTGGTCTTCATGCTCGTTGATGTGGTTGATCATGCTGGCCAGCGAGGTCGTCTTCCCGGACCCCGTCGGCCCCGTCACCAGGAACAGACCGCGCGGACGATTGATGAGGTCCGGCACGATGGTCGGCAGACCCAACTGTTCAAACGTCAGAAACTCGTTGGGAATTCGCCGCAGGACCAACCCGATGTGACCGCGCTGTTTGAACACGGCCACGCGAAAGCGGGCCTTGTCCCCGAAGGCGAAACCGAAGTCGGTCCCGCCCATCTCCTGCAACTCCTGCTGGTTACGCTCGGGAGTGATCGACTTCATCAGGGAGATCGTGTCCCCGGCCTCCAGCGACTTCGTTTCCAGCCGGACCATGCGGCCCCCGACTCGCACGACGGGGGGTTGCCCGGTCGTAATGTGAAGGTCGCTGACCTTTTCCCGAACGACGGTCTCCAGGAGCTTGTCGATCTGCAAGCGACGTTCATCACCAGGTTCGGCCATGCATGCCTCGGCGTATGTTGCAGTGAGTGAGTGTTTTGTGTGGTGTGTCGGGCTCGGGAGAACACCCGACCGGAACGTCAGAGAAGTGACATCGGATTATTCGCCGGGATCTCGCAACTCGTCCAACGGATTGCGGTTCCGACCGTTGTGTGTCGCCTTTTTCTCCGAAAAAGGACGTTCTTTCGCGGAGCGAAAGACGACAAACGGTCAGTGCCCGCCCCCATGCAGCTTGTGAGCCTCTGTCAGCGTCGTGATTCCCCCCAGAGCCTTGTCCACCGCATCCTCGACGATCGTCCGCATCCCGAACAGACGGGCCTGACGACGAATATTCTGGGTCGGCTCGCTGCGGAAGGCCATCTCCCGAATCGCTCCGTTCATCATCATCAATTCGAACACAGCCTTCCGCCCCCGGTAGCCCGACTGCTGACAGTTGGCGCACCCCTTGCCGCGCCGGAACTTGGCGTTGGCGATCTGATCTTCGGTCAGTTCGAACAGCGACAACTCATCCGGACTGGGCTTGTAGGAGTCCCCACATTTGGGGCAGATGCTCCGCACCAGACGCTGGGCCATGACCGCCATCACGGACGATGCGACGAGGAAGGGCTGCACTCCCATGTCGATCAGACGTGTAATGGAACCGGGCGCGTCGTTCGTGTGAAGCGTACTGAAAACCAAGTGTCCAGTCAAAGATGCCTGAATAGCCATCTCGGCTGTCTCGGTGTCGCGGATTTCCCCCACCAGGATCACATTGGGGGCTTGACGCAGCATTGCGCGGATGATGCGGCTGAAGTTCAGGCCGATCGAGTGCCGCACTTCGCACTGATTGATCCCCGGCAGGTAGTATTCGACGGGGTCTTCGGCGGTGATGATTTTGCGGTCTGGGCGATTCAGTTCACCGAGTGCACTGTACAGAGTCGTCGTCTTGCCCGACCCGGTCGGACCTGTCACCAGAAAGATTCCGTTCGGTCGGCGGATGATGTTCTGAAACTTGCGGTAGTTGTCTTCGCTGAATCCCAGGTTGCGGATCCCGACCTTGATGTTGTCGCGGTCGAGGATACGCATGACCATCGCCTGCCCGTGGTTCGTCGGCAGCACGCTGACGCGGAGGTCGAAGTCCTTGCCGTTCACGCGGGTTTTGATGCGACCGTCCTGGGGGCGGCGTTTTTCGGCGATGTCGATACGCCCCATGACTTTAAGGCGACTCATCAGCGGAGCCAGCAGACGACGCGGAGGCGAATCCCGCTCCACGAGAACTCCGTCAATCCGGTAGCGAATCCGCACCCGGTCTTCGAACGGCTCGACATGGATGTCGCTGGCCCGCATGTTCACCGCCTCGGTGATGATCAGGTTCACCAGCTTCACAATCGGCGAGCTTTCCGAGTCGTCGGCCTGCGACTTGGCCTCGCTCAATTCGGTCTCGGTAAAATCGATCGCCGTTTCCGTAAACTCTTGCAGCATCGAGTCCACCGACTCGGTCTCCGACTGACCGTAGTACCGGTTGATGGCGGCATTGATGGCCTCTTTCTGGGCCATCACCATGTCAACCTCGCGGGCCAGAATGAACCGCAGCTTCTCCACCAGCTCGAAGTTCATGGGGTCGACGACCGCCACCTTGAGCTTCTCGTCATTGACCTCGACAGCGATGCAGATGTTCTCTCGGGCCACCGATTCGGGAATCAGTTCCACGACATTGTGTTCCAGTTCAACCTCTTCCAGGTTGATGAACGTGAACCCGAACGCCTTGGCCTTGGCCTGCCCGATCCGCCCCTCGTCGACATACCCCAGCTTCATCAGCGCATCTTCCGGGGTGATCCCCAGGCTGCTCGCCATGTCCTCGGCTTCCCCCAGCTGATCCTTGCTGACGGTGCCGTCTTTGACGAACTGATCCAACCAGTTACGGGCCATGACTGAACCTTTTCAGAAACACTTCAGAATCACGAACAGCCACCGACGGGAGCAGCGATTGCTCCGGGGTGGCCAGGGGGACATGAATGGGAGTTGAGAGCGAGACCGCGGTCTTGCGCCAAGGAATCCGGCAGACCAAGACAGTGGAGAACACCAGTCGAGAAACAGGGAGACCGGTCTTCATTCTTCTCTATCTCCCACTGGCTCAGCAGGAGTGATGAGAAAAACGAAACGGCGGTCCAGTCCCGACAATCGACCGTAGGAATCTTAGGAACTGCGAAAACAGGATGGTAGCGTTGAGCGGTCCATTCAGCCCGGGAGATCAAGAATCGATGAAGTATGCCCCGGAACAACCCGAATCACCGCAATGTCATTCTACCGCACGATCCCTTACGGGGAAGAGCCCTTGTCGCACGACGCTCTGATCCAGTGTGTGCGTCTGGTTTGTCAGTGAGAAATCACCACAGAGCGTCGAGCAAAGGCCCGAGCCACCAGCTCCTTCCAGGGCACTCGGCGGCCCGTCAATTTCCGCGACTGGCCCCGCACCCCGTCGGCGAACCCGCCCAGTCTTCGCCCTGAAAGGGCAGCCACAAACCAGCCCATGGCAGAGCGGCACGACGCCAGTCGTCCCGCGCCGCCCTGGGTTGCGGGCGCCACCGACGCCCCAAGCCCTGAAAGGGCGCAACAGTAAGCGGCCCGAGATTGTTCCGCCCCTTCAGGGCTTGAGCCGTGGCTGGGTCGCATCCCCAGGGCGGCGTTCCACGACGTTCGTCGTGTCACTCTGCCCTGGGCTGATATGTGGCTGCCCCTGCGGGGCGAAGAGTCCGTTTGATGAATCGAAAGGGTGGCCAGTTGTGCAAGCGGTCAACGGCTGGGATTCTCGGTGCCTGTGTCGTGAATCTGTGCCCGTCTCCAGCTGACCGACCTTGGAGACGCACACACTCTGATGCACGCACGGAAGGGAATGCATTCCGTTCTACGCCTCACGGCTTCTCCGTCGACTGCACGTCATCCGGATCATCCGTCTCAATCGGTCCCAGGTCGAGCGGTGGATGACCCAGTAAATGGCTGCGGTGAAGATGCCGCCCAGGAACGTAAAGATGACGTTTCCGACAAAAGTCCCTGTAGCGTGGGCTTTAGCCCACGCGGGAGCGTTATCATCAGGGAAGCGTGGGCTAAAGCCCACACTACTTCGACTTC
>JAYWFM010000016.1:0-2710 GCA_043778825.1 Planctomycetota bacterium | reverse complement strand
CATGCTCGACGGCGCGAACGCTCTGAGAAGACTGAGACCGAGATGTGCCTAAACGTAAGGCGAACGCCCACGGCTATACGCTGCCGCCGCTTCGCGGCGAAGAATGTGCCCCACGGGTTAGCCGCGCAGGGCCGCTCCGAGGCCGGTCTCGCAGGCTTTCAGCACACTGGCCTGCACCGCGTCGATCTCTTCGCTGGTCAGTGTGCGATCGGAAGCGCGCAGGGCCATCGAGAAGACGTAGGACTTTTTGCCGGTCGGGATGTGCTTGCCTCGGTACTGGTCGACGAACCGGACTTGTTCCAAGTGCGGACCGGCGGAGCCTCGGACGGTGGCTTCGAGAGTGGCCCAGGTGACGGACTCGTCGAGGACGAGGTTCAGATCGCGCGTGACTGCCGGGTTGGCGGGCAGCGGTTGAGCCTGGGCCACCAACACCGCGTGGTCGATCAGCGGTTGCAGGTCGAACTCCGCAATCGTCGCGGGTTCGCGCAGCTTCAGGTCGCGGACATGAGAGGCGCTGCGGTCGATCTCGCCAAGGACTCCCCAGAGAGTCGCCTTCTGCTCCGCAGAAGAGTGCTCTTTCGCGGAGCGAAAGGCGACACTCAACGACAACTCGGCCCCGCGACCGGGCGTGAACTGAGCGATGGAACTGGGTTGGGCGGTGATCGTCAATGCGGGGTTGATCGCGCGGGCCACGGCTTCCAGAACGCCCTTGACCTCGAAGAATGACCGACCGGTGATGAGGGCGATACGGAGCGGCTGGGTCGCGGGGTTCGACGGATCGGTGCCGAGGAACACGCGGGCGATCTCGTACAGATCGGCGGTCAGGTTCCCCTGCCGCTCGTTCTCGCGACGGGCGGCGAGCAGGCTGGGGATGATCGTGGCGCGGGCGCGGTTGCCGAACTCTCCGGCGGTTTGCGTGAGGATCAAGTCCGGCAAGCTGGCATCCCTCACGAACGTTTTCGCCAGTTCCTCGGTCACGAACGAGAACGTCAGGGCCTCGTTGAACCCGGCAGCTGTGAGGACATGCTCGATCCGTTCGCGAACCCGTTCGGCGGTGGAGCGGCTGCCGGAGACGACGGGGATCGGGCGGTCTTCGGGGATGTTATCGTAGCCGTGGATGCGGATGATCTCTTCGATGAGGTCGATCTCGCGGGTCAAGTCGCGACGCCACGACGGCGGGCGGAATTTGGCCGACTCGCCCGTGACCTTGCCCATCACCGGCAGGCCGAGGCTGGTCAGGATGCGGACGCACTCATCGACCGGGACTTTGATCCCCAGGACCGCTTCCACGCGGGCGAACCGTAACGTAATCAGCTCGGGGTTCCAGTCGGGGACATCTCCCTCGACGATCGGCTCATCGAGGAGTTCGCCCCCGGCCAGTTGCTGGATCAACTCGCAGCAGCGACGGCTGGCCCAGTCGAGTTGCTGGATGTCGACCTGCCGCTCGAACCGGTACGACGACGGGCTGTGCAGCTTGAGCGACCGAGCGGCGTTGCGGACGGAGAGCGGCGTGAAGTTGGCAGTCTCGATCAGGACGTTGACCGTCCCGGCAGTGATCTCCGTCTCCGCCCCGCCCATCACGCCCGCGATGGCCACCGGCTTCTCGGCATCGGCGATGACGCACATCTCGGGGGTCAGGGTGTACTCGATGTGGTTGATCGCGGCCAGCTTCTCGCCAGTGCGGGCCTTCCGCACGATGATCTTCTTTCCGGCCAGCTTGTCGAAGTCAAAGGCGTGCAGCGGTTGGCCGCATTCCAGCATCACGTAGTTGGTGATGTCGACAATGTTGTTGATTGGCTTGTAGCCGGGGAAGACGGTCTGGAGTCGCTCGACCATCCATGCAGGGGACGGGCCAACCTTCACGCCACGCAGCACGCGGGCCATGTACTGCGGGCACATCTCCGGGCACTGTAACTCGACCGAGGTCACGCTCTCGGTGAGGTCCGCCACCGGCTCGACCATCGCCCCCGGTCGGGTGAACGGAGCATCGAGCAGCACGCTCAACTCCCGCGCGATGCCGAGATGCCCGAGGCAGTCAGCGCGGTTACTGGTGATCTCCAGATCAACGGCAAAGTCGCTGCCTGCGGGCTCGATCGATTCGAGGTTACACCCCGACATCGTGAGCCGATCGGCCCACTCCTCCACCGGAAGATCGAGCGGGATGTATTCGAGAAGCCACTGACGACTGACAATCATGCTGAACCCGCACCCGGCAGAAGACGACCTCGCGAGCGGGAGGCTCGCGCAGCCGGGTAGGATCGCAGATACGGCCAAGGGGCGTCAAACGTGGGGTTGCAATCCGTGTTTTGTCGGGTGTGCCTCAGAAAAGTAAGCAGCGGCAGCAATTCACCACGGAGGCACGCAGGCAACGAGAAATCCTGACGTTTTAACATGGTTGGTTTAGACAGGATGTACAGGATTGACAGGATGAATCCCCACTCAAGTTGGACAGTCTGCGATTCATCCTGTGAATCCTGTTGATCCTGTCTCCACCTTTTCGTCCGCTGCCTGAGCGTGGGAACCGAGCGAAGTTCTCCTCCGTGCCTCCGTGTCTCCGTGGTGAATCTCTGCCTAGTGCCTCGTCCACGCTAAAACTGGGGGATCGCCTCCATCGGGAGGGCGAGGCTCCTGCCGAGCCGCTCGCGCGAGAAAACGTCGTCCCTGGCTCGCGGCTCAGCAGGAGCTTCGCCCTCCCGAACTGGCTCGCCGC
>JAYWFM010000015.1:0-6556 GCA_043778825.1 Planctomycetota bacterium | reverse complement strand
CCTCAGCCCCAACGGGGCCTGACTCGAAAGCCCAGGGCGCAGCCCTGGGAAATCGGAAGCCAAACTTTCCTCAAGGCCCAACGGGCCGTCACTCGACTTCGCCAGCGGGTGACGGCCCGTTGGGCCTTGATCGGTTGAGGGGGCCACGTGTTCCCAGGGCTTCCGCCCTGGGCTATCGAGTCAAGCCCCTTCGGGGCGAGAATCCCAGGGGATTCTGCGTAGGATGGCGACTACACTCCTTCGGAAGTCTGACGCCAGAGCGTTCGCCCACCTTCTGGCGAAGGTGGCTACTACCTCGCCCCACTCTGTCGATCAACCATCAACTCTTCGGAACCCCCCTTGCCCCGACACGCGATCCTGATCACTCTCGACCATCTCGCTGCGAGTCTGCTCGGAGCGTATGGGCAGTATCGCGTCCGGACGCCTGCGCTGGATCAACTCGCTTCGCGGGCTGCGGTGTTCCACAACGCTCTGTGTCATGCGGTGCCGGATACCTCACCGACCGAGGACTGGGAGGCCACGCCGCTCGCGCAGCTCCTGTGGTCCGAATGCGAGTCCGCTGGCGTTCCGATCCAAATCGTCAAGCCGTCTCCCGACCAACCTGCTCGCGAATGGGTTCACGACGGGGTAGACGCGATCCGATCTCAGCTGGCGAGCGAGCGGCCCGGCCTCATCTGGATTCAAGGGATCGGCATTCCCGACCCCTGGGTGCCGGATCACAGCGGCTGGGATGTGGAGGTCGCCCGCCTGCTCGGAACGACGTGGGAGGAACTCCTGGCGGACGAGTCACCGGAGATGACGCCCGAGCGAGCGATCCAGGAACTCGTCGCCGAGGGACACTTCTCGCGCCGCTCGCGACCCGCTGAACCCGATCGCGTCGTCAACCGCCTGAGCCTCGCGCTCTACACCGCCTGCGTGGAGAAGCTCGACGAGCGTCTGGGCCGACTGATCCGCGAGACTCAGCGGCACGCCCACCCCGACAGCTTACTGATCATCGTCGGATTGCTGGGCGATGACCTGCCCCGCGAATGGCCGGTGCAGCGTCCGGTGGAGTTGCATACGGAACTGGTGCGAGTGCCATTGATCGTGCAGAGCGGAGCAGGCCACGCCGGTGGATCGACAGTCCTCGAACTGGTCCAGACCACCGATCTCGCCGTGACGCTCTCCATCTGGTTGTTCCCCGAGAGTCGCCTTTCGCTCCGCGAAAGGCCGCCCTTTTGCGGAGCAAAAGGCGACTCTCCCCTCGTCGATCTCCTTGCCGTCGCCGACAAGACCGACCCCGGTCGCCCCGACATCCAAGTCACCAACTCCAGCGGCGAGACCCTGCTCCGCACCCCCGAAGCCCAACTCGTCACCCGCCCTGCTGCCCCCGCCCCAAACGAAACCGACCCCACCGAGTGGCTGACCCTCAAACCCGAAGACGCCTGGGATCTGCTCAACGTGGCCGATCAGCATCACGATCTTGTGGAGACACTTCGCATGCTCAAGTAGGATGTTCCCCATTCCCAGCCAGGCGGGGCTCGGGTATGCTGCCGGAAGAGGAGGATCCCATGCATTACAAGATTGCCATTCACCGCACCGACGAGGGGATCAGCGTGTCCGTGCCAGCACTGCCGGGTTGCTGGTCTGAGGGTGACACCGAGGAAGAGGCATTGGCCAACATCCAGGATGCGATTCGCGAATACTTGGCCGCCTTGGAAGATCGCTTCAAGGATGTGGAGTGTCGCGATGTGGAAGTGCAGGTCTAGCGGTGCCCAAGATTGTGGGGGTCAATCACCTGAATGCGATTCGGGCTCTGGAAAAAGCGGGGTTTGCGATCATCCGCCAAGGCAAGCACATCGTGATGACTGATGGCGTCCGTCAGGTGACGATTCCACGGCACAATCCGATCCAGGCGTTTACGTTGGGCGGGATTGTGCAGGATGCCGGACTGACGTGGAGGAGTTTCGCCAGTTGCTGTAAGGCGGAGTGGTCGCCGTGGGCGACCGGGGCGGCGATCACCGGAAGAAGTTCTTGCAGCAGGAGTCGTCTCTGGGCTAACATCTTGTGCCGCTGGCACACAGATGCCAAACGCGATATCTGTGCCGTCACGCCTGATTGTGTTCTGAATCACAGGTGGTAAATTCCCGATGGGTGTTTCGTTCACAGTGATGAGCCAGTCATGAAGTGTCGTTGTCCACAGTGTCAGACCGTCTATAGCGTGCCCCCCGAACAGGCAGGCAAGAAGCTCCGCTGTAGTACCTGCCAGAATGTATTCAAAGCATCGCCTTTGACAGCCCTGCCCAAACGGCTCACCCCTCCTGAAGAAGAAGTTGATTCATCTCCGCATGCACTCGATCACCCTCAAATGATCGAGCAGGATGTACAGGACTTGTTTCGCCAGTTGCTCCATGTTCCGACTGTCGCTGATCCCCCTCAAATGATCGAGAAGAAACAATTGCTACACCCACGGAGCGCTGTGTTCTACCGGGTAATGATGTCTGCCTTGTTGATCCTACTCGGACTTGGGATGGGATGGGTTTTGTTTGGCTCGAAAGGCAGTCGTATCGACGGACTTCTGGGCGACATATCAGCCAAGTCAGCAATCCGAAAGTACCTCAAAGCAAACCTCAATGACCCTGATTTCGAAGAAATCAAATGGTGGCCATCTGACCCCTTGGAAAAATCTCTTGTGTACACGTACCCGGACAATGACGACAACCTTCGGATGTGGGACAACTGGTGGAAGCCGATCATAAAACCGGGAATCTCCGTGCGGCTGAAGTATCGAGCCAAGAACCCCCTCGGAGCGAGAATAATCTTTGACCAAGTCTTTTTGCTGGATCAAGATGGCCGTGTTCTTGTCAGAATGGCTCCCGAGAATCTTCGGCCAAATGGGGAATCGCTTGATGATTACGAGACACGAATGATTTCAGAGCCATCAACACAAGCTGCGATTGGTAGTGCCCTCAAGCCGATTCAGGATCAAAAAGACATGCAAGGGTTCTTGCAAGGAATCAAGGACTCGGATCCCATCGCGGGCGAGCGAGACCCATTGAAACCCTGAGTTCAGACATTAGTTCCGTATGCGGTTTGGACTTCCCCACGATTCGTGGGGAAGTCCAGTTTGACGAGTACACATTTGTTGACTACAGTGTGACCGTGTCCAAACGCAAACCTACTCGAGATGTTACCCACGTTCCTCGTTGAGCATAAGCTGGGTCCAGGGATGTTCCTCGTGTTCACACACGGCAATCCCCGTGACAACGGGTTTATGGGCAGTGTTATCGAGGATGTGTCTCTCGACTATGATGACTCTGTCCACTCTTGGGGGTACGGTCAGGATAGGCCGCGAGTGATCACGGGCCAACATCCGGAAGACCCGAAGCAATACAAGGTATTCAAGTATGAAGACGATCTCCGGCAATCTGGGTTCAGACGGGTTGCTGGGACTGTAGCTGTGCATGAACTCTGGTCAGATTTCATCCGGGTTATATCGGGGCACAATTAGACGAGGTGGCCCCCTGCCCCCATTTGCCTGCTCCCCTCGACACTTCTAAAAGCCGTACGTTTCATTTTTCCATGAGCCAAACGCTGCAATATTTGACTGACGAACACGGCGAGCGAACCGCTGTGGTGCTTCCTATTACTGAGTATGAGAAGCTCCTGGAGGACTTGAACGACCTCGCGGCTGTGGCAGAGCGACGTGACGAGCCGGTGATTCCGCATTCGCAGTTTGTCGCCGATTTGAGGCGAGATGGAACCCTTTGACATCCAGTGGCGAGCTACGCGGATTTGACAGGGGTTCGCGATCTTGGTACACCGCTCTGGCGGCATAGCCGGGACGCTGATCCCGATGGTCAGCAGCCAGCGCGGCAACGATGCGACCCTCGTCGAAGCCGTTTGTGCATTTCCTCGTTGGTGGGCGAATCAACAACGCGTTGCAGCCGACAACGGCCAGCCATCCGTGCTAGCCATTGCGGCTGAACTCTCTCGTTGGGTGCATCAAGGCGATCCATGAAACGCAACATGAACCTGATCCGAAAGCTCGCCTTCCACATCGAAGACGCACCGGATCAACTCGAATCTCTCCAGATTACGATCGACAGTTTTTCGCGCGCTGAAATCGGTTATCACTGTGCCCTCATGAAAGAAGCTGGCCTTACTCTTACGGAGGATATTTCCCACACGGATTCACGCTTCCCCGATATGCTGATCTACCGGCTGACATGGGCAGGTCATGATTTCTTGGCCGCCGCCAGAGACGACACCATTTGGAACAAGGTCACAAAGCAAATTAAAGACAAGGCTACGTCGATGGCCTTTGACGGATTGCTATCGCTTCTGAAATCTGCTGGTCAGTCAATGGTTGGTCCGGTATCGGAATGGGTTTCCCAATAACGTTGGCCAACTCAGACGCACAATTCAAATAAACCCAGAACTTCACGGGGTGGCACAGGTTGCCGCTTGGCGGGGTGGCCCAGACGCGGCTTTGAGCGTCTGGGTTGCAGAGCAACAAGAAGTCGTCAGGGGGGAGTCATCTGGCAACCCTCTTGTTCATGTGTCACCCAGCAATTCCGGAGTCACGCGGTGTCTCGACAGACTCACGTCTGTCGCTCGCTTCACGGCACCGAGAATTGCGTCAGCAAATCCCCGACCACCGGCGGATGCGGCGAGATCAGCAACTCACCGGCAGCCACCCCGGTCAGGCCGCCCAGCAGCTTGGCTTGAGCCTCCACCATGCGGAACACCCGCTCCTTCCCTGGGGGGAATTGCGTTTGATAGGCCCGGATCGACGCGAGCTTGGTCTCCAGCGTGTCGCCGATGTCGATCACAAAACTCCCCGGCGTTTCGTGCGTGGCTGAGGCCCAGCCGAGGGGATACCAGATCAGCTTCTGGATCGCATGTGTCGGCAGGCCATCGAACTCCGCGTCCCACTTCGACAGCCGCGAGTAGAACACGGCTGCGTCGGTGATCTGCATGGCCTGCCAGTGATCGGGCGAGGCCATCGGGGTTTTGCCGTAGATGCCGAGGACGACCTTGGGGCGGTACTGGCGGAACACCTTGGCCAGCGCGACGCGGGCCTCGTAGCCGTCGAAGAGTCTTCGGTTGGGGAGGTCGAGCGTGAGCCGCATCTGCACGCCGAGGATCTTCGCGGCCTCTTGAGCTTCGGCCAGACGCACCTCGGGACCGGGGCTGCCGGGGGTCGGCTCGCCATCGGTGAGGTCGATGATGCCGACACGGTGGCCCTGCTTCACGAGCTTGGCCAGCGTGCCGCCGATGGCGATCTCGACATCATCCGGGTGTGCCCCGACGGCGATCAGGTCGAGCGGTTCGAATGCGGAGGCAGCGTTCATGGGGTGTCTTTCAGAGTCGCCTTTTGCTCCGCAAAAGGACGTTCTTTCGCGGAGCGAAAGACGACAATGGGTCAGGGACTCACGGGGTGCAAGAACTGCTTGATGATCTTCACCAGCCGGTTCGGGTGCGTCAGGTACGGGTAATGCCCCGCCAAGGGCATCGGCTCGACCCGGACACCGGGCAGGCACGCGGCGAACTCCTCGCTGAGTTTCGCCAGTGCCAGCCCTTCCCCCTCACAGCGCACGACGAGTATCGGTGTTCGCACCGCAGGCACGACTTCGCTCCAATCGGCTTCGCTGGCGGCGATCAGTCGGTGCGAGACCTGTCCCACCGGAGAGGCTCCCAACTCATCGAGCAGGAACTGATACCGCGTGGGGTCGAACGGCGGGAAGTACCCGTGGTGGTTCTGCTGCTGCACCCGCAGCCACCCCGGCAGCGTCGACATTGGACGGGAGAGACGCTGCCCGAGACGATGCAAGAACCGCTCCCGCGCCAGTGTCGGCTGTCGCAAGACCGGGCCTTGCAGGAGTACATGGCCGACTCGCTCCGCGTGGTGCTTGAGCAGCGAGAGCGCCACATGACACCCAAACCCTGCGGCATACAAATCGAATTGTGCATGCCCCAGCGAATTGGCCAGTCGGCAGATCGCCTCGGCTGACTGGTCGAGCAGAGCGCGAGGCTTTGCCGTCCACGTGGCCGTCGCGACCATGACACAGGTGTACTCTTCCCGCAACAGATACGCCGTCAGTGCAAACAACCGCGCGGACCCGGTCGCTCCTCCGATGAAGTACAACGGCGGCCCGGCTCCGTAGACCGTGGCCAGCATCTCGCCGTTCTCCAACTGGACCGAGATCCGCTGGCACTCCGACTCGACAGCTGTGACGACATCGACCCAGTTGAGGGGGGTCGGGCACGGCTCGGGGGGCGGGGTGTCCACGGGGGAGGGAACAGGGGGATCGGGACTGACGGTGGACACTCAAAGACCTCATTCACGAAACCGTTCGCGGAGGACATTCCCGAACGGCGAGCATGACCAGTCTGAATGGTCGCCGGGTCAATCGCAACCAAGACGCTTCCCCGCCACCGGGCTGTGTGTGCATCACAAAAGTAGGCAGCGGCAGGAAATTCACCACGGAGCGACTGTGTCGCTTGTCAAGTTGAGAGTGCCGCGACCGGGGTTTGAATTTTGAGGTTTTTCAGGAGGGTGTTGAGACGGATG
>JAYWFM010000014.1:0-15650 GCA_043778825.1 Planctomycetota bacterium | reverse complement strand
CCATGCCGTCATTTTACCCGCCGCTCGGCTGGTTCACCTCCTCCATCCGGTCTTCCCCGCCTGACGACCAAACACACCTGCCGTGGCCACCCCGCCGCTCACCGTTTAGCTGCGACGCGAAGTCTTCGAAGCGGAGCATGTTCTCGCCGGGTGGCCCAGGCACTGCTTTGAGAGTCTGGGGTTGCAGGGCAACAAGAGGATTGACAAGTGAGCGTCGGCAGCGAGAATCAGGCTTCTTCCCATCCCTCCTGTTCCTGCGTCACCCAGACACCCTAAGCGATGTCTGGGCCACCCCGCCACCCCGCCACCCCGCGAGAATGAACCCCAAGTTCTGATTGGCTACAATGCGTTCGTTGTGTGCGTGGATGCCTTGGAGACTCAAGATCCCGCGAACCAAAGCGTCCAGGAACAGCCACTATGAGAAAGAAAGATGCGAAGGCGTCGTTAGGCTGTGGGAGCTTGGCGTTGATTTTGATAGGGATGTTTGGACTCTGGTCCCTCTTCACGCGGTTCATTCCTCCGCCTAATGGGTTGACACCATCAGCAGAGTGCTATTCATTGCCAATAAAGCATGAATCGGTCCGAGTCGGCTACTACAAGTATTTGGGATTTGATTTTGAACAGTACAAAGGATCATGCTTGACGACTGTGGACTCCGTAGTCGAAGGTCCCTCTGATACAGTCAGAATATCGAACAGAAAAGGCATCGAGGTGGAAGTCACGTATAATCACATGGAATTGAACTCGAGTTCGAGATTTGAGGTTATTCCGGATCCTCGTGAGTCTCGCCGTCGCACAATCATTTTACTAGGAAAGTCACGTTCAGAGAGAATCGACGAGGGCAGGGCAATAGCCTATTTCACTCCTGGGCACTATGTCCCATTCGGTATGGGCGGTACGGTAAAGCTCGAACTCATCCTTGAAACGCCTTCAGGAGGGTTTTCGAAAGTATGGGTTTTTGAGGTATTGCGCGATGGTGAGTCAGTATCCGCAATTGATGATCGCGACCGAATCGCTCAGGAATTCAAGCCATCGGGTTTGCCAGTCCCCGTCCGACCAGACATCGCGAATCCGGTAGTGGATCGAGAGCGACAAGCTCAAGGCAAACTGAGGCTTGGCAAACAATTCATCGACAAGGGGCGTCCTGCTAGTTCTGTCCCGTGGCTGGTAGCTGTACTAGAACAATTCCCCGAGACAGCAGCTGCCAAGGAGGCCGAGTTACTCTATCCAAAAGTCACAGGCAAGAAATTCGAGCGGGTTGCTACGCAAAAGGCTGCTGTCGACCAAGATGAGGGGGTCGGGTCGGGTGGCACGACCGTAGAGGCCCCGCAGCCTGAAGGGAAGTGATTTTGGGGTGGCACGCCCCTGACGTTTGGGTGGCACGACCTGACGGCTTTGAGGAAGGGCGTGGCGAGCGTCGAGAAGACCACGGCCTTCGCAAAGCCTCAGACCGTGCCACCCGACCCGTGCCACCCGACCGCTCTTCACATCCCTCCTGTACCTGCGTCACCCAGACATTCAAAGCGATGTCTGGGCCACCCCGCCAAGGCACACAGGTAGCCGAAGCGTCAACCTGTGCCACCCTGCGATCAATGATGCAGCTGTCTGGGATGGCCCGCATCATTTTTAGTTAGCCCAATTGGTCTATTGCGGCATTGAACTCGTCAAGTTGCGATTGAAGGTCCGGTTGGATGTACGCAGCCATGTCCAGCAACCATCGCTTCGCTGAACAGAACATGCCTACTACGAGACGAGCGTTATTAAGCAGACTGTCGGCTTGAGCCATTTCGGTGGGCATCGCATTCAGAATCAGCGATGTCGAAGGTCCACCATGCACGAAACCAGATAGTTGGCAGTAGTTGGGAATGATCTTGGACAGGAAACCTGGTTGTTTCTGCCCAATCTCAGTACTGATGAGTTCGATCAGTTTCTTGTGCTTGAACGGGGATTCCAGCTTCTCTCGCTCTTGCGAGGTGAGAATCCGCCCCTTCGCGAAGAATGGAGCCAGCGGGGAATCGTTGAAGCACTTGATATCAAGTCCCGCAGCGGCAATCGCTTTCATGAATTGAGATGCCTCAACTTCGCTCAATCTCAGGTACTGCTCTGCAAATTCGTCAGTCACCTGTTTATTTGACTGTAGGTAGATTCCAAAAAGCTTGAGTTTGTGTTCTAGGAAAACCCTGAAGAGCACATTTGTTGCGTAGACATTGCCCGCCTCTGAAAGATCAAGAATGCCCGTTTTTATCGACTCAAGTGCAGCCAAGAGAGACGAGAGAACCTCGCCAGTCTTTTCCAGTGGGGTGCCTTTCAACAGGCCCGGCAAAATCGATTTGAGTTCCGGGGCGATGTTTGAAAGCAGCCTGTCGTACTCCCGAAGTTCGCTGAAGTTCATGTCGTCTCCCTTTTGAATTGTCATCTGCTAGGACACACATCAGGTGGAAAGGTTCACACGTTGGTCCAGATCGTTCGACCAGCGGGGTAGGGGTGGCTTTGCCACAGGAGGTTCTTGCACCGAGAGTTCACTTTGGGCCGCTGGCACACCCGTAGGCCCCAGGGCGGGCCAACCGGTGCTACCCCGCTGAACTTAACGCACTTCGGATAAGCGGCTCGCTGCGTACGCACACGCACCCTCAAGTGAGGCATACGACGTGTCGTCCCACTTGAGATCAGCCGGAGTCCAGGCTGTGGACGACCCGAAGTGCAACGTCCCAGCCAGTGCCGTACCCATTGCCATATTCCTTTCAATCGATTTGATCTTCCACGTCGTCTCTCCGGGCTGCTGGATGCAAGTCACCTCACATCCACCGTCGATTTTGCAAACTTCTTCTTTTGGAGTGTCGTACATTCGCGAGTCCTTGAGGCAGAGACCTGTACCGAGCCTCAGAGTTAGAGGCTCGTCCGTACAACCTCTACAATCGATTCTATCAAACCCGGCTGGATTGATCAAGAAAATCTCGCGGGGTACCCTCGGTTGTGATGCTTTGGCCCCTACCATGGCGGGGCCACCCGCCACCCCGCTGCTGAGTGTTGCAACTCGTGCAAGTGCCGCTCGGAAAAAATCCCAACCTACTTATTCGGCAACTGAATCACCCCGTTCCAACCCGGCGGGGGGTTGCGGTTGTGCTGGGCGATGCGGAGGGTGAGGAAGTCTTGGGCCTGGTCGGTGGGGGGCATGTCGTGCAGGCAGCGGTAGGCTTCGCCCCAGCGACCGGCGGTGAAGTGGTCGACGCCTTGCTCGTAGCGAGTGATGTGCTCATCGGTGAGTTCGGGGAACTCGGCGAGGGACGGGAGTAGTTCGCTGACTTGCAGCGTCGTCTCCATCCCGTACGGCTGGACGGTTCCCAGACGGCGGGTGCGGCCCTCCTCGCGCGAGAACCGGGTGCGGGCGAGGTTGGCCGTCGCCTCATCCAGCAGGATCGGCACGCGCAGCTGCTTCGTCATCGTCTCCAGTCGGGCGGCGAGGTTCACGACCGGGCCGAAGACGGTGACGGTCACGCGGTCGCTGGTGCCGATCTTGCCAGCGACGGCGCGGCCATGAGCGATGCCGATTCCCATCTCGAAGTCGTTCAGCGGGTGGTGCGGAGTCTCGCGGGCCTTTTGAAAGGCTCGGCGAATCGCGAGAGCGGCGCGACAGGCATTGAGCGGAGCCTCCTCGCTCGCAAACGGCCAGCCCCAGAACCCGAGCGACGCATCACCGAGAAAATCCCCCGTCACGCCGCCGTGCTTGAGGATGCTTTGCGTCATGATCTCCAAGGCCCCGCTCACACGATTCAGCAACCCCGGCAAGTCTCCGGACGACTCCTCGGACCGCTGGCTGAAGCCTCGCAAGTCGCAGAACAGCACGGTCACATCGCACTCGCGCGGCTCGAGGTCAGCGGCCATCGACTCGCGATCCCCGGCCCGCTCCAGAGCGGTCAGGATCGGCGGCGAGAGGAACTGCCGGAGTACGGACAAGTCCCCCTCCAACCGGTTCTGGCGATCGACCGACCCGATCAACTCGGCCAGCAGTTCGATGAACTTGATGTCCGCTTGCAGCACCTGCCGCCCGGTGGTCCCCGTGTGGACCGGCGACTGCCCAGCGACATACACGCCCCAGCGATGACCGCGACTGCCTCGCACTGGCGTGCAAAACGCCCAATCGAATTCGGCGGAGACGGTGTAGTCGGTCTCCGTCTCCGCACTGGCTGTGCCGGGATCCCACAGGTGCAGCGTCGTCTGCTTGCGACCCAGGGCATCCGTCACGAGGCGGCGGCTCGGACGGAACGCCCCGGCTGTTTCGCGGCGGCGCTCCCAACTCCGCAGCCGCATCGTCCCGTCGTCTTCGAGAGCGATAATCGCAGCCGCCTCGGCCGAGCGCACGCCGGTCAGAATGAGACTCACCAACCGGCTGTCCCGCTCCATCTCCCCGTGCGCGCTGCCGAACACATCGGAGAGTTTGGCGAGGACATCGATGCGGCGGTCGGGGTCTTCGTAGCGGACGTTTTGGAGTTGCTGGCGGGTGACCACGACCTCTTCAATCGGGCTGTCGGACCCGCTGGAGTCATCGGTATCGGCATGGGCCACGATGAACCGCGTGCGGCCAATGACGAAGCTCTCCGACCCGGCGAGTCGCGTCTTTTGAATCGCCTCCCCGCGATGGAACACGGGGTTACTGGCCTGCGACGAGACCTCCAGCTCGATCTCCCCATGCCGCGCCCGGACCAGGCAATGCACGCGCGACATCGCCGGTTCCCAAGGCACCGGCAACTCGACCTCGCTCGATCGCCCCAATCGATAGTCGCGGTCCGACGCCAACGCCTGCCGCCAGCGCTGCCGAGGTTCCGGGCCTTCCGCGATGAGTTGCAGCATGAGAATTTCACTGGGATGAAGAGGCGAGCAACCCTCGTTCCCAAGCTCCGCTGGGGAACGCCTATCCCCGAAGCTCCGCTTCGCCCGCGTGCCAATCCACTCTCGCTGGAGTGGCAGAGCCGCAAGAGGTCGGCAGGACACGCTCAGCTTACAGACCTCTTCAACCTGCGTCACCTAGACGCCCCAAGCGAAATCCCGCCCCCCACGCCCGTTTCGCTGCGACGCGAAGTCTTCGAAGCGGAGCGGGCCCTCTATCCGGAGCCTGTCGCTCGCACACGCGGAACCCGCGTTCCACGCTCGTTGCCGAGGGGTACGCAGGCGAAGCGGAGCTTCGGGGAGATGCGGCCCAAGTAGAGCTTGGGACCGAGGGGGAAAGAGGGAACCGCCGCAGATGAACACCGATGAACGCAGTGCAGATGAGAGCAGGCCGCAGAGATGCGAGCCCCGCCCCGAAGGGGTACTACACGACTTGGTGGGCGGGGGGGACATCTCATTCAGGGTTGATTCGAACTGCGGCTGCCTGCCCCAGGGTGCGATCCCTGCGGTCGCGACCCTGGGCTATCACCGACTACCTCTTCGGGGGACAGAGCCATTGCTGGATGGCCTTTTGGCTAACCACTGACGGCTGACGGCTTCCCCCTTGGGTTGCGGCCCAGGACCGCGCTGGGGACTCCGCGATCTTGATCCCCCTGTGAAGCCCTCGCCAACACGGTAGCCCACAGTCTTGACGCTTCTTGGTCGGACCCTCGCTGCGCTCGGCCCTCGCTCACGCGTCGGATGACTGGAGATGCCACGGCGATTACCCTCGCAAACCCGACTCTGCCGGGGCGCAGACCTGCTCCATCAACCAGGCGTTGAGATCGCGGCAGAGGGCCAGTCGCGAGGACTCCATCGACTCCCATGCGGTGAGGTCGCACCGTCCCCCGTGGATGTCCCACGACTCCGCCACCGACTCCGCCACAGCACTCTCGTCGCCCACCGTGGTGGCCAGATAGAGGGTCTTCTCGTTCGCAGCGTGGAGAACTTGCGGGTCCAACGGTTCGAGTGCAGCCGGGGCGATGGCGATCCCGCCGCTGACCAGTCGCGACAGCGCGGGTAGCATCCGCAGCACCACGTCCGCAGCCTCTCCCACACCGGCGATCCACACCCGCTGCATGTGAATGCCGTACAGAGCGACCACTTCGCGGATCGCCACGGCCACCCGGTCTACATTCTGAAGCACGGTCGATCCGGGGAGCAGACGCACCTCGGCCCCGACATAGTTGCGGTCGCTCAGGTCCGGAAACCAATCGTGCAGCGTGACTCCGGAGACCTCATCCTGCGAGAGCCAGATCACCAGCGGGTACTGGTATCCCGGCTCATAGCCGACCGGTCGGTACACGACGAGATCGCCCCACTCATCCCAGCCCCAGTCGTCTTGTGACTGAGGGGAGAGCGGGTCATGCAGTGGATCCAAGAACTCCGGGTCCGACTCGGATTCGTCGTACCAGAAAAACTCGTCCGAAAAAGGTCCGAAGATCACCCGGAAAACCTCCTATGGCAGAAACCCATTCCATGGACTTGTGGTTATGTTCCAGTCGAGGGGGATCGACCGGTTGGAACTCACTCACGCGATGCCTGCGTTGTCTTCACTGCTGGAGACGATCTATTGTGATCGTCCCGCACGTACCATTTTCGCAGCACTCTCCGGGTCTGTTGAAGTGAGCAATGTGTCCCAGGGAAAGTGTTTGCCTGGGCATGCGGTTTGTTTGATATCGGTGTGCCGGACGATCCCGTCGGTGCCGATCCGGCATTCAGCCCGCAGCGTGGTCATCAGATCACGCAGCGACTTCATCTGGGCGGGAGTGGGAGGCTCGTCATCGAAGTTGCCGACGAGACAGATTCCGATCCCTTGAGTGTTGTACTGGGCGCTCCCGGCATGGGCTCCGTCTGTCTGGTCCTTCCAGCGGAAGGTCGCTGAGACTTCGCCGTCTTTCATCCCATGACCGTTCCCGATCAGGAAGTGGTAGCCGATCCCGCGCCAGGGATTCCCATTCGCATCCTTCCGCAGCTTGTGAGCGGCGTCGATGCTCTCGACGCTGCCGGTCTCGGTCGCCGTGTGATGCAGGACGACGTACTTCCACTCGCGGAGGTTGGCAATCCGCACGATTTTCGTGAAGGAATTGTCAAGTCTTTCACTCTCGGCACCGCATCCTCCGGGGAGGAGTGCGACCAAAAACAAGGCGTACAGGCCAAGCCGTGGCATCGAATCCTCCGCGTGCGTTGGGGGATGTGACGAACGACACATCCGTCATGCCGAATTTGTAGGTTGGGACGGTGAGTCTGGTCAACAGGAGTTTGAGTGTTTCAAGAGAACCAGTCGCAACGAAATGTCTTGAGGCATTGAGTGTAGGGGTTGTATCGGTTGTGTGATGCTTGTGGTGAAAGATGGATGGGATTCTCACCTCCAAAATGTTTGCGTGCTCTGCAAATGATCGCGGGGAGGTTCCGTCCTTCACGAGGTACTCCCCGCGTGTACGGATGGGAGAACAGGAGATTGTTCGGCGGGGTCACACGGTGCTCAATCACTGGCTAATATCTGCCAAGCCCTTCCGGAGGGATGGCAGTCTGGACGGACTTCACCCATGACACCATGAGCCGTGAAGCCGCCTTGGAAGACCGGAGCTGCCTCTGAGCTGTGTTTGCCGCAGGAGTTCCGATTGCGACTGTTTGTGTCCGAGTTCATTTGTGGCGGTGGCTGGTCAGGCGGCGAGCGGCCTGCGAGTCTGGTGCGCGAGGGGGCAGCCATGCTGCGGGCCTTGCTCGGCGACCTGCTGCGAATCCCGTCGTTGCAGGTCGTGACGACTTGGGACGAGCGGTTATCCCTCATGCTGCCAGGAGAGAGTCGTCGCTGCCCCTCACCAGAGGGCGGGTACGTGGGCCCAGATGCCCGCGTTCTGGCGAACGCAGCTACGGTGAAAGGCATCTTTGAGGTGGTTTCCGTCTCCGGTCCGGAGGAGGAGCGCGAAGTCTTTGCCCGCTTGTGCCGCGAAGCCGATGCGACGTACGTCATTGCTCCGGAACTCGATGACGAACTATCGAAGCGAGTGTCTGTCGTCTTTTGCTCCGCAAAAGAGCGTTCTTTTGCGGAACAAAAGGCGACACTCCGCAGCTTCAACTGCTCGGTCGAGGCCATCGATTTGTGCGGTGACAAGTGGACGCTGTACGAGCACTTCACCCGCTGGGGGATTCCGACGATTCCGACAGCTCGGGTAGGTCACGAGTGCTCCTCACTCCCGTGGCCCCGCGTGCTCAAGCTGCGCATGGGGGCGGGGTCGCAGGCGATGCAGCTTGTCACATCGACATCGGAGTGGGATGCCGCGATTGGTCGTTACGACTCGCGGAATCGTTGCACCGAGGCCATTGTCCAACCGCTGATTCGCGGTCGATCACTCTCGGTCGGGGCGATCATTGATCGGATGGGAGAGGTTCACCTGCTGCCGGTGGCGGATCAGTTCATCGCTCCCGAGCGGGAGTTTGCCTACCTTGGGGGACGGATTCCAGCTACGGGTGAGACGGGGGCTCTGGACGAGTGCATTCGCCAAATGGCCGTCCCCTTCCGGCTCCCTCTCCCCCGCGATCGATCTCAATCCATGGGTGGACATGTTACGGGGGAGAGGGATGGGGTGAGGGGGCCACGCCGCT
This sequence comes from Planctomycetota bacterium, assembly GCA_043778825.1. Taxonomy (GTDB): domain Bacteria; phylum Planctomycetota; class Planctomycetia; order Planctomycetales; family Planctomycetaceae; genus TH-plancto1. The sequence goes on along the minus strand of JAYWFM010000014.1, from coordinate 7,118 downwards.
CGTTCCGGCCCCCTCACCCCGGCCCTCTCCCCCACAGTGGAGTCCACTCCGAAAGCAGTGCCGAATGTGGGGGAGAGGGGGCAGAAAGAAACGAGTACCACCATTTGGCGAATGCACCCGCTCTGGACTCGCTCATCCGGAAGACTCTGTCAACCATCCCCGGTTTGTTCGGGTATGTCGGGGTCGATGTCCTGATCCCGGAGATATCGTGGGATAGGCTTCCAGCCTGTTATTCCCTGAATCAGACTCGACAGGCTGGAAGCCTATCCCACGACCACAGAGAGACTCCGCTGATCGTCGAGATCAACCCGCGTCTGACGACGAGTTATGTGGGATACCAGAAGCTGTGCCTCGATAATCTGGCGGCGTTGTGGATCGGCGAAGAGCCTTCACCCCAGTCCCTTCGGTGGCGACCGGGGTGCGTGGAGTTCAACTCGGCGGGGGAGTTTCGATGAGGACACTGATCGGTCTCGACATCGGAGGGGCGAACCTCAAGGCGTCGAATGGAATTGACCGCACGCTCGAGATTCCCTTCCCGATGTGGAAAGATCCCGGCGGTCTCACGCACGCCTTGAGGTCGATGGAGCCGGTCCTGGGCGAAGATCCAGACGTGATTGCCGTCACCATGACGGGGGAATTGGCCGATTGTTTCCGGACCAAGGCCGAGGGGGTCGACCGGATCTTGAGTTCCGTCAAGAAGGCATTTCCCCGAGGTGACCTCCGCGTCTGGCAAACCGGAGCCGAGTTCTTCACCGAGGACGAAGCCCGCGAGTTCCCGATCCTCGTGGCCGCAGCCAACTGGCACGCACTGGCGACCTGGGCCGGACGAGCCTGCCCGGTCGGAGTCGCGCTGCTGATCGACATCGGCTCGACCACCACCGACATTATTCCATTGAGCAACGGGACGCCCGTCACCGAAGGCGGCACTGACCCGACGCGGCTGTTAAGCGGCGAACTGATTTATACGGGAGTGCGACGTACTCCGCTGTGCGCCCTGGCTCCGCAGCTTGAGTTCCGGGGGCAGCGGATCGGCATCGCCGCGGAGCTGTTCGCGACGACGCGGGATGTCCATCTCTGGCTCGGCTCGCTCCCCGAGGCCCCCGAGGATTGCGACACCGCCAACGGTCGACCGGCGACGCGGGAGTTCGCCCGCGACCGGCTGGTGCGAATGCTGTGTGCCGACTCCGAGGAGATCGATGAGTGCGAGACGGACGACCTCGCCCGGCAGTGGGCCTCGATCCAGCAGACTCAGATTCGACGGGCAGTCGAGCAGGTGCTGGCCCGGCAGAGTAGTCCGCCCCGGATGCTGCTGCTCTCTGGCGAAGGGGAGTTCATCGCCCGGCAAGTGCTGCAAGAGATTCCGTCACTCGCAGACATCGAGACACTCTCACTGGCGCGTGTTCTCGGCCCGGAGCATTCGGTCGGGGCGTGTGCGTACGCCATCGCGCGGTTGGCAGCGGAGCGACCGTGAGATGCCCCGTAGCTGCGTTCGCCAGAACGCGGGGAGCCGGAACCCGCGAATGCGGTGCCTGGGGACCGCCAGACTTCCGAAGTCTCAGAAGACTTCGGAAGTCTTTCCCGCGTCATGCCACAATGCACGGGCACGTTGGAAACGTGCCCCACGGCGGGCCTGTCCGCTATGATGCCCCCATGTCACACCGCACGATCATCGATGGCTACAACCTCCTGCACGCCGCTGGGCTGGTGCGGGGCAAGCTGATCGGCAAGCAGTTGGAGGGGGCGCGTCTGCGGCTCATGAAGCGTCTGGCGTACCAGATGTCGAAGGAGCAGCGGGCGGCGACGACGGTGGTGTTTGATGCCAAAACCCTGCTGGTCGTCGCATCGCGGGAGGAGTTGATCGAGGGGATACGCGTCCTCTTTCCGGAGCCGGGCCACGAGGCCGATGAGCTGATCGAGGAGATGATTGCTCAAGACCCCCAGCCGCGCGAATTGCGAATCGTGTCGAGTGATCGGCGGCTGCATCGGGCCGCGCGGGAGCGGATGGCGACGGCGATCAACAGCGATCGGTTTCTGGATGAGCTCGATGAACGCCGGGCGGCACCGGCTGAGGGAAGTGCCTCGAACGTGAGTCGGCCTCCCGTGCCGATCCCGAAGGAGAACTCGCCGAGTGGGGCGGGGACTCAAGTGCCCACGGGGGATGTCGACTACTGGCTGAAGGAGTTCGGCGAGATCGAAGTCCCCGAAGAGGCCGACCTGACAGCGGCGTTGGAACAGAGCCTCTCGGGAATCCAGTCCGCCGAGACTCCGCCCGCGACGACCGCCAAACCGACCACTCCCGCACCGGCCCCGAAGTCCCCGTCCGCCATACAGAACCTCATCATCCCGCTCGCTCCCCGACCCGGCATCGCGACGCTCCCCTCGCGCGGGAAAAGCCCGCCCAGCCAGGCCACTCCCGATCCCGAGCCGCTCCGCAATCAGCCCGGCCCCCAGCGACCCGATGCCGATCTGGAGTTCTGGAAAGATGCGTTGAAGCAGGTGCTGGATGAGGAGCGCGGGAAGCCGTGAAACTGGATGAGTCGGAGGCATACACTCAATGGGGTTGCTTCCCATCCCAGAGGGATGACAGAAATGAGCCGGTGGTTGAGCGCAGCGACACCACCGGAGCCGATTCCCTGTCAACCGCCTTGCATCCCGGAGGGATGCCAGAGGACTTCGACTCGCGGTCGATTCGCCGGGAGGGCGACGCTCCTGCGGAGCCGCGAGCTAGGGTGGACATCCTCTGCCCGAGCGGCTCGGCAGGAGTCTCGCCCTCCCTCTCCGCAAGGCCACGGGACGCCCCTCTGCCATCCCTCCGGGATGGGGAGTTCGAGTGAGACTCATCATCCGGTGGTGTCGCTGCGCTCAACCACCGGCTAATTTCTGTGACCCCTGCCGGGGTCAGACCCGCGAGACCGAATGCGGGGTGATCGACCACCCATTGGCGAATGCACACGCTAGGCACTCCTCACCCCTCGCGACAAGCGACCCGTCGTCGGTTTCTCGCTACCATGCGAGGGACGGACCCACTCCGTGTGGGACGCACTTTCGGACGAGACCCAGTGGATTTCGCATGTCGACGGGGCGAGCTCTTCAGCAGATTCTTCGCAGCTGGCACTCCGCCGGGTTGAGCCATGTGCAGCGTGTGGCTGCGCGGGAAGTGGTGCCTGCGGTGGCTGGGCCTGTCGCCTCAACTCCCGTGTCCATTGCCCCTCCGCCGCCAGCTCTTGTTGAGGACGATCAGACCGATATGGCTCGCAAGTCCAGTGCCTCGAAGGCCGCCACCAGTCTTGAACTCCCGATCATCGCCGTGGCTCCGGAGGTCGCCCAGAAGGGGAGTCGCGAGAGCCGACTGGCTGCTCTTGCGGCTCGCGTCGCCCAATGCACGCGGTGTCACGAGTTGGCCACGACGCGCACGCAGACGGTGTTCGGCGTCGGCAATCCCAACGCCCGCGTGATGTTTATCGGCGAGGCCCCGGGAGCGGATGAGGACGAACAGGGCGAACCGTTCGTCGGTCGCGCGGGGCAACTCCTGACCAAGATCATCGGGGCCTGCGGCTGGACACGTGAGGAGTTGTACATCTGCAACATCCTGCGGTGCCGCCCCCCCGAGAACCGCCCACCGGCTCCAGAGGAGGCGCACAATTGCCGCGAGTACCTCAACGGCCAGATCGCGATCATCGACCCCGAGTACATCGTCTGCTGGGGCTCGACAGCCGCTCAGAACCTACTGGGCAGCGTCGAGACGATCGGCAAGCTGCGCGGGCAGTTCTTCAAACATGGCCGGGCGAAGGTGCTGTGTACCTATCACCCGTCGTACCTGCTGCGAAGCCCCGAGGCCAAGAAGCCGGTGTGGGAAGACATGAAGATGCTCATGGCCGACATGGGACACACGCCGCCGGGATAGTCGGGAGTCTGGGGTCGGGAGTCGGGAGCAAGAAGTTGCCTCACGTCTCATCGCTCTTTCGATAAACCATCAACGATAAACCATCAACCCTCCTCTCCCCCCCGCGAGCAACGCATGTCCCCGGCCTCCGACATCCGCTACCTGATCCTCCAGCGCGGCTCGGCCCGACTCCAGGTCGTCGAGATCCGGCCCGGTCAGCGGGTGACCATTGGCCGCACACCCGGTAACACGCTGGTGGTCCCCGACCGCAAATGCAGCCGTGTCCACTGCGAGGTATTCTGCGGCAATGGCACGTGGTATGTCCGCGATAATCAGAGCCGCAACGGCGTGTTCGTCGAGGGGGCCAAGATCGATGGCGACACCGTCGTGCAGACCGGGCAGACGATCTCGGTGGGCGACTTCAGGATCCAGATGACGGCGCTTCATCCCGAGCAAACTCCGGTCGACGGACTGGGGAATTCGCTGGCCTCAGCGACCGATGAGCAGGACGGGTTTGCGATCATCGAACGCAAATCGATGACGCAGTACAACGCCCCCGAGGGAGTGCAATCGACGCGCGTCGGCCCGCTGGGGGCTGCCGATCTGTTCCAGTTGTCGCAGTCGATGCAGGTGGCCGATGACATCGAGGCCCTGGCGGACATCACGCTCGACGGGCTGCTGCGCGTGATCCCGGCCTCCATGGCGGCGCTGCTACTGATGCCCGAGGACGCGGAGATCTCCGATCCCAAACTGCTCAAAGTAATGGCCATGCGGGTGCCGGATCACCAGCCGAAGGAACTGCGGTTCTCGTCCCATTTGTCGGAGCAGGTGTTCCGATCGCGCGAGGCGATTCTGGCCCATGACGTGTCGCACAACACGTCGCTGGCTCGGAGCAAGAGCCTCGAAATCCTGGCGGCGGAGAGCGTGGTCTGTGCCCCGATCCGCCTCGAAGGGCGTCCGATCGGCGTGATCCATCTCTACTCGACCTCGGTGACGAACCCGCTCGACAGTCGGCATCTGGAGTATACGCTGGCCGTCGCCGATCACATGGCGGGCCTCGTCCGCAAGACCCGCGACCGCCAGAAGCTGGCCCAGAACCTCATCATCTCGGAGCAGCGCAGCAAGGAGTACCAGGCCCAACTCGGCATGGAATCCGAGCTGATCGGCAACAGCCAGGCGGTGCAGAAGCTCAAGCAGGCGATCGGTCGCGTGGCGCGGTCCGACGCCACGGTACTGATTCGCGGGGAGAGCGGCGTCGGCAAGGAATTGGTCGCCCGCGCAGTCCACTTTAACAGCCCCCGCCGCGATGGACCGATCATCTGCGTGAACTGTGCCGCGCTCACCGAATCACTACTCGAGAGCGAACTGTTCGGGCATGAGAAGGGCTCGTTCACCGGGGCGACCGGGATGAAAGCGGGCAAGTTCGAGCAGGCCCACGGCGGGACGCTGTTCCTCGACGAGGTCGGGGAGATGAGCCTGGAGGTGCAGACGAAGTTCCTCCGCGTTTTGGAAACCAGAGAGTTCGAACGGGTCGGCGGCGGCAAGACGATCCGCGTCGATGTCCGCGTGGTCTGTGCCACGAACCGCGACCTCGAACAAGCTGTCCGCGACAAACAATACCGCAGCGACCTGTTCTACCGATTGCAGGTCATCGAACTGTTCGCCCCGCCGCTGCGCGAACATCCGGAGGACATCCCCGACCTCGCCCGGCACTTCGTCGAACGCTTCGTCCGCAACCAAAAGTCCAAGGTGCGGGGGTTCGATCGATCGGCGATCGACAAGATGTGCAAGCACACCTGGCCCGGGAACGTCCGCGAGCTGCGAAACGTGATCGAGCGAGCCGTGATCCTGTGCGAGCGGGAGTTCATCAACGAGGAGGACATCGTCCTCTCGAAACTGGAGCTGCACCCGCACGCCACGCCCGCCGCTCCCGTGGCTGCTCCCGCAGTCGTGGCTCCCAATGAACCGTCCCCAGCACCCGAACCCGACGCCCCCACCGGCGAGACCGCCTTCGACCCCCGCTACCGCCTCTGGGACAGCCTGATCCAAGCGGCCCGCAGCCTCGACGATGTCGAGCGGCTGTACATCGAAGCCGTGCTGCGGTCGTGCGGGTGGAACAAGTCGCAAGCGGCGCGGATGCTCGGGATCGAGCGCACCACGCTGGACCGGCGTCTCAAGAAGTATGGGTTCGCGCGGCCAGATGGAGTGGACGACGACGATGATCAGAATTCAGGCGAGCCCCCGGCGTAAGCCGGGGTGTTATCGCGAAGAAACATCCGATGGCTTGGTCCACTCTGATGTGTCTACGACCGGTCGCACGGGAAAATGACCGTCGCGAGTGATGAACACCCCGGCTCACGCCGGGGGCTCGCGGGGTGACCTCGGTTGACCGCTTCGGGTCTACCGGAGCGGCGCAGCCGGAAGAGGTTCTGACATCGAGAGACTCGTCCCGCAAACCTCCTGTGCCAAGGCACACCGGTAGGCTCCCAAGCGAGCCAACCGGTGCCACCCAACGGTGGCTGGTCATGATGAGGTCAGTTGATCGCGTAAACACTGGCGGTCCAAAGCGACCGCCAGTGGCACCCGGCGAGCCAACTAGTGACACCACGCGTGCAACTTAGATCGCGTCAGGCACAGCTTGGCCTACGCCTACCGAAATATCTCCGCGCACCCCTTAATCGCCGTGGCAATATACCCCAATATTATCATTATGCAGAATACGAAGAACACATACCCGCATCCACTTTTAGCGGTATCCGTTCCCGTGTTCATTGCCCGCTGAAATGATCCATCGTATTTGCCATGCCGATCAGGGTTTTCCATTGATGACGCGTTCCGCTTGGTTGTGGAATGAACATGCGTTTGAGGCGGTGTGGCCCAGGCACTGCTTTGAGTGTCTGGATTACAGAGCAACAAGAGGTGACAGAGGACAGCTCACCCTGGTGATCCCTCTCGTTCCTTCGTCACCCAGGCGCCCAAAGCGGGTCTGGGCCACCCCGCCAAAACAGGAGTAATCGTGATGGCTCAATTGCTATTCTGGCTTGAGTGAGATTTTGATGCAATGAGTAGTGACAATGTCTTTGTCGCCATCTTTTCGCACATTGAGTTCGTGATGGACTCCAATGACGGTGTATTTGGGGTTCAACGCACTATTTGGGGGGATGAGTTGCAAGAACGGGCATGCTGGTTTCCACTGGAGGTTGTGTTTGACGGCACGACATTCCAAGGGAGAACG
>JAYWFM010000013.1:0-37069 GCA_043778825.1 Planctomycetota bacterium | reverse complement strand
GCCCCCCGAAACCAACAAATACCAAGCCCTCCTCGAAACCCTGCTCACCCTCTGCACCTGAAGAGCACGGGGCGACGACGAGATCAGCTAAAGTGCAGGTTCTTCAACAACCCGCGTTATCCAGGTGACGGGGATCCGTGGCGAAACTCTGCCTACTTTTCTGATGCACACACGGGAAGTCCACACGACACCGTATCGAGAAGCGTTCTCGGGGCGAGTCTGGTATCCTGAAAACTCCCCCCTGTGAACGAGGAGATCGACTGTGCCTGCTGGCAAGAATGTGCTGGGAACGACGCTGGAAGTGTGCAGCGTCTCACCGATGACCGGGTTCTTTCGCAACGGCTGTTGCGAGACCGGGGCCTCCGACATGGGACTGCACGTGCTGTGTGCGGTGATGACGGAGGAGTTTCTGGAGTTCTCGAAGGCTCAGGGGAACGACCTGTCGACCCCCAACGACGAGTACGAATTTCCGGGACTGATGCCGGGGGATCGCTGGTGCCTGTGTGTGGCGCGGTGGAAAGAGGCCCTGGAAGCGGGAGCCGCTCCGCCGGTGGTTCTCGAAGCGACGCACATGTCGGCGGTCGAGTTCGTGTCGATCGAAGACCTCCGGGAGTACGCCGCCGAGAGCCGGGAATAGCGGCTCATCCAGTCACCTCTCGGGATTGTCGTCTTTCGCTCCGCGAAAGAACGCCCTTTCGCGGAGCGAAAGGCGACACGGATTGTTGGACATCGCTGGACACTGCCGCAGGACAGGCTAACGCCTGGACTCCCACCCGACCACCTTCAACCCGGCGCTCGCCGCGAACCCAGATTCGAACCTGTCGACACCAGCGTCCGAATCCGCTCCACCGACTCGCGCAGCTGGGACAACTCCTGCGACTGCTGTCGGGCCAGACGGCACGCCTGTTCGAGTTGCGGGAACAACCCCCCGGCCAGACGCACATCGACGAGCTGCGCGGCGAGCCCCTGGATCTCCCGCTGTAACCCACTGCGGAGGCGACCGAGGAACAGGATCAACAGCACCCCGGTCCACAGCACCCAGAAGATCGCGGCGGGCATGTAGAAGTCGGTGGAGAGCAGCGGCTTGTCCTGCACGAACGAATCGAGAAAGAAGTTGCGGCCCACGCGGTACAGCACGAAGCCCAGGTAGGACAGGAACAACAGCTCGTACCACCCGCGGACCCACCAGCGGGAGTTCTTCGCCGCGAGTTTGTGAATCAACTCATCCGTCCGCTGGCTGGCATCGCCGAGGAACTGCGTCTCGATCCGCGCCGCTTGCTCTCGCAATTGATCCAGCGACGACGAGGGGAGCAGCGACCGATCGAACCCCGCACTCCGCACGTGCCCCTCAATGATGAGTTCCGTTTCTCGCAACAGCGAGTCATCCAGCCCCAGCGACGAGGCCCGTAGCAGCCCCTCCTCCGCGCTCTGTCGTTCGGCCCGTTCGCGCAGCATCCGGAACCCATGCACCGCTCCGATCACCGCCATCTGAGCGGTACTGCGAGCCCGGGTCAGGCTCAGCGAAGTCAGGATCGTCCCGAATCCGTGGTAGGCCCGCAGCACCGCCGAGAACGGACTCAACCCCCAGTTCTCGACGACCGCCTCCACCAGCCGACGCTCCCACAACCCGCGACTGACCCCCAAGTCCTTGCACAGCTGTTGCGTCATCCGCTGGGCCAGCTGGCCGCGTTGATCGAGCAGCAGGCGTTCGAGGGTCGCTAGTTCGGGTTCGGCTGCGGTTAGCGGACTCTGGCAACGGTCGATGGCCTCCGAGAGCAGATCGACGACATTGGCCCGGCGGATGCGCACGCGCGAGGCACTCCCCAGCTCGCGCATCAGCAGGTCGACCAACCGACCCATTTCGCCGGTCGGACGCTGGCCGGAGAGCTGTTCGCGGAATGCCTGTTGCGAGTCGACGAAGTATATCTCCGGCTCGGCGAACGTGGCCGAGAGCTGGCGGCTCCAGTCGTGGCGGATATCTTCATCCAAGTCGGCGTGCGTCTGGACAAAGATCACGCGGCACCCGCTGGCGGCCTGGGCGAGTTCGGTGGTGACACGGGCGGAGCGGTACTTCTGCTGCGTCGACACATAGAGCAGTACGTCGCAGAACGGCAGCAGCGAATGCAGCAACGCGAGGTTGCTACCGGGGGTTTCGGTCTCATTCGTGTCGGGGTCGGGGCAGTCGACGATCACCAGATCGCGGACCAGATCGGAGTCGCTACGGACCAGTTCGCAGGCTGCGAGCGGCAGCCCGATCTGCGAGACATCGGTCCGCGAATGGCAGATCACGATCGGCTTGCGAGTCGTGGGCCGCTGCCGACCGGCCTGGGTCACGTCCGCTCCGACGAGGGCGTTGACCAACGAACTCTTCCCGGTCCCGGTCCCGCCGAATGTGGCCACGACGAGCGGAGCCTCCAGCCGAATCCGCAACGAATCGGTCCGCGCCAGCACTCGCCGCAACAGCCCCTGAGCCTGCACCACCGGGTGCCAGGGCGACGCTGTCTCGGTCCAGACGTGAGCCTGCCGCAGCAGATGGTCCACTTGGGCGAGCAGTTCCAGTTGGTTGAGGTCGACATCAGACATGTCGGGAGCAATCGATTCGGACTGAGGAACGAGGGAGCCTTCGTGAGACGTACCACATGGTTGTGCAGTCTGGCGTCTCGATCGTCAAGTCCGGGAGTCTCGTAGTGTGGGCTTTAGCCCACGCAGGATATCGTGTTGAAGGCAGGCGGTTGCAAAGAGTCTCCCCGCCATCCTGCTTGTCGGGGTGGTACCTCGCTGGTGCGCTACGGTAGCGCACCAACGCGGGAACCACGGAGACAAGCCCCAGGTGTGTGCATCAGAAAAGCAGGCAGCCCAAATGCCAGTCGCCACTCCCCCCATTTGCTCTCGGCATCCGGAGGTGAACATTCGAACGCCAGGGAGGGGAGGAATTGAAACGCAGAGGGCGCTGTGAACGCAGAGTTCAGAAGAGATGGATTTCTCTGCGTCCTCAGCGCCCTCTGCGTTTCCAATTTCCGTGGCGTAGGATCGAGTGATCTCCTGTGCCACGGATTGCCAGACCCCGTGTTCCTCCGGTGTCTGGGATCTGTGATGAAACTCTGCCTACTTTTCTGATGCACACACCAAGCCACAGTGGCGGGGAGACTCTTTCTATCCGACTGCTTAAGTGGGATGCGTGGGCTAAGGCCCACGTTACGCCTCCGAATCCGCCACCCCCTCCACCAGTTGAACGGCGAACTTGCGGCCGGTCACGGACATGGGGCGCTCCTCCAGAGTCTCGCGCTCGACCCACGCTTCGTCGGCTCGCACCCGCTCGGCGGCCTCGCCACTCAACTGGGCGACGTAGCAGCGGAGGTCGATCCGATAGCGGGTCACCGAGTGCTTCAGGCGGATCAGCGGCTGAACCTCGGCCACCTGCAAACCGTACTCACCCTTCAAGTGCGTCGTGACCATTTTCAGCAGACGCGATTCCGTATGCTCACCCGGTTCGCACGCGAAACGCGGGAAGTCCCACAGCCCCGCCCAACGTTCTTCCGCCCCGCGTCGACGAATGAAGACGCGCTCCCCGGCCAGCACTGCTACCGTCAACTCGGTGACATCGGTGACATCGGGACGGGTCGCCTTTTGCGGGATCACGTGCTGGGTGCCGCTGGCCAGTGCGCAGCAGACGGTCTTCAGCGGACAGCGCGGGCAATCGGGGTTCTTCGGCGTGCAGACCATCGACCCCAGGTCCATCAGTGCCTGGTTGAAGTCGCCGATGTTCTGAGTGGGCAGAATCGATTCCGCAAACGCCCAGAGCTTCTGCTGCCCGACCGAATTGCGAGGATCGGCGGAGTACCCGAGGAGCCGGCAGTAGAGGCGCAGCGTGTTGGCCTCGACGATCGGGGCGCGTTGGCCGAACGCGAATGAGGCGACCGCTCCCGCCACATAGCGACCGATGCCCGGCAGTTCTTTCAGCGCCGCGATCGTCTCGGGGAACCGTCCTCCGTGTCGATCGCACACGATGATCGCAGCCGTCCGCAGGTGGCGACCTCGGCTGTAGTAACCGAGCCCCTCCCACAGCCGCAGCACCTCTTCCTCCGATGCCAGCGCGAGTGACTGGACATCGGGAAACCGAGCCAGGAAGCGTTCGTAGAACGGCCCGACTGCCGCGACTGTGGTCTGTTGCAGCATGATCTCGCTGACCCAGATCAGGTACGGATCACGGGTCTGCCGCCAGGGGAGTTCGCGTCCGAAGCGGGCGAACCACTTCGGGAGTTCGCGGCGGATCGTGCGTGTCGCCTCCGCTGGCCAGAGGGCCGACCTCGGCGGGACGGTCTTGTCACTCGGGACATCGCCGCCTAGAATTGATGGTTCCAAGCCGGGGACGTAGCTCAGTTGGCAGAGCGCAGCGTTCGCAATGCTGAGGCCGAGGGTTCGACTCCCTTCGTCTCCACTGGCCGAGAAGTGCAGGTCCGTCGACTTCGGTCGGCGGATTTTTTTTGGTACCGGCGTTGGCTCGACTCGGGAGACAGCGGGCTTGTCGGTGAGTGACTGGGACTTCTGCTTCCAGGTGACGATCAGCCGCAGCAGGATGCGCTGGGTGATCTGATACACCTCCGGAGCGGAACTGCCTCGCGGACCCGCCACATTGAGGCGCGTGATCCCCGCCTCCCACATCCAGGCCAGAATCTTGCTCGCCGCTTGAAACCGGTCGGACGGGTCCGCGAGGTCGAGTCGCAGAGTCGGTCGGCCATATTTCTTCGCCAGTTCCGCCGTGAGACCCGTCCCTCCCAAGAGTCGACCGTACGGCAGCAGCAGCGTCCCCTCCGAATCGCGGACGTTCCATTCGGTCCGCTCGGGATAACGCGCCGAGGGAGTCTCTCGCAACACGTATCGCTCGGGCAGAACCCCGTCCTCGGCCAGTCGACCACGCGGGCACCAGCCATCGATCGGGATCTTCGACTGCAGCGCCGCATCGAGCGCCGCCCGGTCGACACCGGTTTGTCCCCCACTGATTATGGTCAGCATCCGTGCCATCGTGAGCGGTGTTTTTCCGGGGCCAGTCGATGAAGCGGGAAACCTGTGTGGGGGGATCATACCAGCCCCGCACCGAGCCGTCGTGGCGGTGACCGTGGGGTGTGGGAACGATCATGGCCCCCTCCCATTTTCAAACTCACACGCCCTCAGAATCTCTCCTGCTGCATATGATGGGAACCGGGGACTCGAAGCGTGCGGGAACGCAGTGCCAACGTCGGCGTCACGTTGCTATAGTCCCCGATGGAACAGAGTACCCAGCGGCGGACCGGGAGCGATCCCGCCTCCGCTGGAACAGCGACACGGGACGACTCCATGAAGAAGTGCATGCGATGTACGAAGCCAGCCACGCTTCACATCACGGAAATCCAACTCGGACAGGCCCAAGTGGTACACCTGTGCGAGACCTGCGCCCAGAAATACCTCAGCACCGTCGAGGTCGGCGGCATTCCCTCCTCGGAAATGGGCGACGATGATGACGAGAGCGACAGTGAACTCGGAGCCGAAGACGCCGCCCTCGCCGCGACCGAGGCGGAAGAGGACACCGGCGCAGCCGCCTGTACCGGGTGCGGGATCACGTTCAAGCAGTTCCGCAGCGTGGGTCGGCTCGGCTGCCCGCAGTGTTACACCTCGTTTCATGACGACCTGCTGTCGCTGCTGGAGAGCATTCACCAGGATATTCAGCACGTCGGCAAGTGCCCGCCGCAGACCTCGGCCAACACGCTGCGGCATCACGAGTTGGTGCGGCTGCGTGGGGAGTTGAAGGCGGCCATCGAACAGGAGAACTACGAGGAGGCGGCTCGCCTGCGGGACCAGATTCAGACCACCGAGTCGCAAGCCCCGGTGGCCGAAGACGCCGCCGGGTGATTTATTGTCGCCTTTTGCTCCGCAAAAGGACGTTCTTTCGCGGAGCGAAAGACGACTCTCTCAACAGACAACAACAGACAACGACGCGGGGATGACGGTGCTCGATTTTGATGCCTTGACGAACAGCAGCGGAGAGTGGCTCAAGGGAGTCGGTCCCGAGTCGGATGTGGTCGTATCCAGCCGGATTCGCCTGGCCCGTAACCTCGCTCGCTTTCCCTTCCCGCCCCAGGCCTCGGAAGCCATTCGCGGCGAGGTCGAAGCGGTGCTGCGCGGGCCAGTCGCCGATGTCCTCCCCCCCGGCTCGATGGGGTACGTCCGCATCGACCCACTCGAAACCCTCGACCGGCAGTTCCTGGTCGAGCGCCAACTCATCAGCCGCGAACACTCGGAAGCCAAAGGCCCACGCGGCACCGGCATCGGCCCTCAAGAGTCGATGAGCCTGATGGTCAACGAAGAGGACCATCTGCGGATGCAAGTCCTCCGCAGCGGCTTGGCTCTCGACGAGTGCTGGCAGGAGATCAACCGCGTTGACGATGCCCTCCAGCAGCAGGTCCACTTCGCCTTCAACGAGGAGTTCGGCTACCTGACCTCCTGCCCCACCAACGTCGGCACCGGCATGCGGGTCAGCGTCATGCTGCACCTCCCCGCCCTCGTCATGACCAAGGAGATCCAGAAGGTCTTCCAGTCGATGCACAAGATGAGTCTGGCTGTCCGCGGCCTGTACGGCGAAGGCAGCCAGGCCATGGGCGACTTCTACCAGATCTCCAACCAGATCACGCTCGGCAAGTCCGAACAGCAGATCATCAAGCTGATGCAGCAGACCATCCCCGATGTGCTGGAGTACGAACGCCGCACCCGCCGCGAGATGGTCAAAGACAACCGCCCCAAGCTGCACGACAAGGTCTCGCGGGCGCTGGGCATCCTGCAAAGCGCGCGGACGATCACCTCCGAGGAGACGATGCACCTGCTCAGCAGCTTGCGTCTGGGCATCAACCTCGGCCTGATCGACGGCATCGAAATCCCGACGATCAACGAACTGTTCATCCACACCCAGCCCGCTCACCTGCAAAAGCGCAGCGGGAACCCGATGGAGTCCTCCGACCGCAACGCCGCCAGGGCCACCCAAATCCGTACCAAACTCGCCCCGGTCAAGCCGACGAGCCACGGGGGGTAGTGTTTGGATTCCGGGCCAAGAACTGGTCGAGGGCTTTCCGAAGAGATTCCGGGAACCGTGTGAGCGGCAACAGCGTCGAACATCCTGACTTGGCCCACCACTTCGATTCCGTTGAGGTTGCGATGAAGCGTTCCCCCCTGTCAATGTTCGCAATTTTTATCTTCACCGCGTCTGCACTTCATGCAGATATCGGGCCTGGGCCATCGCCCGAACCCAGAGATCCCAGCCACGTCTCCCTCTCTGAACTGGAGGCGAGGAGACCGGGGAAGGCCGACTCCACGATCCAGGCAGACATTGCTCCCCTGTCCCCCGTACCGGAAGTGACCAGTCCGGTTCCGATGGTGATCGCCGGTCTGGCCGCCACAGCGGGAGTCGTCCTGCTGGGCCTGTGGATCGCGAACAAGGGACGCACCGGGAATTCGCAGGACCAGTAAGCCATGTCCGTTGCCGGGGTTGCCATCGACTCATCGACACAACCCAGTGACTTTCGCTGGATGTTTGCCTTGGGCTTCCTCGGGCTGGCGATTGGTTCGGCTTGGCTGTCCGTCGCGCTGCCGATCTCGGTCGCGTTTGTAGGTGTATTCCTGTTCGCCGGTCCGCACAACTGGCTTGAGTTGCGATACGCCCTCGGACGATTGCCAGCTCGCACCGGAAAGTTGAGGGGCTTTTTCGTCGCGTCGGGCCTCGGCATCGTCGGGTTGTCGGGAGCCTATGCCGCTCTTCCGTTTCTGCAGGACCGGTGGGAAGGTCTCGAAGACTTTGGAATCTCGATCTGGACGACCGCATTTCTGTTCTGGATCGCGCTGCTGGTGTGGATGAGGTCGCACACCAACCCGAGATTTGATGGCGGCTGGGTCTGGCCGGTCGCCTGTTTACTGACGGCGTTGGCTTGGCTCTCGCCGTACACGTTGCCGTTGTCGCTGGTCTTTCTGCATCCGCTGATGGCACTGTGGTTGCTCGACCGGGAACTGGCGAGATCGCGGCCCGCATGGCGAAAGCACTACTGGTGCGTTGTGGGCTGTGTCCCGCTGGCGGTGGTCGTGATGTGGTGGCAGCTGCGAGGCGTGCCCGCGCTGCCGGGCACCGATCAGATCACTCTGGCCTTTGGACCGACGGTTCGAGCGGACACGCTGACGGATCATGTCGGGGCCAGCCTGCTGCCAGGTGTCTCACCGTACTTTCTAGTGGCCACGCACACCTTCCTGGAACTGGTTCACTATGGCGTGTGGGTCGTCCTGATCCCGCTCATCGGTCTGGGTTCGTGGCCCTGGCAGTTGGAGACGATTCCGGTCTCGCGCCGCAGCCGAACATGGTCGCGCGGCGTCACTGCTTTTCTGGCGTTCGGCGTGTTGCTGGTCAGTGTGTTGTGGGTCTGTTTTGGCGTCGACTACGAGACGACTCGCCGAGTCTACTTTACGGTGGCCATGCTGCATGTGCTGGCCGAGGTGCCGTTCCTGCTCCGAATGATTTAATCCCATGCCAACGAGCGAATACCTGCGGGCCATGCTGATCGGTTACGTGATCACGATCAGCATCGAGACTCTGGTCCTGGTGGCGTGGCTCTCTCGCCGTCACTCACTGCGAGTCCGCTTATTCGCCGGCGTGTGGCTGACTCTCTGCACATACCCGGTCGTGTGGCTCGTGTTGCCGCCCTTGTTTTACGCGGACCAACGGAGCTGGTATCTCCTCGTCGCGGAAACCTTCGCCCCGCTGGCCGAAGTGATTTTATTCTGTCTGGCGTTTAGCGGCCGGTTGCCACTCGACCCGATCGCAACACGACGTGACGCACTGACCATCGTCGTGGCGAATCTCTGTTCGTTTGGACTGGGTGAAGCACTGAGGGCGTTTAAATTGCTGGCCACCTGCGGTCCCATCTGGGGACATGCTTGGTGGGACTGAACTGAGAGAGGAGAGAGGAGGGTTGAGGGTTGAGCGAAGGTTCTGGCTCTCCTCTCTCCTCTCTCCTCTCTCCTCTCTCCTCTCTCCCTCAATACTCCCACGTCAACTGGCCACCCGCCAGGAAGCGGTCGGTTCGGAAGTTGAGATTCCGGGAATGAAAGCCGTCGTACTGGCTGACCAGTGCGGCCGACATCCCGTGGTCGAAGTATTTCCGCAACTCGGCCCCGGCGCGGAAGACCTGCGTATTCCGGGAGGGGGTCTGCGTGAAGTCGCAGTAGTCGCGATAAGCCCAGCCGCCCCGCGCCGTGAAGTGCAGTTTCGGAACGATGACGAAGACGGCCTGAGTGTACAACGACACGCCGTTGTAACGGAAATTGCTCCCTTCGGCGTCGACATGAGTGAGATCAGCCCCGACACGGAAGGTCCGGAAGAACGAGTCCCGTCGCACGGAATCATGCAGCAGTCCGACTGTATTCGAAACGCCATCTTGCGAGGTGATCTCCCGGAGCGGGCTGCGGTTGATGATGTTGTTGATGTCGACGGACCAGTAGGCCGTGGTGATCTGTGTGGGAGTCCACACACATCCGATGGAGGATGCCAGAGTCTGCCGTTGGCCATAGGTGTTTCCCCCGAACAGGTCATGTGTGTACGAGTAAGCCACACGCGGCTTGATCTGGAGATCGTTCCACTTGAAAACGGCATCGGCAAATGCTCCCGTGCGGTAACTCTGGAGATTGAGCCGGTCGAAATTCCCCTCGTTCAGTGTGTAATCGATATCCAGAGTCGGGCCGATGCGGAATTGATCCGAGGCGAACGCGATGTACCGGGCCGACAGCGAGGCATTGGCCTGGGAACTGGCCAGATTTCCAACCAGGATTTCTCGGCTGGATGGCACCAACGAGATGTTGTCATTCCACTGCGTCCCGAAGTCGAGCCGCAGATCGAGATCCTTTTTCAAGGTCTGGAAGAAGCTCTCGGTCTCCTCGTCGTCGCGGGGGTCGCGGACCAGGGGAGCGTCGTTCGATCCATCAAAACTGCGGACCTCATAGCTGGCCGGGACCACCCCGCTGGCAGTCAGTTGGTCCAGGATCGCGTGGGCCGTTGCCGCGTACTCGCTGTCGGGAGCGAGTTCGATGACTCGCTGCATCGCACCCGCGGACTTCTCCGACTCTCCCAGTTCCTGAGAGACAATCCCGAGGTCATGGAAAGCTGCGGCGCTGAAGGGATCGATGTTCACTGCCGTCTGGAGCGCGATCAGGGCCCCCGTCCAGTCTGCTTTCTGCATCCGGAGGTGGCCCAGCATGCGCCAGGCCGAGGTGTCGGTAGAGTCTCGCCGGACTCGTTCTTCGAGTTGGGCCTCAATGGCCGAGAGCGACGAAGTGGTTGCGCGTGACTCTTCCTCGTGGGCTTGGATCGACTGAGGACTCAGGATGAGGATGAGGACCACGATCCAGAAGCCAAGACTGCGGTCGACTGGAGCAAGTGCCATACTCGAATCCAGACAATCGGGTGGGGAGGAGGTTTTGACTGTTCGGGACGGCACTTTTGTCCGATATAACCGACACAGGCAATACATCTTGACTCGGAAGCCTGAAAATCGCTCGCCAATCGGCAGGGATGGTGCATTGGCGTTCGGCAATCGACCCGTTCCGGCAGGAGTTGCGTCTGTCGAGGCGAATGGGAGAGACCGCTCTTCGCATATTCGCCGGGGCCGGAGTAACGTCTGGGCCGGTTGTCAACCAGCGATTTCGTGACTCTCACCGTGCGTGGGTGTGTCTCGTGTCTCCGCATGATGCGGCAGGAGGTCTCGCATGAAGAAGTTTGTACTCAGTGCTGTGATTACCGGTCTGCTCGGTCCGCTGGCCTATGCTATGGACGGCGGGGGAGCTCCGCCAGTGGAGGTCGAACTGCCCGCCGTGGTCGATGTCCCCGTGGAAATCGATCTGCCAGCGGTGGTCGATCTGCCAGCGGTGGTCGATCTGCCGGCGGTGGAGGTCGAAATTCCTGCCATCGAAACACCCGTGGTGGAGACACCGGCGGTGGAGGAAGTCGTGATTCCGGAATTCGTCGCACTGCCCTGCGAACGAGAATTCCCGGGCCGTGAGCAGGGGAACCCGGAG
This sequence comes from Planctomycetota bacterium, assembly GCA_043778825.1. GTDB lineage: Bacteria > Planctomycetota > Planctomycetia > Planctomycetales > Planctomycetaceae > TH-plancto1. The sequence goes on along the minus strand of JAYWFM010000013.1, from coordinate 25,990 downwards.
GTCCCCTTCTGCCCCGTCGGCCCCGGCTTTGGTGGTGAGGGGACGCTGCCGATCGATGAGAACGGGGATCCGGTGGAGTGCTTCCTCCCTGGCATCCAGGTGATGCGGTTGGATGAAAATGGTCTGGTCGTTTGTGAGGGTGTCGATCCAGCTCCCGTCGATGACAACGGAGACCCCGTGGTGTTCTACTCCTTCAGTAGTGCCGCGGGCGGCGAACTTCCCTCCCAGGCATACCGTGGCTTGAACCACTCGACCGAAGTCCCGTCTGAGGCTGTCGACAATCGCAGCGAAGAGGGCACGGCGATTCGCAACATGATGAGCAGCGGCTTCCTGCCGAACTTCCGGGGTGGTGTCTCGGAGCGGGAGCCCGACCTGCCTGCGGCCCGCTCCCAGGGAGAAGCCTATGCGGCGGATCCCCAGCTGGTCAACGCGGGGCAGCGCGGCCTGGAACGGAGCACGGAACATCGTGCCGAGCGGAGTCTGCGAGCGGGCGATGAGTCCCCCGCACCGCGTACCGGCATCGGCAGGTTGTTCGCGAAGTTCCATCGGTCGGAGTCGGAAGTGACCCCGGCCTCCGCGCCGGGGATCGACAAGGCCCTGACATCCCAACTGGCTGGCATCGATCGCCTGCGGGATACCGCACTGCGGACCGGTGACCAGAAACTGCTGGCCAGGGCTGACAAGCTCGAACAAGAGCTGCGGGCCAGGTCCGGCCAGGGAACGCGGATCCCGACCCGGACGAAATAGCCCCCGTAGAGACACATCGATCACGCTCACTCAGGGCGGGCCGGGCAATCCGGCTCGTCCTGTTTTTATACGTCACTCGGGCAGAAGTGAGACAATCTGACGTAGCCACGTTTCGCCAGAACGTGGGCGAATTGGCGTGCGTGCCCGCCCTCTGGCGAGGGGCAGCTACGAATCACTCGGGACCGCGCGAAATACAAAGCCCACGCGACTCGTTGGACAGCGCCACTTTTCCAGAGTGACAGCACTGGAGAGGGACTCTCCGAACAATGGCGAGACTCAAGCGACGCTATCCAATTCCGACGATTGACGGTCTCGTCAAAACGACCCTACGCCGCCTTCGACGGAGCCTGCACCCGCTTCATGATCAACTCTCGGACGAGCCGGTGCCATTGCAGACGGCTCATCGCGTCCTTCCCGATCTCGGCCCGCAGGAACGGCAACTGCATTTGGGCACTGCCCTTCAGCCACTGGAAGCTCAACCACCACCCCAGGCCGTCGCGGTATTCCGACTGCGACTGCTTGATCGGGAAGGCGGCGAGGAGATCCTGCCAGCCCTGGAGCGATTCGCCCGGCTGGCCCAGCACCAACAGCGAGCCGTTCGGCTTGAGGCACGACAGCAGATTCGCGGCACCCAGCAGGGCCTCGGGCGTCCCCAGCCCGGCGCGGAATGTCTTGGCACTCCGCAGGATCACACAGTCCACGGAGTGGGCCGATACCGGCATCCCACCCGCGACATCGCCGATCAGCACCTGCCCCGGCGCGGTCGGCGTCGAGGGAGCGGAGTCGGTCAGGGCCAGCGGTTGCAGCCCCAGCGCGATCCAGTCCGGCATGGCGGACGCCCGCACCGGTCCGACTTCCAGGACCGCCCCCCCCGCTCGCACTCGCGCGGTTCGGACCAGGGACTTCAAAACTCGCAGGGGCAGCGTGCTGACCCCCGACTCGACGGAATGCTGCTCGGCCATGAGCTGAACCACCGCAACGGGATGGGCTGTCAGGTGTTCTGTGAAGTCCGCGCTCTCGCCGCTGCGGGCGCCGACCACTCCCTGACACGCTCTGTATCGCGTCTTCGGCCCCCGAACCTGAGAAACGCTCTCCGAGAGCGCACAGATTACCAGCAGAGCCCCACCCGTTTCGCTGCGACGCGAAGTCTTCGAAGCGGAGCATGCACGCTCTCTACGCTCCGCATCGCGTCCCCCTCGCTACACCCCTTGGCCTCGACACAACTCCCGACCCCGAAGGGAATTCAGCCCATCGCCGGTGGTGTCGCTGCGCTCGACCAGCGGCTATGGGCTGTGACCCCTCCGGGGTGGAGAGTTGTGGAGAGACCAATGCCTCTCGGACACGGGCTTACCGCATCTTATATTTCTGCTTCGTGAAGTCGTTGTCGCTCAATTGAGTATTGATTTGGAGTTCGGTGAACGAGTAGTGCTCGATCAGGCTGTCTTCGTCTTCGGCGGCGGGGGCCTGGCCATCGATCCAGGTGTAGTTCCGCACGCAGACGGGAACCGACAGCTCCTTGTCGATCAGGATCAGCGACTTCGAGTAGTCAGGATTGATCGTCGGGTTGTCGTAGGCGATTGTGGTCAGGAAGCACGGGCGGTTGTCGAACGACTCGCCATCCCGCATTTCACTGGTGACTCCGGTGGCGAGGTTGAGATTGGACTCGTGATTGCTCAGTATATATTTTGTCAGTTCCAGGAGTCCCGCACAGTTGGCCGGGTAGCGGGACTGGGCCATAATGCGAGCATCATCGGGAGCCATCGCAATGGCTCCCGTGAGACGCCCCGCCACGCCGCCGATCTGGACGAGAACCTTGTCGTCGTTCTGTCCCTTCACAAAAATCAGCTGGCGTCCCCGGTCGCCTTCGGTCCACTTCATATAGAAGCTGAACGGTTCGTGGCGGACCTTGAGGTGCATGGCCTCGGGGTCGAGGAGTTCGCCGTTGACGCGTTCCTGCCGCCGGAATTGTGCGGAGTAGTCGGAAGTTTTTTCGAGGAGTTCCTGGCCCTGCTGAAGACGGTACTGGCTGGCCTGGAGAGCCCAGCGCCCGGTGAGGATGGTGCCTTCGGGAGACTGGAGTTCCTCGGGCGCGGGACCGGTGGCGGGTTGGGTGGGAAGCGTGACGACTGAGGGGGATCCCGGAACCTCATTCTGACTCAGGGGATGCTGGATTTCAACGGGGGGGGCGGAGGGCTTCGGCTTCAGAACGTCGATCGAGACCGTCAACAACTGGGGGAGACGACGAGTCGAAACCACCGGATCGCCGCCGCAGGCCTCGGGGTCGGTGTTCCAATGATAGAACCCCAGCGTGAACAGCACGATCAGCGTGGCGAAGGTGTTTCGGCGGTTTTCGCCGGTGGGTAGATACTGATGCAGAGACCGCAGCATAAGCCGGTACCACCTTGACAGGAGTCGGAGTGCAAACAGGGCACATGATTCGGCATCGGTTCATCTCCTGCGGATATCGGAAGGTTCCTCTCGGCCCTCTTGCGGTCCTTGTATTCGGAAAAGTCCGCGAAGACGCACTCTTCCGATCAAGTGAAACAATCCCTACAGCCGATTGTGAAGGCAGGACCGACTTTTCAGTGAATGCGAGGATCGCATGGGAAGAGTCGGCTCGCGGTGAGTCCTACTCCCCGCGACGAATGGCCAAGGAGTGAGTGATGCGAAAGTATCTGTGGGCATTGACTCTCTGCGGAGCAGCCGGTATGGCCGTTCCGAGCTGGGCTCAAGAGCGTCCGAAGTCACTGTTCGGTCTGGGCCGCACGTCCCAGCCCGCGGCCACCCCGGCTGAAAAGCCCGCCAAGCCTTTCAAGCTCAAGAACTACAGCGAGCTGTTTGGCGCAGAGAAACAGGCCACAACGGTCCCGAGTGCCAAGATCCCCTCGCCCGAGGCCGTCCAGAAAATGATTGCCGAGGCGGACAGTGTCTCCTCGTCGACCGAGGGGGAGGACTCCGTTGCTCGTGAGGAGTTCAACGAGGTCAAAGCTCCCGTTCCCACCAAAACCCTGGCAGCCAAAAAAGCTCCGGTGATCGCGAAGACCTCGCTCCTCGATGAGTTTGACGAACTCGACACACTGGAGGAGGCCGAAGAGCCAGCCGAAGAGGCGGTCCTGACATCGAAGCCCGCTACGCAGAAGCCCAGCGCGGTCCAGCGACCGGCTCCCCCGGCGGATTCCGAGAACCGTGTCGTTGTCCGGCCGGCCGTGAAGCCCCAGCCTCCCATCCAAACCGCCTCAGCCGACAAGCACGCTTGGGCATCCGAAGTGGGCGAAGAGGATTTCATCGCCGCAGACATCGCGCCGACACCTGTCCAGAAAACCGCCCTGCCGGTGAAGTCCGTCCGCACTGAGGCCGCCAAGCCAGCCCGCACGGAACCTCCCGTCGTCGCACGCCAGGCCCCCAAGCCTCCGGCGGTCCGGACTCCCACCACGACCAAGATTGCCAAGGCGAAACCACCAGTCACCCAGGCCGCGAATTCTCGTCTGAACACCCCGATCAATGTCGTGGCCGACGACGAAGACTTCGCAGCCACGGAAGTGATCACTCCGGCCTCCGCTTCGATTCCCGCCGCCACTCCGGCTCGGGGTGCCACTCCGGCCAAGAGCCGGGTGACCATCTCCCGCTCCAAGCCGCGACCCGCGGAAATGCCCGCAGCGGAGGCTGCCGACTCTGCGGACATCGTCTCGGCGTATACTGCCCCCGCTTCGAAGTCCTCGGCCAGCGTCAGCCAATCGCCGTCCGTGACGGTCGAGTGGCGTTCGACCGAGGCCGTCACCGTGGGACAAGAGTCGACCTGCGATCTGATCGTGAAGAACTCCGGTTCAGCCAATGCCCGGGACGTGGAAGTCCACGCCCAATTCCCGGCCAACGTGCGGCTGGTCAGTGCGAAACCCGAGCCCGCCTCGAAAGCGAACCTCGTCTGGGAATTCGCGGAGATCGCTCCCGGCGAAGAGAAGGTCGTCCATGTGAACTTCGTCCCGGTCGAACGGGGCGAGGTGGCTGCCACTGCCGATGTGCGGTTCACCGGAGCCGCCTCCACGAGCTTCGCCGTCACCGAACCTCTGCTGGCGATCAAGCTCGAAGGCTCCACGGAAGTCCTGGTCGGCGAGAATGCCTCACAGACCCTGATGATCAGCAACCCCGGCACCGGGACCGCCGCCAACGTCAAAGTCGAAGCACTCATCCCCGCCGGTCTGGAGCATGCTCGTGGCGAGCGGCTCACGATGGACCTCGGCAATCTCGCTCCCGGTGAGAACCGACCGATCCGATTGGCACTGACTGCCGTGGGTGGCGGTCGCCAGGTCATCGAAGTCCACGCCACCGCCGACAACGGACTGGTCGAGTCCGCAGCTTCGGAAGTGACGGTCATCGCTCCCAGCCTGGCTGCCACGATCGAAGGTCCGGGCCTGCGTTACCTCGGACGCCATGCCACCTACAAACTGCACGTCTCGAACGACGGGGCGGCAGCCACCGACAATGTGCGTGTGATGCACAAGATTCCGGACGGCTTCGAATTCATCTCGGCGGAACGCGGGGCCCAGTACGATCCGCAGAACCGCATGCTCAACTGGTTCGTGGGCCGACTGGACCGGGGTGCAGAGGCCCAGGTCGCGGTGGTTCTGAATGCCAAGTCGATTGGTGAGTTCACCCACTTCGTGCGGGCCACCTCGGAACATGGAGCGATCAGTGACACCGAAGTCACGACCCGCGTCGAAGGGGCCGCCTCGCTGGTGGTCGATGTGCTGGACCTCGACGATCCGGTCGAAGTCGGTGTCGAGACCGCCTACGAAATCCGCATCAAGAACGAAGGCACCGCCCCCGCCGCGAACGTGGGCCTGACCTGCGAACTCCCCGCGGGCATGGAGTTCCTCACCGCCAGCGGATCGTCGATCCACGCCAACGACAACGAACTGGTCGCGTTCCAACCGGTCGCGGAAGTCCCCGCCGGCAAGACGCTGACCTACACCGTCAAGGTCAAGGGCACGCTCTCCGGCAACATGCGATTCCGCACGAAAGTGTCGAGCGACTCACTGGCCGAACCGCTGGCCTCCGAAGAGATGACCAAGATCTACGGCGAATGAGCCTCGTGGGATAGGCTTCCAGCCTGTCATGAATCTCCAACCACACCGCACGAAATTCGTGCGGTGTGGTTTTTTCGTTTTCAGCCATCGCGGCTCACGACGTATCCCCGTAGGCGATGTCGCTCCGCGACTCGCATTTCGCTCCGAGATGTCGCCTTGACCAGTACCAGATCCCCCTGCGGAACTGCCCCCGATGAACCCCTGCGTGGCCCACCTCTTCAGCGGTCAGATCCTGTATACCGGGTTTGTACTGATGATCGGGCTGATGTTCGCTCATGAGCGAGTGACACGTCCCGAGCTTCGACGCCTGACAATGGCCCTGATCTGGATCACCGGGCTCGTGGCGATCAGCACGGCAGCGGCTCAGTGGTGGGCCATGTGCCTGTTGATCGCCTCGCTCGGAATCTGGTCGGGCCGCACATGGTTCGCTGATCACAAGGTTCCTCGCTGGGCTAGCATCTCCCTGCCGATTGTGGTCTCACTTTCTCTGATGGCGCTGGACCTCCCCTGGACGCTGCGCCCGTCGCTCCCACGGAGTCGCGAACGTTCCGTGGTGGTTCTCGGTGACTCGCTCTCTGCCGGAATGGGGGCAGGCGAAGGCACCCCGTGGCCCTTCCAATTGCGAGACTCATACCACGTCCAGGTCCACAACTTGGCAGAGGCCGGTGCAATGACCCGACATGCCCTGCGGATCATCCAGACGACCGACCAGTTCCCAGGTCTGGTCATCGTCGAACTCGGCGGGAACGACCTGCTCGGCGGTCGCTCGTGTGCGGAGTTCGAACACGACCTCGACGGAATTCTGGCGTACTTGCACGGCCATCAGCGCACGGTGGTCATGCTGGAGTTGCCGCTCCTGCCCGGCAAAAACCAGTGGGGCGTCGTCCAGCGCCGCCTGGCTCGGAAGTACAGTTGCTCCTTGATTCCCAAGCGTCTGCTGGTGGAAGTGCTCGCTGCGCCCGGAGCCACGGTCGACACGCTACATCTGACTCAGTCCGGGCATCATCTACTCGCGGAGATGATCTGGAGCGTGATCGGGCCAGCGAGTCCGGCGCAGTGACACCATGAGGGTGCATTTGCTATATGGCGGTATCACACGGAATGCGAGTCGCGGAGCGACATCGCCTACGTAGCTCAGTCGCTCCGCGACTGAGATTCCTCGGGGATACCGCCGAGGAGTGTATGCACCCACATCATGACCCTCCGGCCAGCCACTGTTGCCAATTCGTCGGCGGCGGTGAATGATGTACGGTATGAGTACGTCCTGCCTGTCGATCGTCTTCGCCTTTGTAGCGTCCCTGGGATTCGCAGCCCCATTACGAGCCGAAGACAACGCACCCACTCTGAGAAAGAAAGTCCTCGTGATCGGCATCGACGGCTGTCGACACGATGCGGTGGTGGCAGCGGATACCCCGCACATGGATGCGATCATCGCGCGGGGGACGCGGTTTGTGGGGACCGAGATTCTGTCCCCGAACCGCGTCGATCAGGCCAACACCGTCAGCGGGCCGGGCTGGTCGAACCTGCTGACCGGGGTCTGGCCGAACAAGCATGGAGTGACCAACAACCGGTTCTTCGGTTCCAAGTACGACAGCTACCCGCACTTTTTTGTGAGGGCCAAGGCGGTGAAGCCAGAGATCCGGACCGCCTCGTTCAGTGACTGGGGACCGATCGCCCAGAAGATTCTCCGTGCCTCGGACAAGACGGTGAACCAGCCCGCCGAGGGGGCCGAGAGTTACGTCAAGCACGATTCCGAACTCACGACTCATTGCTGCGAACATCTGCGGAACTTCGACCCGGATCTGGTGTTTCTCTATCTGGGTCAGGTCGACGAGTGCGGTCACGCCTACGGATTCCACCCCACGGTGAAGGAGTACACCCAGGCCATCGAGCGCGTGGATGGCCACATCGGCCAGGTGGTGCAAGCCATCCAGAACCGGAAAACCGATGCCAGCGAAAACTGGTTGACGATCCTCTGCACCGACCACGGCGGGGCCGGGACCGACCATGGCGACGGGCACACCAACCCGGACATCCGGCGGACGTTCCTGATCGTCAGCGGCCCGTCCGCCGAGGTCAACGCCCCGCAGGTGCAGACCTACCAGGTCGATGTCGTGGCGACGGCACTGACACACCTGGAAGTTCCACTGCACAAGGATTGGGAGTTGGACGGGAAGCCGGTCGGATTGAAAACGGCATCGACGTCCACACCCCCGTAGCCGATGTCGGGCACTCACCTGCCGAGAGTGTCGTCTTTCGCGGAGCGAAAGGCGACACTCCGTGTTTGACACTTCATCGCCGTCGGGATGGCCTGACGTGTCCCCCGCGCACCACTTCACACCGGGATCGGTTCATGAACACGCATTCGAAAACATCTGCGGGCATGCTGCTGCTGGCTCTCCTGATCGTGAGCCTGATGCCGCTCTTCGCCGATGAGCCCGCGACGACAGCTCCGACGCCCGCTGTGTTGAAGGCTCAGAAGGAAGCCCTGGCCCACTGGAACGGCCTCATCGGCGGCTGGCGCGGCACCGGTCAGACGCGCCGAGGCTCGAGCACGGGGGCCTGGCGCGAGGACACCAGCTGGGCCTGGAAATTCTCGGCCACGGAATCAGCTTTGGTCGGCACAGTGTCCAAGGGCAAACTGGCCACCACACTCAAGATCACCGCCGATGCCGCTCCCGGCAAGTACCACTTGCAGTGGACCGATGGGGAGAAGGTCGTGCGCGAACTCTCGGGCCAGATCGAGGAGGGCAAACTGGTCCTCGTCTCCGCTCCGGATGAGCAGAAAGAAGTCCACCGGGTGACGATCACGACGCTCAATGAGCTGCGGACGTTGATCCTGTTCGAGAAGCGGAAAGCGGACCAGCAGAGCTACACTCGCATCGCCGAAGTCGGCTACACCCGCGAAGGCACCCGCCTGGCCGGACCCGGAGATGGGCGACCCGAGTGCGTCGTCACCGGCGGTCTGGGGACGATCAAGGTCGAGCATGCGGGCAAGACGTATTACGTCTGCTGCACCGGCTGTCAGCAGGCGTTCCAGGACGACCCGGAAGGGATTCTGGCCGAGTACAAGGCCCGCCGGGAGAAGGAAAAGTCCGCCCAGCCGTGAGGGAAGTGCTGGCCCCGCGCGCGACCACTCCCGATGAGGTAACGAGTTGGCATTTTGCCGGCTCGAACCTGATCGAGGTTCTGTCGTGCGGTCGAAGCGTGCTGTTTCATTCTTGCCCGGTGATCTGGTCGCCTGCTACGGGACCGATGGGGTCAGCCGGTTCATCCGGGCAGCCACGTGGTCGCCTCTGGCCCCCGCCGGTTTGCGATTCGGGCCTTCGCATGTGGGGATCATTTCCGCGTCGGATCGCGGCCTGCTGTGGGTCGAGTCGACCACGATGTGTCCGCATCCGTGCCTGATTCGCGGCCAGCGAGTGTCGGGGTGTCAGGCTCATGACCCCGAGACTCGTCTGCGGGATTACCTCGCAACGGGTGGTCGCGTCGAGCTGTATCGCTTGACCGATATCAATCAACTGAATCGCGAGGAGCGTCTGCTTCTGCGCGGAATCCTGTTCAGGCATTTTCTGTCAGACCCGGTCGGGTACGACTTGGGGGGAGCGATCCTCTCCGGAACGCGGGCGATTCGCTGGCTGGGGTTATTGCCCGGCGCGGACCTGCACTCGCTGTTCTGCTCAGAGCTGGTGGCCGCGATTTTGATGCGGCTCAATCGCCTGAACCATGCGAACCCGACCGGGTTCTCGCCCGCCCGCCTGTTGCGGTTGCTGGTCACGCTGGGGAAGTACCACCGCGTGGCCCGCTGGGATCGGTTGTCCGATCTGGAGGCACTCGCTCATGAATGACCAGAATCCCCGTAGCGTGGGCTTTAGCCCACGCGAGAGCGTCCCATCAGAAGGCACGTGGGCTAAAGCCCACGCTACGAAGCATCCCGTCCGATGCTTCGCGAACGTTTGCCTTGCGATCACGAAATTCCTCCTCGCGACGTTGCTGTTCCAAGCCCCCCGCGTGTGGGCGCAGAACTTTACGGTCGCCGAACCTGAGCTGCACACCGCAGCCGAGACCGCCCGCGAGCACTCCGCGAAGTTCTGGTCGGGAAAATCGCTGCCCGGAGTCTGGGCGAACCCCTGCCCGGTGCAGTGGTCGACGCGGTCCGGTCCCGGCAGTGGATTGACCTGCTTCCAGATTCAGAACGGCGAGGTATTCGGCTGGCAGATGACTCTCCGAGGCGACCGCGAGACCGTCCTCCGCGATGTCCTTCCGCATGAGGTCGACCATACCGTCCGCGCCAGCTTGTGCCGCCGCCCGCTGCCGCGCTGGCTCGATGAGGGTTGTGCATCACTGTTCGAGTCCGAGACCTCGCACGAGCAACTCCGGCGTCAGCGCCGGGCCGCGACAGCGCCCCTCCTGAACTCGACGACGATCGACCAGTTGAGCTATCCCGCGACTGCTGACGACACGGGCCGGCTCTATGCCGAGGGGTTCTCGCTGGTCGAGTACCTGCTGTCGCGCGGGACGCCGGGCGATCTGCTGCGCGTGCAACTTGCCGCCGAGCCGCCCTCGCGCTCGCTGGTGAAAGTCTACCGCACGGAGCTACCGCAACTCTTGTTGGGATGGCAGTCGTGGGAGCAGAAGCGACTGACTGCCGGGACTCGCTGTGACTGCGTGAACTGCCCCTGGCACCGGAAGCCGACCGTGAATTCGCGTCCCACGCTGACGATCTGGACCGCCCGTTGGTGTCCTCCCTGCCAGCAGTTTCACCGCGACCTCGCGAACCAGCCGGGGTTCCGCTCTCGACTGGAGTCCCGATTTCAACTGATCATTCGCGATGTGGACCAGTCGCCAGCACTCGCGACTCCACAGAGCATCCGCCGTGTTCCGGTCTTCGAAACGCCCGGTCGGCGAGTCGAGGGCTACCTCGGGGCGGACTGGCTCTTGAAGCAACTCGGGCTGGAGGAGTCGGTCACACCGCCCGTGACTCTCCCTGAGATCCCCCGCGAGCCGGTGTTGCCGCGACTCATCGCCCCGCTGCCAGTGCCCCCGCCAGTCCTCCCCCGTGAGACTCCTCTCACCATACCGCTCGCGCCGGCCCACCTCGCCCCCGTACCGCCTGTGGTGACAGCCGGACCTGCGTCTGTATGGTCCCGCATCCTCGGCCTGGCTCCAGTCGCAATCTCGGTCCTCACCTCGCTGGGAGTCCTCGGCGGAACAGCGGTGACTGGCGGGGTCGGTGGGGTCGCGCTGATGTTGCTGCTCAAGATTCTGCAGCGCCGCGCAACCCGAGGCTCTCAGGGTAAGTCCCCCGTAGCGGAAGGCGGTGTGGCTGTGCCAACAGCCCGCGCCCCCTTTCCCCGCCAGTTGGATGAGGCAGGTGAGCTACTTGGACTCCGCCAATCAGAAGGACGTGTGGCAACACTTGATGCGCTGCGCGGCATGTTCCTCGACGACGAGTTCGACAAGCTGACCGCCGACTCCGACCCTCAGATGACCGCCCTCATCCAGCGCATCCGCACCGCCGTCAACACCCGCGTGGATGAGGTGGCCCCGCTGACGACGAAAGGGTAGGAGAAGCTCTCAGCTATCAGCGGTCAGCTTTCAGCCAGAGGGGAGTTGTCAGTTGTCAGTCAGCAAAGCCCACCCCCGCCAATCCCATCGATAAACCATAAACCATCAACCCTCCCCTCTCCCCCCTCACAAGGCCCCTCCCCATGCCCATCGGCGACCCCGGTCACGAACAATTCCGTCGAGCGATCGTGACGCTCCGCAACCTGCACATCGCAGCCGCGTTGTCCCCTCTGTTCACGCTGCGTTCCGAGCTGCTGGCGAATGACGAGCTGTCGGACCGTGGCGGGTTCGACGATCCGACCCGCGACCATCTCACGAAGCTGCTGGTCAACTGTGATCGCTGGCGGCGGCGAGTGACTCACAACCCGGACAATGCCCCGCTCGGGGACAAGATCGAGAAGGCGATCGACGCGAAGGCCACGATCAACATTGCGGACAAGCCATTCGGCGGCGACGACATCCAGAACCAGTCTGGCGGCCTGCTGTCGCTACCGTTCGCTCTCGACGGCACCGACCCCGACATCCCGCTTCAGTCCCAACTGAAGCTCAAGAGCACGCACGCTCTGGTGCTGGCGGGTGCGATCGACAAGGCCATCGTGGCCTGGACCCGCCTCAACAGCCGCGACCGCACCCGGTTCATCACCCGCTTCGACTCGATGCGAGTCTACGGCCACTACCAGGAAATCCTGGGCTACCTCTCGGCCTTCGGCGGCGAAGAGAACCGCATCGATGTGGCGCAGGTGCTGCCCAGCGATGAGCCCCTGGGGGCCGACGACAGCCCGAACCGCAAGTCCGAACGGGTCGGTGTGCCCGGTGCTGCGACCGCCAGCAAGTAGCGTGGCTCTTTGATGTGGAACTCAATCATCCCCCGCAGCCGGGTCTCACCAGAGACTCGGCTGTGGGCGTTTTGTGCAAACGGTGGAACTGGCAAGTGACGATCCGTGATATTTATTTCGGAAAGTCAGGTGACAAGTCCCAAAACTGTGTGATACTTATACCAGTCAGTGGCGATTGTGTGATACACATCCGCAGCGAGAGACGATGCTCCTTCAGCGACTCTCGCACCAACTCAGAATGGAATGGTGGAATGTGGGAGCGGGCCTGACATCTCCGCGTGGTCAGTACATCGTGATGCCCACGGCATCCGCGAGAACGGATGCCTGGAGCTTGTGTGAAAATCGGAGACGCGAGTACCAGCTACTCCGAAGACATGTATTCAAGCTGATCTATTGGCCTACTGGGGCGGAGGAGATCGGACAGCATGCCAGCGACATCGACTGGGACTGGATTAAGTCTTTGGAGGGGAAGCGGGTGGGTGAGTTGCGGATCGATGAACACATCAACGGCCACAACAACGTGCGGGTGATTTTCTTCAAGGCCAACAAGCCGTTGCCGGACGAGACGTTGTGTCGCATCTGGCTGCTGGCGGTCTTTCAGAAGAAACGCCAGCAATTCACCAACACCGAGATCAGAGTGTTCAAGTCCATGAGAGACCTGATTGTGAACCGCCACTACGGCGGAGACTCACAAGCCTAGCAGGTTCCCTGATTCTTCGTTTCAGGAGCGAGGATTACCATGTCAACCATCACCACACCCAACGAGATTCTGGCAGCCGGAGCTTCGCAGTTTGCGATGTACCTCAATGCCTATCGGGAATGCAGCCCTGAGATTCAGGAGATCATTCACGACATGGCTGCCATCGCGGCCGACCCGGACGCCACAGCGGATGAAAAGCGGTTGGCATCTCAGACGTTGATCGAGGCGTTGTTTCCGTCTCTGACGGCGGATGTGCATGACTTCGACGAAACCATCTTGCAGTCCGCTGCTTCGCAGCAGATTGAGCAGGATCTGGACCGCGAGGAAGAGACATTTGCGGAACGACTGCGCACATTGATGGCTGAGCAATCGATCACACAAGAAGCACTGGCAGAGATGACCGGAGTCGGCCAATCGGCAATTGCCAACATGCTTTCGAGGCAGTGCCGACCACAACGACGGACCATTTCCAAGTTTGCCGCAGCTCTGGGTGTCGAGCCCTCTGATCTGTGGCAGGGCTTCATTCAGTAGTCCTCCATTTGGACGAGCCACAACTCTCCCGCCGCCGGGTCTCTTGAGAGACCCGGCTGCGGGCGTTTTGAGAGGACGGTTAAGCGTTGAGGGCCAAGCCCACCGGTTGTAACCGGTGGGCTTCTTCTGGCTGACCGCTGACAGTTCCCCCTGATTTCATGGTAAGATTCGGTATTGCGGACACCTCCCCGCACCGAGCCTCCTGCGAACCAACGGCCATGACACAACCTGACTGGGTGTACTACGCCGCTGGCATTGGGCTGATTGTCGTCAGCGTGGCGGCGTGGATCGGGTCGTTCTACCGGTTCCCGGGGAACTGGGTCGTCGTCGCACTCTCGGCGGCATCCGCCTATTTCCTACCGCAAAAGAACGGCCAGCTGGGGCTGACGTGGACCACCATCGGCGTGCTGGCCGGAGTGGCGGTCATCGGCGAACTGGTCGAGTATTTTGCCGGTCGATCCGCCGGACATGCCGGAGGGGTCCACCGCCGCAGCTTGGTCATCGCCATGATCGGTGGGATCAGCGGGGCCTTGATCGGGTCGGTGTTGACGCTGCCGATTCCGATCATTGGCCCCTCGCTCTCGCTGTTGATTGGAACCCTCGCGGGAGTCGCGGGCGGAGCCTATTTCGGCGAGGTTCTGTATAGCGAGCGTAAGGGCTGGAGCCGTCTCAGCATACATACCTCCCTTGTCACCCGGCTATTGGGTACAGTCGGCAAATTGATTGCGGGCCTGACGATGGTGGCGATTCTCACATCCGCCCTGTTCCCGTCAAACGGATGAGTCTGCGGATGCGGAATCTGCCGGTCGAGGTGACTGTTCGCATCGTGCGTGCCTCGCTGGTGCCGATTTTGAGAGACTTTGCGGATCAGTGAATCTGGATTGAATCGGCGGTATGTCGGGGTCAGAATCAATAGGCTGAACCCCCATCGCACTACAATCGCCTCGTGGTGCGCCCCCATCCCGACGAAAGTCGGCCCATCACACCGGATGATCGCGGAGAGAATGACCACCATGCACTGGAACAAAATTCTGTGGACTGCCTCGGCAGCTGCCTCACTCTGGACCGGTGACCTGCTCGCCGGAGGACGCCGGGCCAGCTGCGCTCCGTGTATTCCCTGTGCGCCGAACACCTGCGTGACCTACAACCCGTGCGGCAGCAGCTATGGTCGCATGCTGTCCTACTCGCAAGCCCTGGAGCGGGCCGAGCAGGCCAACATCGCCGAAGCGGCACTCTCGGAGACGACTCAGAAGCTGACTGCTGCTGAAGCTCGGCTGATCGACCTGGAAAAGCAACTGGCTGATGCGAAGGCCGGAACAGACAAGGCCGTCGCCGAGCGTGATGCCGCCATGAAGGTCTCCGCCGAGAATGTCGCCGCCAAGAAGGTTGCCGACGAGAGCGCCGCCAAGCAGGCCCAGGCCGCCAAGGATTCGAAGGCCGCTGCCGACAAGGCGAACGCGGAGAAGAAGGCTGCCGATGGGGCCAAGGTCGCCGCCGAGACCGCCAAGAAGACGGCTGAAGATGCCAAGAAGACGGCTGAAGATGCCAAGAAGGTGGCCGAGACCGACAAGGCCAAGGCCGTCGCCGCTGCTGAGGAAGCCACCAAGGCGGCTGCCAAGTCTGCTGAAGACCTGAAGACAGCTCAAGCCTCCCTGACTCAGGTCGAGGAAGAACTCGCTGCTCAGAAGAAGAAGAACGAAGAGCAGAAGAAAGAGATCGAAGAGTTGAAGAAGATGCTCCCGCCCAAGCCAGAAGATGGCAAGCCGGATGACGATAAGCCCGAAGATGACAAGAAGCCGGAAGAGCCGAAAGCCGAGTAACGGCCCCGTCCAGACACACGCTTCACCAGAGAACGCGACAGATCCCTGTCGCGTTCTTTGCATTATTGTGGTACGACGCTCCGCGTCGTCACTCACGACGCGGAGCGTCGTGCCACAATCCCCCACCCTAGGAAGCACACATATGCCCCGCCGGCCGATCCTCTTCGCCGCGGGCGGCTCCGGGGGGCACTTGTTCCCGGCGATCGCTGTCGCCGAAGAATTGCAACGGCGGGCCAACGACCTCCGCCTCGAGATCGTCGCCTCCGACAAAGAGATCGACCGCTCAATCCTGGCCCGCCATCCCTTCGAGCGGCATCATCTGGCCTCCATCTCCCCGGGTCGCATCTGGCAACACCCGTGGACGGTCCTCTCCGAGAACTGGCACGCCTGGCAGGCCGCCCGCCAACTCATCCGCGAGCAAACCCCCGCCGTCGTCATCGGCTGCGGAGGCTTCGCCAGTGCCCCGCTGGTCTTCGCCGCGATCCGCGCGGGCGTCCCGGCGGTCCTGCTGGAGCAAAACCTGATCCCCGGTCGAGCCAACGTCTGGCTCAGCCGCTGGGCCACCCGCCTCTGTCTCAGCTTCGAAGAGACTCTGGCGTACCTCCCCGGCTCCGTGCAGCGCCGGGCCGCTGAGGTCGTGACCGTGACCGGTAACCCGGTGCGGCAGTCGATGCTCCCGGTCGAGCCTGAGACTCCACGATTGCCGAACCAACTCCTGATCCTCGGCGGCAGCCAGGGGGCCAGGCACCTCAATGAGGCCATCGCTGAGTGGGTCTCGACTCGCCCGAATGCTCTGGAGGGCTGGCACCTGATCCATCAAACCGGCACCGCCGATCAGCCCGCCATCGCCCAGCGCTACTCTCCACTCTCCGGATTCCTCCAAGCCGAAGCCGTGGCTTTCATCACCGACCCCGCCAGCGACTACCGCACCGCCACCCTCGTCATCGCCCGCGCAGGGGCCACCACCCTCGCCGAACTGGCCTGCCTCGCAGCCCCCACCGTCCTCGTCCCGCTCCCCTCTGCCGCCCGCGACCACCAGACCGCCAACGCCCGCTGGTACGCCGACCAAGGGGCCGCCCGCCTCGCGACTCAAGCCGCCACTCCGCCAGAGACAGCCCGCCAACTCGCCGAAGCCGTCACCCCACTGCTGACAGATTTCTCCGCTCGACAGTGCCTGAGTCATGCCATCTCAGCGACCGCTCGTCCCCAGGCAGCCCATGCTGTGGCAAACATCGTCCTCGAAGTGGCACTCTCCTGATCCCCGCTGAATCATCGGGCAGGTTCCAATCACTCCCCGCCGAGCCATTGCGGCTGCATAGAACACAGAGGATGAGCCCTCACGGACACGGCTGTGATCGATTGACGGGGAATGACAGATGGCCAAGAAGACGTCGGCAAGTCGCGCTGTTCCGGCTCCTGGACTCGCCACCGTGGTGAAATCGACGGAGTCGAAACTCGTTCGGGCGCGGAAGGGAAACCCCCAGACGGCGACGAGACTGCCCACGGGATATGCCCCACTGCTGGCAGACATGAAGTCTCGCGTTCGCTCGGCCCAAGGCTGGCCTGATGAAACGGGCGGAATCTGAGGGGAATGGAAGGACTGGCAGCAGGGAACTCTGTGACGCTCGCCGATCAGGCGAGCCGGGCGGCGTCAGCCCCCGGATTTGGGCGGTGATCGAAGAAGTCCGGGGCTGATGCGACCGGCAGTTCGACAGCGAGCGTTGGACGTGAGTCCAACGTGTTGGGCGATGCGGTTCCGCTCCCCCAACTCCGGTTTGGTGGGAGAACATCGATCTGGCACGGGGGACTAACGTCCGCCCGCTCGCTGTCGATCCGGGAGCGGGAGTGTCTGGGTCTGCGGCCCTCACCCCCGGCATTGGCCGGATGAATCAATTGTCCAACAACTTGTTGGACGAATTCCGTGGGGACAAAACGTCCTCCTGTTCGCAAGGGTCAAAGACCCCACCGCCCGCGAGTGGTACGCCCACAAGATCGTCGAACACGGCGGGAGTCGCGCGGTACTGTCGGTGCAGATCGAGACCCAGGCCCACGCCCGGTCCGGCCAGGCGATCACCCACTTCGCCCGCCCGCTGCCGCCCGAGAAATCGGACCTCGCCCGGGAGTTGCTCAAAGACCCGTACGTGTTCGACTTCCTGACTCTCGCCGACGATGCCCATGAACTCGATCTCGAACACGGGTTGCAAGCTCTGAAAAGCTGGCGGTGGTAGTCGCTCAAGCTCCCGGCTGGACTGTGGTTGCAACGATGCTCCCCAGCTTTCCCCGGCCATTTCCGGCAATCTCTGCCAGTCCAAAAGCCCCTGTCGGGAAGAGATGCCGCCTGAGCCAGGAACTTCCGAAACCATTTCAGACTCGCCGGGGAAGAAATTCGGGGTTATCCTGTAGAGAGCCGATTCTAAGGAAACGGGACGGTGTGTCTTGGCATCTCCAGTACGGGTGCCGGGGACTCTCGCCTCGCACGGAGGTGCGGGCGTGCTTCAGACTGTGGATGGATGCCTTATGAGGTCGACACAACCCTCTTCGAGATTCGGTTTCTGGGCTGCGCTCCTGCTTTCGCTGAGCATGCTGTCCGGTGTATTGCTGGCCCAAGAAGTCGAGGCCCTGCCCCCGCCAGGCGAGGAAGTCCCGGCGGCACCTTTGGATTCCAGTCTGGATATCCTGGATCTGCCCACGTCCAGCGATCAGCCGGGGAAACTCAAAGGGAAAGACAAAGCCCCCGAGATCTCGGTGACTTGGGCTCCGCTGGCTGGCAGCCCTGATACGGCTGTCGTGGCGATTCGAGTCCAGCTCCAGGACGGGGCGAACACGTACGACTTCCTGCCGGTTTCCGGATCGAAGCCGACCAAGATCAGCATCGACGACATTGCCGGAGTGTCACCGCTTGATCCGTCTTTCGTGGCCGACCGCGCCCCCGAGTTGGTCGACAATCCGACTGAGAATAAGCCGAAACTTCACGAGTTCCTCCACGAGGTGACGTTCCTGCGGCGATACCACATCGACGCAGAGCCAGCCCCCTTCGTGACCGGCACGATGGAGATTCAAGTCTGCCGCTTGGGGTGCGTGATCCACAGACCCGATCTGGGGGCGGAGTGGTCACCCGAGCCGTACGCCGGGGCGATGCCCGCAGCTTGGAAGACGACCGCTACGACTTCTGGGGAATCGCCAAATCCACCCGCCTCTACCGGAGTTACCGGCAAAGGTTCGGAAAACTCCCTGGGCATTGAGGTCGTGAAGTCGGCTCCGTTGTCCTTGGGATACGCTCTGCTGCTGGCCTTTCTCGGCGGCATGATTATGAACGTCATGCCCTGCGTTCTGCCGGTCATCGCGATCAAGGTGCTGTCATTCGTGCAGCAGGCGGGCGAGAGCCGCTCCCGCATCCTGGCTTTGAACCTGGCCTACTCGGTCGGCGTGATTGCGGTATTCCTCGCGTTGGGCACCCTGGCGACCTTTGCCCGCATCGGGCTGGGCCAGTTGTTCCAGTACGACGCCTTCAACGTCGTCATGGCCTGTGTCGTGTTCGCGATGGGGCTGAGCCTGCTGGGAGTGTTTGAGTTCTCGCTTCCGGGTTCGGTCGGCGGAGCGGCGCATCACGAGGGACTCACCGGAGCGTTCTTCACGGGGATTCTGGCCACGCTGCTGGCGACTCCGTGCATCGGTCCGTTCGTGGGTAGCGTGGTGTTTTGGAGCGTGACACAACCCACCGTGGTGATCTATCTGATCTGGGGCACGCTCGGGCTGGGGATGGCCTCGCCATACCTGCTGATTGGTCTGTTCCCGAGTCTCATCAACCGGATGCCGCGTCCCGGAATGTGGATGGTGCGGTTCAAGGAGTTCTCGGGGTTCGTGCTGATGGCGACCGTGATCTTCCTGATTAACAACACGTCGCCGGATCAACTGATTCCCACGCTGGTGATTTTGCTGGGGATTGCCTTGGGGCTGTGGATGATTGGCAACCTGTACGACCACTCGACCCCCCCCGCGCAGAAGTGGACGGTGCGCGTGGTGGCCCTGGTGATCTCGCTGCCGCTGATAGGGTTCGGGGCACTCCAGAATTTCGGCGTGGAAAGCCTGCCCTGGGAACCGTTCTCGGAGTCCCGGCTCGTCGAGTTACGCCGCACCGGCCAGCCGATTCTGATCGACTTTACTGCCGATTGGTGTGCGGTCTGCAAGACCAACGAACGCCTGGCCCTGAACACCGCCAAGACAGCGGAGTTTGTGAAATCTCACCAAGTGGCCTGCCTGAAGGCCGACTACACCGATGAAAGTCCCGAGATCACCGCCTGGCTCAAACGCTTCGGGGCTGCCGGTGTCCCACTCGTGGTGATCTTCCCGCCCGGCGAGAACGCCAAGGGCATCCCCTTCGACGGGATCTTTACGCAGTCTGGACTGCTCAGCACGATGGAAGAGGCGTGGCAAAAGGCGGGAGCGAAGACTCCGGCTCAGACGACTTCCACGGATGGACTCGACAGCGCCGATTCTCACACACGCTGAAAGTATTTACCCGAGACACCGTCGCATGACTTCCGTCCAGCTCTCGGCCTTGCTCGTCGAACTTCTTACGCTGCCTTCTGAAACAGAATGGGTCGAGTGGAAGCACAACAACTCTCACCCTGAAATGATTGCTGAGCGGCTTTCGGCCTTGGCCAATTCGGCAGCACTCCACGGAAAGGAAACGGGCTACATGCTGTGGGGTGTCGAAGATGGCACGCACCGTGTCGTGGGCACCACTTTCCAGCCGCGACTGGCCAAGAAAGGCAATGAGGCACTTGAAAACTGGTTGACACACTCGTTGCATCCTCCCGTCCGACTCAACATCCACGAGTGGTCGCACCACAGTTCACCTATGGTTCTGATTGAGGTTCCCAGGGCCACGCATGCTCCTGTCCGGTTCGGGAGCGAGGAGTCCATTCGAATTGGCAGTCTGACAAAAAAGCTCAAAGAGTATCCTGCCCAGGAAGCTCAACTCTGGGCATCTTTTTCCACAAAACCCTTTGAAACAGGAATTGCCAAGAGTGATCTCGCGGGTGATGTCGTCTTGTCGTTGCTGGACTTCGACCGCTGTTTTAAGTTGCTCTCGATTGCATTGCCGACCAACCAGAATGGGATTCTCAAGAAGTTAGCGGAGGAGTCCCTGATCGTCTCGAAGCCGGGTGGTCGCTTCGACATCACGAATCTGGGAGCAATCCTCTTTGCCAACAATCTCCCCCAGTTCGAACGGCTGGGACGAAAGGCACTGAGGATCATTAAATACGGAAGTGATGGACGCACGGAGTCCGAACGGGAATGGCGAGACGCTCCCGCACTGACGGGATACGCCATCGCCTTCGAAGCAGCTGTGGCCTTTATCAATTCGCAGCTTCCGCAGAATGAACCCATTGGACAAGCATTCCGCTCGCAAGTGCGGGTGTACCCCGAGCTTGCCATTCGTGAGTTGGTGGCCAACGCCCTCATCCATCAGGATTTCTCCGTGACGGGGGCGGGGCCGATCGTGGAGATATTCTCCAGTCGAATGGAAATCACCAACCCCGGCGAACCGCTGATGGACACATTGCGTTTCATCGACACCCCTCCCAAGTCTCGCAATGAAATTGTGGCTGCATTGATGCGCCGCATGAAAATCTGCGAAGAGGCTGGCAGCGGTATCGACAAAGTGATTGTCGCCGTGGAACAGTTCCAGCTTCCCGCTCCCGATTTCGTGGCGATCACCACCACGCAGCCGGGATTCACGAAGGCGACCCTCTTCGCTCCCCGCACGTTAAACGCGATGGATTCACACGAAAGAATCCGTGCCTGTTACCAACACGCATGCTTGTGTTTCGTCTCTGGCAAACGCATGACGAACACCTCAATGCGGATTCGCTTTGGGATTGAGGAACAGAATGCCGCCAAAGCTTCGCGCATCATCGCCGATGCATTGGCAGCAGGTCAAATCAAACCCTTTGACCCGAATCAAGGGAAGAAGTACGCCAGCTACCTGCCCTTTTGGGCCTGAGCGGTCGATCGACTTATTTGACGGTCATTTGATGTCCAAGACAAATGACGAATCCAGACGAATCCAGACGAATCCAGACGAAACCAGACGAAACCAGACGAAACCAGGGGCAACAGCAGACAACAACAGGACTTACGGTACGGGAGATTCAGTAACTCAATACTAGGCAGTGGCTTGCGTCGATTCCAAGGCCAAGGAGTCTTATTTGACGGTCATTTGACAACGGCGTCTGTTCTCAACGTTTCAGGCATCCCTTCATGATGAATCCTCGACCGCCTGTGATGTGGCTGTCTGCCGAGGCTGCGACAGTTATCCGGCCCCTACTCCCGCGTCTTCAGTACCGCAATCAAATCCAACTTGTCCAACCGTCTTCGCACCACCAGCCCTGACAGGATCGCCGCCACCACGATGACGGCACAGGCGAACCCGTGCGTCGAAGGGTTGATGACCAGCGGGATGCGGTACATCTCTGTATTGAGCGTCAAAGTCGACACGATGCAGAACAAGTACCCCAGCCCCATGCCGGGGATCAGAGCGGCCACCGTCAGGACCGCCAGTTCCCCCAGCAGGATGCCGGAGATCTCGGCCCGCGAGAACCCGATCACCCGCAACGTCGCCAGCTCACGGCTGCGCTCGGCCAGGGAGATACGGGCGGCGTTGTAGACCACTCCGAAGGCGATGATCGTCGCGAACGCCACGTTGAACATCCGAATCCGCAGCAGGTTTTCGGCCACCGTTTCGCGGAAGCTCTGGATCATGGCCACCTTGATCGACACTCCCGCGACCTGCGGCAGGTTCTTCAACTGGGTATACATCTGATTGACCCGCTGACTGTCGACGGTGACACACGCTGCCGAGAGCGAGTCCCCCTCGCGCAGCAGCCGGTGAGCGGTCTCCAGCGAGACGAAGCATGACAGGCCCGAGAAGTCGTCGACGACCCCCATCAGCTTCAGCTCGCGGTGCGGCCGGTCTCCTTCGAGGATCTCGGCGGTCACATAATCGCCGATCTGGAGTTCCAGCACCTCGGCCAGCTTGGTCGTCATCAGCACGCCGTCCTCGGGAATCGGCTTCTCCTGCCGCAACACATCGACGGCCTTAAACAGCTCATTCCCCGGCGGCAGCCCCTGAATCGCCACTCGCCGCGAGTGGTGCCCCGACCGCACGCGGGCTGCCACTGACCGCATGGGGACAACCGCGTGCACCCCCGGCAGATTCTCGATGTCGTGCAGGGCGTCCGCCTTGGTCGGGCGGATAAACGTCACCAGCAAGTCGTACCGCTGGGCATGCCGGAACTGCGACTCCATCACGTAGTCCACCGCGTCCTTGGCATAACTCCCCAGGATAATCACCGCCACAGCTGTCGAGATCCCCAGGCACGACAGAGCCGACTTGATCGGGTGCCGTTCGAGGCTCCGCAGGATCATCCTCACGGTCTGAGGCAGGAAACGCTGAAAGCCCACGCGTTCGAGGATCGTCGCGCGGAAGTCACCGGGCGGTGCCGGACGCATGGCCTCAGCGGGCGGGAGCCGGACGGCCTGCCACACCGAGCCGATCGTCCCCAGCACTCCGGCCGCCAGGCTGACTCCGAACGCCGACAACGCCACCCGCGTATCGAACTGAAAGTCGAGGTGCGGGAACCGGTACAGCGTCGTGTACAGCTCCGAGAGCTTCATCCCCATGAAGGTGCCCAGAGCTGTGCCCACGATGCCGCCGATGAAGACCACGACGGCTGTGATCTTCATGTAGTGCAGCCCGATCGACCAGCCGTAGTAGCCGAACGCCTTGAGGGCGGCGATCTCCTCACGTTGCGACTGGATCATCCGCGACAAAACGACATTCAGCAGGAACGCCGCCACCGCCAGAAAGATCGTCGGACCGACGCGGGCCATGCCTCGGAGATTCTCCATCTCGTCGCGAATGTATTTGTGGGACATCTGGTCGTCGCGGTCGTACGCTCCCAGACACCCATACGGTTCGAGCAGCAGATCGATCTGGCGGATGACCTCGGGAATGCTGGCATCTGCCGAGACCGACACGCACAGGTTGTTAAACGCCCCCTGCATGTCAAACGCCGCAGCCAGGTCGGTCTGCCCCATCCACAAGACGCCAAACCGGCGGTCATCGGGCAGGACATCCCCCTCGCGAATCTGAAAGATGAACTCCGGCGAGATCGCGATCCCGACGATGTTCAGCGTCCGCTCACGGCCGTTGATGATCGCCCGAAGCGAGTCACCAGGCCTCAGCGCGTGGACCTCCGCGAACGCCTCACCGACGATCACCTCGCCCGACTGGTTCGGCTCAATGTACCGCCCACTCCGCAGATGCAGCCCGTTCAGCCCCGGCGGCTCATGCTCCGGGATCGAGATCAGCCGACCGATGGCGGGCTCGGGCAGGTCTTCCAGATCGAGTGTCACATCCGACATGATCCGCGGCGCGACCTGTGACACGCCCGGAATCTCCGTGATCCGCTCGACCACTGACAGCGGAGCCCGTGTGACCCGCACGAAGACATCCGAGAACCGATACCGCGCGTAATACTCCGCCTGGTTCCGCTTCAGCGTCGACAGCGTACTCAGCGACATCACAAACGCCGCCACCCCGCAGGCAATCACCAGCGCAATGGCTGTGAACTGCCCCTTCATGTGGAGCAGATTGCGAACAGCCTTGCGGTCGAGTGCGGCGAGCATGGGGAGTAGGGAGTAGGGAGTAGGGAGTAGGGAGTGACCACAGCGGCTCTTGGTCCCAAGCTCCGCTTGGGACCACATATCCTCGAAGCTCCGCTTCGCCGCGTGCCAGGCAGCCCGCGAGACTTCGGAAGTCTACCGTTAGGGCTGGGCTGGCGGGACCGATTTCTGCTGATCGACAATGCAACGCAGGTCTTTGACCTCGGTGGCTAGCATCTCGATCGTCTTGCTTTGCTGTCGGATCATTGTGTGTATCAATCTGAACGCGATCGCAAAGTTTGAACTGACGATCATGAGCGGAACCATCACCGCCATCGTTCCAGGATCCTGTGCTCCAATCCCGAACACGACGATTAACAAAAAGAAAATGGGAAGGGAGACAACACAGAAGAGGTAGACCTGTAGACTAATGGTAGACCCTCGAGCGCCAGACTCGTGAACCAGCTCCTTAGACCTTCGAACGCCGGTGACAACCATTCCCAACTCGCGAGCTTTCTCCTTGGCGGACTCTTCTGAGTCGGCATGGATGTCGAGCGGATCAGAGGGCCGACCATGTTGGAAACCCTCGACAACGTAATACGGCATGTCTCAATTCCCCGAACATGAAGTTGGTCCATCGTACCCCAGCTCCGGCTGGGGTACGTCTCTGCCTGGAAGTCTTCCCCTGGATGGTGGCCCCCTCACCCCGGCCCTCTCCCCCACAGTGGAGTCGATTCCGAAGGTCGAGTCGCCTGTGGGGGAGAGGGAGGAAGAATTCGTTCAACGCTCAACGCTCAACGCTCAACGCTCAACGCTCAACGCTCAACGCTCAACGCTCACCCAGCCACCGACACGCATCCTTCGCGAAGTACGTCAGAATCATATCCGCCCCGGCCCGGCGGATGCTGGTCAGGATCTCCAGCGCCACCCGCTGCTCATCGATCCACCCATTGGCAGCTGCGGCCTTGACCATCGCGTACTCGCCGCTGACGTTGTAGGCGGCGAGGGGGACTTCGGGGTGGGCGTCTTTGACGCGGCGGATGATGTCGAGGTAGCTGAGGGCCGGTTTGACCATCAGCAGGTCGGCTCCCTCGGCGAGGTCGAGGGCGACCTCGCGGAGGGCCTCGGCTCCATTGGCGGGGTCCATCTGGTAGGTGCGGCGGTCGCCGAATTTCGGCGTGCTTTCGGCAGCCTCGCGGAAGGGGCCGTAGAACCCGCTGGCGTACTTGGCGGCATAGCTCATGATCGGGATGTGCGAGGACTCGGCGGCATCGAGACCGCTGCGCAGGGCCTGAATCATCCCGTCCATCATCCCGCTGGGGGCGATCATGTCGGCCCCGGCATGCGCGTGGCTGACGGCTTGCTTCACGAGGTTCGCCAGCGTGGCGTCGTTATCGACATCGGTCTGCCCGCATCGCTCATGCAGCACTCCGCAGTGCCCGTGATCGGTGAACTCACAGAAGCACAGGTCGGTGATGACCAGCAGCTCCGGAGCGGCGTCCTTGAGGCAGCGGATCGCCTGCTGCACGACACCGGAATCGTCCCACGACGAGCTGCCGATGGCGTCCTTGGTCTCGGGGATGCCGAACAGGATCACCGCCGGGATGCCGAGGCTGGCGATCTCGCGGGCCTCCGCAGCCAGCAGATCGACCGTCAGTTGAGCATGACCCGGCATCGAGTGGATCGGGATGCGGGTCTGCTTTCCATGCCGCACAAACAGCGGCAGGATGAAATCGTTGGGGGCCAGTTCCGTCTCGCGCACCAGATCGCGAAGACGCGGGTGCGAGCGGAGACGACGCAGACGGGTGTGCGGAAACATTCGGAGGAACTCATCAGGCGGTGCAGGCCGAATCGACGCAGGTCGCAGCCGGAATCGAGTATGACGAGCGGGTTGACCGGGGCCAACTCCAGTCAAGACTTCCGAAGTCTTCGGAAGGAGTGTAGTCGCGATTGTACGCAGAAACCCCTCGGCTTCGAGCAGCTCTTCCACCTCGCCGGGGCAGGGCTGCCCAGGCCCGGTTTTCCAGAGGA
>JAYWFM010000012.1:0-6561 GCA_043778825.1 Planctomycetota bacterium | reverse complement strand
CTGCACCGGAGCAGGCAAAAGCCTGAACTCCAACCCTAATTCCCGCGCGGCATGACGACGCCGGTATCCGGGCTCGAGGCGGTGGCGTACAGCTTCTTCGGAATCCGCCCGGCCAGGTATGAATGCCGACCGGCCCAGCAGGCGTACTTCATCGCGTAGGCCATCCGCAGGGCGTCATCCGCGGAGGCGATCGCCGTGTTGAGCAGCACCCCGTCGCAGCCGAGTTCCATCGCCTCGGAGACATCGCTGGCGGACCCGACCCCGGCATCGACGATCACCGGATACTCGGGGTCGTTCTCTTTGAGGTACTCGATGCAGATGCGGATGTTGTTGGGGTTGAGGACGCCCTGGCCGCTGCCGATCGGGCTGCCCGCGGGCATCACCGAGGCCGCTCCCGCCTCTTTCAAACGCCGCGCTGTGATCGGGTCATCGGTGGTGTAGACCAGCACCTGGAACCCGTCTTTCACCAGGGCTTCGGTGGCCTGCAAGGTGGCGATCGGGTCGGGCAGCAGCGTCTTCTTGTCGCCGAGAACTTCCAGCTTGACCCAGTCGGCTCCAGGGTTTTCCAGCCCGCTGAGAATCTCCCGCCCCAGCCGAGCGACGCGCACGGCTTCATCGGCGGTGAAGCATCCGGCAGTGTTGGGCAGGATCGTGTACCGAGCCAGATCGATGAAGTCCAGGATGTTGCGTCCCTGAGCATCGATCAGCCGTTCGCGGCGCACGGCCACGGTGATGACCTCGGCCCCGCTGGCCTCCAGGCAGTTCCGCATGTCGTCGAACGACCGGTACTTCCCCGTCCCGACGATGAGCCGCGACCGGAGCGTATGCCGCCCGATCTGGAGCGGTTTGTCGGGGGTGAGACCGGATTCGGTGAAGTGGGGCATGGGCAGGTGGACTGTGCGCCATCCTAGGGGGGCGAATGACACACCGAGTGTCTACCGGGACGCTGTGGCCAACTGCTTGGGGGCTGGCTTCGTCTCGGGATGCTCGCGGTTCATCAACCAGACCAGGGCCGGGCTGGCGATGTAGATCGAGCTGTAGGTGCCGACCACGATGCCGATGGTCAGGCTGAACGCGAAGCCTCGCAGCCCCTCACCTCCGAAGAAGTACAGGATCGTCGCGGTGATGATCGTGGTGACCGAGGTCAGCAACGTGCGCGACAGCGTCTGGTTCAGGCTGGTATTCACCATCTCCCACGTGATCTTGGGGCTCTTGCCCCGCACCTCGCGGATGCGGTCGAACACGACGATCGTGTCGTTCATCGAGTACCCGATGATCGTCAGGAACGCCGCGATCATCGTCAGGTTGATCTTGAAGTCGATCAGGTACAAGGCCCGCCCCAGTGCGGTGTGGCTCAGGTAGGCTCCCACTGTGACGGCCCCGAGCGTGAATGCCACGTCATGGAACACGGCAATCGTGGCCGCGAGTCCGAACGTCATGCCGTGGAACCGGAACCACAAGTAAGCGGTAATGGCCAGCAAAGAGATGGCAATCGCCAGCACAGCCCGCATCTGGGTATCGCCCGCCACCGAGGAGGAGAACGTAGTCAACTCTTCGAACTGAGGCTGGCGATCGAGTTTGGTCTTCAGGGCCGAAAGTACCTGGGTTGCGTCTTCCGCACTGACCAGATTCGACAGTCGCACGGCGATGGAGGTCGTTTTCTTATCCGGAGCCGCATTGGCTTCGGCGTTGCGGGCTTCGACGAGTTTGTCGGCGTCTTGATACCTCTGGCCCGCCGCTCCGATGTCGCGGAGGACTTCACGCACGGATTCGGCAAAGGCCGAAGCGGTCAGGGGCTGACCCACAGTCGCGGTGAACTGCTGGCCACCTTGAAACTCGTTCTCATGAGCCAGTGCCGCGTCTTCGAGCTTGTCCGTGGTCGGTGGAATCACACTGCCCACACTCAGCTTCAACGTCTGCTGCACGAGATTGAACGTGGAGCCTTCGAAAGCTGTACTCATCTTCTCTCGCAGCTGGGCCTCGACTTTCTGACCCCCGGCCTTGGCGGCGGCCTCTTCCGCGTCGATCACCGTTCGCATGCGGAACAGTTCGGCAGGCAGGCCCTTTTCATCGGTGACCTCCAGGCGTTCGAGGGAGATGCCTTCGCCGAATTGCTTAGTCAACTGGGCCCGCACCGCGTCGATGTCACTGTTCTGGCTCCCGCTGACGCGGAAGGTAATCATGGCTCCACCGCGGAAGTCAATGTCGAGACTGTCCCGACCCCGGAACGCCACGATCGCCAGTCCCAGCAGGATCACGATTTGTGACCCGATCACGAACTGCTTGGTCTTGCCGACGAAGTCGAAGTTGGTCTGCTTCACGACGCTGAACATCTTGAGGGTCTTGAGCCGACCGGTCCGCTCCAGCAGTTCGAAGATCACGCGGGCCACATACACCGTGGTGAACAGGCTGATCACGATGCCGATGAACAGCGTGACGGCGAAGC
Organism: Planctomycetota bacterium; assembly: GCA_043778825.1. Classification (GTDB taxonomy): domain Bacteria; phylum Planctomycetota; class Planctomycetia; order Planctomycetales; family Planctomycetaceae; genus TH-plancto1. The sequence continues at coordinate 4,115 of JAYWFM010000012.1, read as the reverse complement.
CCTTCACTTGATCGGTGCCGACATAATATAGCACCAGCGCGGAAATCAGAGTGGTGGCGTTGGAGTCGATGATCGTGCCGAGGGCCTTGTCGAATCCGTTTTTGATGGCCATCCGCATGCTCGACCCCTTGGCCAGTTCCTCACGCATGCGTTCGAAGATCAGCACGTTGGAGTCGACGGCCATCGACACCGACAGTACGACCCCCGCGATCCCGGGCAGCGTCAGCGTGGCGTCAATCAAGGCCATCGACGCCAGCAGCAGCAGCAGGTTGAACGACAGGCACAAGTCGGCGATCAGACCAGCCTTCAGGTAGTAACACGCAGTGATCAAGAACACGGCGATCATCGACACCCAGGTCGCCCGGAGTCCGGTCGACCGGATGTCCTCGCCCAGAAGGGGAGAGATCGTGAACTCGTTGGCCGGTTCCTTGACCAGCGGCACTTTCAAGGCCCCGGCATTCAGCACGGTGATGAGTTCGTCGATTTCCGCCTGCGAGAACTGTCCGGAAATCTGGCCATTTCCGCTGATCCGGTCATTGATCGTGGGGGCGGAGTGAATTTCGTCATTGAGCAGAATGGCCAACTGGGTCTTGAAGCCGGACGCCGCTTTGGGCAGATGGTCCCCGGTCAACTGACCGAACAGGGCTCCCCCACGACTGTTGAATGTAAAATCAACGGTGGGAGTCCCACCCTCTCCCTGCCCTTGCCGCGTATTGACGAGGTCATCGCCCGTGATGCGATGGTCTTGCCGTTCGGCACAGACCACCAGAAACTCGGTGATCTGCTTGCCATTGCGTTCGAACGTGCGGGACTTGGCCTTGCCCCCGCCGTCCCCGACTTTCTTGTATTCGGACGTTCCGTGAACCTTGCCCGGTTCGCGCCACTTGAGAATCAGCTCACCCCGGGAGTTGTAGATTTCACGAACTCCGGTGCCCTTGTTGATCTCGACTTGCTCAGCCTGGGCAATTTTGTCGAGATGTTCCTCCGAGTTGGCCAACAGGCAGAACTCCAGATCGCCGAGGTTCGTGATCTGGTTCTTGATCCGTTGCGTGCGTTCGGCGTTCGCACCGGGGACGATGACTTCGATCCGGTCCGTCCCCACCAGCCGCACGGTGACTTCTTCGGTGCCCGACGGGTTAATGCGTTTGTTGATCGCAGCCACCATCTTCTGCATCGTAATGGAATCGATCGCTTTCCCGCTGGCCTTGACAGCTGCCCGGTCCACTTGGAACACGAGGTTCGTGCCCCCGGCGAGGTCGATGCCATAGTTGAACACCTGGACCAATTTGCGGGGCTGGCCCGGTTCCTTCGGGTCTTCCGTCAGCATGTGGACCGCAAACGGGGCAATGCCGATCACCAGCGCGAACAGCACGATCCCGAACCGGTTCCCCATGTCCTTGACCTTGAGCGTGTTCGCCAGCCACTGGCCGATCACGAACGGCAGCACGATCATCGCCACCAGCGACAGCAGCACGATCCACAGCGGCGTGCCAGTCGAGGTTGTGGTCGAGGTCGCAGCGGCCGCAGCGGCCGCCGCAGTCTTTGCGCCCTCTTCGGCAGCCAGGATCAGACCGGACAGGTTCAGATTCGAAAACCAGTGATTCATGGACACTCTGCTCCGCCTCCGTGTGGGAGGGATCGGCACGCCGAAGGGCGTCACCGGGTGTGGTCGTTGACTCGTTCAGGACACATTCGAAGGATTGTCGCCTTTCGCTCCGCGAAAGGGCGGTCTTTCGCGGAGCGAAAGACGACATTCCGCTCGACTAACTCTTCGGCGGAGCCGCTGGCGGCGGCACCGAACGGATCGCACTCGCTTCAAACCGCACTCGCATGTTGTCATTGAGTTGCAGTGTGACTTCCGTGCCGTCCTCGGACAACGACACGAACGTCCCTCGAATCCCGCCAATCGTCACCACGGGATCGTTCTTCTTCAGAGCCTTGAGCTTGTCAATCTGTTGCTGGGCCTGCTTCCGGGGGTTGTTCCCGAAAAACTGCATCGCAAACATGAATATGACAGCGGGCAGCAGCCAGATGAGCATTCCGCCCAGACCCGGCGCAGCGCCCTTGTCCGCAGCTTCCCCCGCGGGAGCCGTGTTCGGAATTTCTTCCACGGCCAGCAAGGCAGTCGAGAACCAATTGCCCATCAAACGACACCTTTTCCGAGGTATGACGTGTCAACGCCCCCGCACCGGGTCCGCCTCTGAAGAAGCCTGCCAGTGCCGGAAGTCATCGAAGCTGGGGATTTTAGGGACGACTGTCCCGTCCAGCAAGGCGGCGGCAAAGTCGCCGGTACAAAGTAGCTGCGTTCGCCAGAACGCGGGCTGCCCGCACTCTGGCGAGTGCAGCTACCACACAGGTCGCGGCTCCCCGCGTTCTGGCGAACTCAGCCACGGCATCAATCGACAGCAATCGGCCTCTCGACCCTTGCGAGTTCAATGCCCGTGTCGTATGAAGCTCTCTGTATACGTCCGGGCCGGCCTCCCTGTGAGAATCGGCTCTGTGGACATCTCGCTTCTGATTGAGGATCCCCCCATGATTCGTGTCTGGACTTGTCTGGCAGCCTGCGTCTGCCTGTCGACCTTCGGTTATGCCGCCGACCGCGTGGCTTACGATACTGTGGAAGCCGCTGCGAAAGACCCGGACTTCCTGGTCCAGGGCGAGTACGCTGCCGAAGGAACCGGTGTGCAGGTGATCGCTCTGGGCGAAGGGAAATTCCGCGCGGTCAAGTACACTGGCGGCCTGCCGGGAGCAGGCTGGGATCTGAAGACGAAGTCCGCTGAGGAAGGGGATGCTGCGAAGATCGCCGAGATCACGAAGTCCCTCAAGAAGACTGAACGCAAGAGCCCGACCCTGGGAGCCAAGCCACCCGAGGGGGCGATCGTCCTGTTCGACGGGACCGAAGAGAGCCTCAAGGCTCACTGGAAGCCGGGTGCGAAGAAGAACGACGCGGGGCTGCTGATGGAAGGCTGCACGACGACGGACGAGATGCAAGACTTCACGATTCACTTCGAGTTCTGTCTGCCGTTTATGCCGAACTCGCGCGGGCAGGGGCGGGCCAACAGCGGGTTCTACCTGCAAGGTCGCTACGAGTGCCAGATCCTCGATTCGTTCGGGCTGGACGGCCTGGATAACGAGTGCGGCGGGGTCTACACCGTCGTGCGTCCCGACGTGAACATGTGCCTGCCCCCGCTGGCGTGGCAGACCTATGATGTGGACTTCACTGCCGCCAAGTTCGAAGGTGACAAGAAGACCGCCAACGCCAAGATGCTGTTCAAGCACAACGGCGTGGTGATCCACGACCGCGAACTGGCCAAGATGACCCCCGGCGGGACGCTCAACAGCGAATCGGCTGTGCCAGGGCCGCTGCATCTGCAGAACCACGGCGATCCGGTGCGCTATCGGAATATCTGGATCGTGAAGAAGTAACCGTCTTGCCAGTGCGATTCCAGTGTGACCTGTGGGAGCAACAGCGGACAGCAGTCAGTGAGCAGAGCCATTTGCTCGCCGAGGCGGCCTTTTGACCCCAGAGGGGTCACAGCCCATCGCCGGTGGTGTCGCTGCGCTCGACCCATACACATCAAGTGAAGGATATTGCACTGGCGTCAAAGCAGGATGTTCCTGCTCCTGCCGGGGTTGTGACGCAACTCACCGGACAGGAAGAAGAAACTTCCCATGGACCGAATGGCACGGATGGCGGGGGTTTTGCAAGGCTTGTGGAAGGGCACAGCGGAGGAGATTGGGCGGGCGTGTCGATTGATCCAGCGGCAGCGGGAGTTCACGGCGGCCTCGTGGCTCTCGACGTTTGTGTGGGGGTGTTTGCAATGGGCCAGTCCGAAGTGGGAGCCGCTGGCGGGTTTGGCGAGGGAGTGGGGGGCGCGTCTCGCCGCAGGCCGTCGAGCAGCGGGTCACGCCCGCGTGGCGTGACAGTTTATATCGGCTGTGGCAGGCGGCTGTGGAGTGGCGTCCGAATCGCGCACGACGCCGCTGCGGAAGAAGTGATGGGCTGAGACCCCTCCGGGCAACGCCGTGAAGGATTTCGCAGGGATCACGTTCGCAAGGTGGCCAACACGTTTCCGGCCCCCTCTCCCCCACGATCGATGTGTCATTTGTCCTGT
>JAYWFM010000011.1:0-15744 GCA_043778825.1 Planctomycetota bacterium | reverse complement strand
GAATCGCAACGTGTCCCGCCGGATTTGCGGCTCATGCAAGTAGGCAGCCCGTCGAACGCCCCGCTCCGCTCGCTTCTCGCCGCGTTCGCGGCCTTCGGTGGCGATCATCGCCCACCGCCTTTCGACTTGAGAGGTCGAACCCGTGGGCAGCCAGCGGCGATGTGAGCGTCGATTTCGTCGGCGTCCCATTTCCGAAGCGCCGACAGCTTGATCCCATATGGGATAATTCCCCCATCCGCCCAGCGGACGATAGACCGTGGATCGGCGTCGTACTTCGCGGCAACAGCATGTTTGTCGATCAACCGTTTCCCTTGCGGCGCGGGACGAGAGTTCGTCGAGAGTGTCTCGACAACCGCAGCAGTGTCATTCATGGTTCGGACTCACTTGAGGTATCGAACGGCAAGCCCGTTGCTTGCCATGTACCATGAGTCTGGTTGAGTCATGATTCTCTGCGTCACCGGGGCGTGACTCGCCGTAACTTACGCTGTCGTATGCTGTCTTCGGCGGTCATAAATAATTCTCCCTGCGTCAAAACTCTTGCGTCAAATGACGCAGCATCCATTCTGACGCAACGTCAGAGATTGACTCAAAACTTGCGTTTGACACTTGGTCCGCTTTGAGGGCGATTCTTGGGGAATTCGTCACCATCCATCGAATTGCTCTCTTGGTCGTTATCGACCGCACCTAAGTTCTGCATATCACTGAACGTACCGAATGCTTTCACGTCATCCCCTTTGACCGCCAGCTTCATTCCCAATTCTCCATTTTCGCAGCACAATTCGTATGCCTCTTTCGATCCGAAGCGATCACGGAACCATCTGTCGGCAGCCGAAGCCGAGAATTTGCCGTCGCCGCCGTACTGGTCCGCCAAAACCCGGCCCGTGATTGCAGGGATGCTATTGTCCACGATGCCGCCTTCAAACTTGTGGTGGCTTCGAACGGCGGCTTCAACAAGAGTGGCGGTTCTTGCCTGTTTACGTTGAGTCTTCTTCGCTTGCGGATGTTTAATAACAGTAGGCGTCTTGCCCGGCTTCGGCGGTTCGCTGGTCGCTTCGGGTTTCACCTCATCAACGGGCTTCAGAGGTCCGTCGATCAGCAGTTTCAGTTGCCGCTCCGCTTTGTGGATGTCTGCGGGGTCTTCATCGAACTCCGCCGGAAGGGGGAGGCCCCAATCCTCCATCGCCCGGAGAGAGTTCCGCAGCTCACGGCGGATGTAGTCCAGGTAATTGTCGGGACTCGCTACAAATCCACTGGATGACGCTCGGACCTTATGGATGGTCCCCAGCCAGCCGGATAGCCAGCCCCGCAGTTGCTCGACGTTCTGAATCGGACTCATGGGCCATGCCCTCTGGGGCCATGCCGTGCTACCCGGTATGAACTCCCAACCGGGTGGCAACTCCTTTCGCGTTTGAATCTGTTCATCCAACACCATCCCCCAATGAGTCAGAAGCGACTCCACGTCTTTATATGCTCGGACCACGGCGGTGTATTCTTTAGAGGTGCGCCACTCCAATCCTTTGGGCGGCAAGCCGAGTTGTGACGCAGCAGCGTTCAACGCATTGTTGAGGCACTCACCGTCGAAGCGGATGTCAGAAATAGCTTGGGTAGTGGCGAGTGGACCGTCAAAAATGATGCACCCATCGCCGATGCGGCCTTCAGAAGCGTATCGAATATGGGCTGGTGTACCACATTGACGGACTCCCCGCTCCAGCGGAAGTTGCATGCCGCCTTGATTCATCCACTCCAACGTGGTACGCACAAATCGAGCGACAGCCAGGCAACTCTCCGCCGGAATCGTGGCAGCACTCGCCATCCCAATGATCCCATCGACCGCTTGGCGAATTCTGTCTTGGGGCGTCGCACGTCGATGGCATTCCTGCCCGTCAATCACCTCCATGCGTGTCACGTCGTCCAGGAACAGCCACCAAACAAGCAAGTCCTGAACTGACCCTTTGTCGTCCGGCAGCCACCAGCCGAGCCGCTTCAGACACCTCCCCAGCGAGTCCGCTTCAAGAGGGGGGAGGGTGGTCAGATACGCCCGTGCGGTATCTTCGCCATCGGCCAATACACTTCGCAAACGAATGACAACCAGTGCCGCTTCATCAAGTACCGAATCCAGAAACAACCCCTCAGTGTCGAGACATGAGTCAACCATCCGTGCCTACTCCCAGTCGGGTCGACCAGCGGGCGGCGCGGGGAGTAGCTCCGCGCAGCCCGCCGGTCGGTTTCAGCGATCCGGCGTTGCAACACCGGATGGCACCCAGGACGAGTATCGGATATTGCCGTGCGAGGTTCAATCAGTCGTCCACCTTCCGGACGGGTCAGAGGCTTCGTTGCGGGGGCGATGCTTGCTCCTCTCCGAAGCGATTCGCCAGCGTGTGATCTCGGCCAAGTCCCATTCGCCGGGTTTTCCCGGCATTGGATCAGACCGCATTCGCCACTGACGGACCGTCTGCTCCTGAACGCCGAAAAACTCTGCCACGTCGCGCAGAGTCGTGGCGGTGTTGTAGTTGTTGTCCATGTGTTTTCGTTCCTTGTCGACAGAAAATCCGCGATGCGAGGCACCGTTCGGGGTCGGGGGGGCGTCGGAAGTACCTTCGATGGGGGGGGGGAGCGTCCTGCCCCCGAGCCTCAGTTCCACTCCGCCGCCCGACGAACATCTTCCGGTAATCGCAGGACGGCCACGGCCCGGCCCCAGATACGCGGCATGTCCTTCAGGCCGGGGTTGTCTCCAGCAGCGAGTAAAGCCCACTCCGCCGCGTCATACTGGCCCCGGCCTTCCAGGCAAACAGCGATGATCGTCCCCCACATCCGCCATCGCTGGGGCATCGGGTCGGACGTGATCGAGTTCCAGGCTTCATCGACGGTCATTTGGGCGTTCTCCTCACCGTGCCGCTCCGAATCTCGCTGGCGTCGGGCAAACAAAACTCACTGTGTCGAAGCGGGCTGTGTGTGTGGTTTCAGGGGAAATGAGGTCCGGGAAGTACCTTCGCGATTTCGCCAGATGGGCAGCTTCTGGATCGCATCGCCTCAATGCGTTTCAGGATTCCGGCCCGGAGTTCTTCCAAATCGGGGGAGAGTGGTTCGACGGGAGCTTCCCCCCGTGCCAGCCTTTCCGCCCGGATGCGAGCCACGATCGCCGCCGCCCGCCTCGGTGACTCTCCCGGCCCGTTCGACTGTTGATTCATCTGGACGGCCACCAGCGGCCCGCTGTCGGCCTTCCCGAGCGTTCGGTTCAGCAACAGGTCGATGGCCTTCAAGTCGCCCCCCTTGGCCATCTCGACCAGCTTGAGAACAACCGCCCGCATGTCGTCCTCACTCACAGCTTCCAGCATCGCCGCCCGCAGCCGAGCCACCTGCCCCCCATGCGGATTCCCCGGCCCGCCCGGATTGCCCGTGGCGAACTTGCCGTTCGAAGTGTGAAGCCCGTTTGCTGTCGTTCCGTTCGGTGACGTTTCGTTCATCGAGTCCCTTTCGATTCCTGGGTTCCCTGCAACAGCCGCCGGACCGCTTCGGCCCGATCCTCATCCGACAGAGGCAACCCGGCCAGCATCCGCAGAGCAGCCGCGAAGTCCGTCTCGACCGGCTCGTTTTCGTCGGTTTTGGGTTTCGCTGGTGCAACCGCTGGTGCAACAGGATTTCGCCGTCGCCGTAACTCCTGACGGGTTCCCACTTCAAACCCTGAACCGCCGGACTGTCGATCCGGAGGTTGCGGGTTCGAGTCCCGTCCGCCTCGCCTTCTGAAACCTCTGACGATTCGTCAGAGGTTTTTTTATTGGGGGATCACGCTGGGCGTCGTGAATTCATGATGCGAAGCGGCGTGCCACAATGTTGTTCAGGGCCTCAGTTGGTATAAACTGAGACAGTATGAGTGACCCCCTGACCTCCATTCCGCCGGAACCGTTGCAGGAAGAATTCTTCCTGACCGATGCGGCGCGGCTGCGGAGGTGGTTGCCGTGGTTGCATTTGGGGGCGGTGCTGCGGATGGCGTTTGATCCGCGCAAGTTGGTGTTGGCGATGGCGGCGCTGTTGCTGTTGTCGCTGCCGACTCTGGGGCGGCGCTGGACCGCTTTTGGCGAACGGGAACCCGGTGCGGCATACCGGTTGCCGTGGAAGAACGGGTATCTGTTTCAGGATAATGCAGTCCACGGTTGCCTGCTAGCTCCCGCTCCCATGTCCGTCCCGCCCGGACCTAGGGGTCCAGGCTACGAAGACGCAAGCCGAATCGTGGACTCCTTTAGCTCGGAGACTCCCGAGATTCCCACAGCCCGAGCGATCCTGGCCGACCCTTGGTCAACAATCCGATACGCGATCGGTCTGGGGCCGCAGACGCTCACTCCGGTGACGGATGTTCTGGGCAAGGGCCAGTCGCTCATCGAGTCCAAGTTTCGCTGGGGCGAGACCGCCTTCCAGGTCGCCGAGCTGCTCTGGATCTGGGCCGTGTGGGCGTTCTTCGGAACGCTGCTGTGCCGGTTGACCGCACTCGATTTCATGGGCCGTGATGTCGGCTGGGGCGAGGCCGCGAGGTACTGCCGCAGTCGAGCCCTGTCGGCGTTCGCCTCTCCGTTACTCCCGATGATCGGTGTCGCGGCGTTCTGGTTCCCCTGCGTCGTCGCCGGGTGGGTGACTCGCATCCCGATGGTGGGGCAGCCGATTGTGGCCTGCGCGTGGTTCTTCTTGTGGCTGTGCGGAGTGATACTGGCTCTGCTCCTGTTAGGGCTGACGCTGTGCTGGCCGTTGATGGTGGCCACGATTGGAGTCGAGGGGACCGATGCCTTCGACGGGTTGAGCCGCTCGTATAACTATCTGTTCAGCCGACCGTGGTACGTCATCGGGATGACCTGTCTGGTTCTGGTGATGGGAGGTTGCACGCTCTTCGGCGTGCGCTGGCTGGCGATGCAGGCCGACTATCTGGCGGTGATGTCGCTGGCCTCCGGCAGCCCCGATGCCACATGGCAACAATTCCAGCCTCGGCCGGTGGGCGAACCAGTTCTGACGGAGACGACCGTGAGTCTGCTCCACTTTTCCCGAGGGATCATCACGCTCGGCATCAACGCTTTCGCGCACAGCTTCTTCTGGGTGGCGATTACGGTGATGTTCCTGCTGCTGCGGAAGAGCGTCGACTCGACGCCGCTCGATTCTCTGACCGAGGACCGGCAGACCCCGCTCGGCGATCTGCCGATCGTGGGCATGGCGGCAGCCGAACGACGCGAACAGGCGGCCTCAGCCCGTACGGGCGGTTGATCCATGACCCTCGACCTGGATGATGTGATCGCCGCCGTCGCGACCCCGGCAGGGCCAGCCGAGCGGAGTGTGATTCGATTGAGCGGGGCCGGGGTGGTGGAGGTGCTCGGGATCGAAGCGTCCCAGTGTGTCGCCTTTTGCTCCGCAAAAGAGCGTCCTTTTTCGGAGAAAAAGGCGACAGTCCTGGCAGTGGATGATGCACCAATCCTGACGCCTCGGTTCGTCTGTTCCGATTCCTCAATGATGCCGTTCTCCCGGCAGTCCCGCCGCTACTCCGGCCACTACCAGATCGACGGCTGGCGCGTCCCCGTCCCGGTCGACCTCTGGCTCTGGCCGACCACTCGCAGCTACACCGGCCAGCCGTCGGCGGAGCTGCACTTGATCGGGTCGCCGCCGATCGTCGATGCCGTCCTGGAACAGCTGTACCGAGATGGTGCGCGACCGGCCCGCGCGGGGGAGTTCACGCTGCGCGCGTTCCTGGCCGGGCGGGTCGACCTTGTGCAGGCTGAGGCGGTCCTGGGAGTCATCGACGCCAGCGATCATGAGCAGCTGCAAACGGCGCTGACGCAGTTGGCGGGCGGTCTCTCGCGGCAGATTGGAGAGGTGCGGGAGTCGCTGCTGTTGGACCTGGCCGACTTGGAGGCGGGGCTCGACTTCGTGGATGAGGATATCGAGTTCGTGCATCGCGAACAGATGCTCACCCGTATCGCCTCGGCACTGGAGTTGACCGAGCGACTGCTCCAGCAGAACGACGACCGCATGGTCAGCGGCACCCGCCCGCGTGTGGTCCTCGCGGGGTTGCCGAATGCCGGGAAAAGTACGTTGTTCAATCGGCTCATCGGCGAGCAGCGGGCGATCGTCTCGGACCAGGCGGGCACCACGCGCGACTATTTGAGTGCCGAACTGAACTGGCACGGGCTGGCGTTGGAACTCATCGACACGGCGGGCGTGGATGGGGAGTCGACCGGAATCGCCGCTCAGGCCGAACAGCTGCGGCAGTGGCAGGTGGGGCAGGCGGATTTGGTGGTGTGGTGTTCGTCGATGGTGGCGACGGAAGTCGAGAGCCGATGGGATGATGGCCTGTGGGAGGCGGCCCGCGCGCGGGGGACCGAGTTGATGCGGGTCTGGACCAAGAGCGATGGTGCCGCTGAGAGTGTCGCCTTTTGCTCCGCAAAAGAGCGTCCTTTTTCGGAGAAAAAGGCGACAAACGCGACCGCTGATGACGTGCCGAACCTCCGCGTATCGGCGATCACCGGCGAAGGCATTGCCGCCCTCGAGGCGGAGGTCGTCCACCGCTTCACGCTTCAAGCGGCCCATCGCGGCGAATGGCTGGCCACCACCGCGGCCCGTTCCCGTGACAGCCTCGGACGCTGCGTCGAGGGCCTGCACGCTGCGAAGGTTGCCGCTGAGCAGCACCTCGGCGATGAACTGATCTCGATCGAACTGCGAGCCGCGCTGGATGCCCTGGGCGAGATCTGCGGAGCCGTTCACACCGACGATATCCTCGACCGCATCTTCAGCCGATTTTGCATTGGGAAGTGAGGAGGAAGTTATCAGTGGTCAGTTTTCAGTCGTCAGTCCATCCACGAGTACGCAGACACTTCCCACCCCGGAGGGGTCCCAGCCCATAGCCGGTGGTCGAGGGCAGCGACACCACCGGAACTCGTATCCCAAAGGCTTTTGTATCCCGGAGGGATTCCAGCCGCCTGGCCGTTTCAACGACTCGATGGGCTGCAATCCCTTCGGGATAAATTGTGTACTTGCCCCACCGGATGACGGCTCTCTTCACGCCTTCGTCGGCTTGCAGCGATACCCGATCCCGCGCACGGTTTCGACGAGATCGGCTTGGTCGTCGAGTTTCTTGCGCAGTGCCCGGATGTGGACATCAATGGTCCGCTCCATCGAGTTCGCGTCCTCGCCCCGGCAGCAGTCGAGCAGCTCGTGGCGGCTGAACGTGCGGCCCGGTTGTCTGGCGAGGGTGAACAGCAGGAGGAACTCGGTGGGGGTCAGCTGCATCTCGACGCTGTCCCGCTTGACGATGTGATTCGTCTTGTCGATCTCGATGTTGCCGATGACGACCACATCGGTCGTTTCCGCCGCCGGATCGCGGCGGCGGAGCAGGGCTTTGACGCGCTCGATGAGGGGCTTGATGCGGAACGGTTTGGCGACGAAGTCATCGGCGCCCATGTTGAAGCCGACGATCTCGTCGGTCTCGTCCCCCTTGGCAGTCAGCATCAGGATGCGAATCCCCTGTGTCCGGGGATCTCCCCGCAGACGGCGGCAGACCTGCAACCCGTCGACATGCGGCATCATCAGATCGAGGATCATCAAGTCCGGCGGGGAGGTCTGGCACTTCTGAATCGCCTCGCGGCCATCGCTGGCTGTGGTGACTTCGAAGTTTTCCTTTTGCAGGTTGTAAGCCAGCACATCGACGATGGCGGGCTCATCGTCCACCACGAGAATTCGAGTCTTGCTCATGAGATCAGTCCGTTCAAACAGACGGGCGGATGTCGCATGGCACGGGCGTCACGCCCGTGATCCGCGGGAATACGCATGGGCGAGACGCCCATGCCACGTTCTTCAACTAGCTCTCACGGAGCATCCCGCTACTCGTGGGGGTCCAGGCTTTTCCAGTGCCGAATGATCTTGCCTTCGACCAGATACACGACATCTTCGGCGATGTTGGTCGCGTGATCCGCGACCCGTTCCACCTGCCGCACTGCGGAAAACAGGTGCAGCAACGGATCGAGCCGGTCGGGATGACGATGCATCTGGTCGATCAAGTGCTGGATCAGTTCGGCGTTGGCCTGGTCGACCGCGTCATCGTCCAGGCACACCTTGCGAGCCAGTTGGCTGTCGAGTGTCACATAGGCATCAATGCTGCGGTGCAGCATGTCGACGGCGGCATGCGCCATGTCGACCAGCTTGTCGGGAATCTGCAACTCGGGAGCATCCAGCAGCCCCACGGCGCGTTCGACGATGTTCACCGCGAGGTCGGCCACCCGCTCCAGCTCGCCGGAGATCTTCAGGACGGTCGTGATGCGGCGGAGGTCGATGGCCACCGGCTGATGCAGCGCGAGGATCTTGAGGCACTTGTCTTCGATCTGCACGTCCCAGCGGTCGATCTCGTCGTCCTGCTGCGTGAGTGCCCGTGCGTCTGCCAGACTCGGGTGGGACAGCTGAGCCACCGCACGATGGATCAGGTCTTCCACCTTGGCACACATCGACAGGATGTCGCGGTGCAGGTCTTCGAGGTCGATTTGGAGGTGAGCGGACATGGGGAGGGGGATCGTTGAGGGTTGAGGCAAGCCCACCGGTTGCAACCGGTGGGCTTTCTGACTGAAAACTGACCACTGACGACTGAAAACTTCTCTCAGCCGAATCGTCCGGTGATGTAGTCTTCCGTGTGCTTCTCTTTGGGCTTGGTGAAGATCTGTTGTGTGTCACCCATCTCGACCAGGTGGCCCTGGTAGAAGAAGGCGGTCACGTCGCTGACGCGGGCGGCTTGCTGCATGTTGTGGGTCACGATGATGATCGTGTAGTTCGCCTTGAGTTCGAAGATCAGGTCTTCGATGCTGGCGGTCGACCGGGGGTCGAGAGCGGAGGCCGGTTCGTCCATCAGCAACACATCCGGGTTCGTGGCCAGGGCCCGCGCGATGCACAGCCGCTGCTGTTGCCCGCCGGAGAGGGCCATGGCGGAGTCGCTCAGCCGGTGCTTGACCTCGTCCCACAGGGCGGCCCGCTTCAGGCACGTCGTGACGATCTCGTCGAGTTCGCGGCGGTCGCGTGTGCCGGACAGACGCGGTCCGAAGGCAACGTTTTCGAAGACCGATTTGGGGAACGGCGTCGACTTCTGGAACACCATGCCGATCCGCTTGCGGAGGGCGACGACATCGATCTCCTTGCCGTCGATGTTGATGCCTTCGAGGAGGATTTCGCCCGTGTGATGGGCCCCTTCGACGATGTCGTTCATGCGGTTGAGTGTCCGCAGGAACGTACTCTTGCCGCAGCCCGAGGGGCCGATCAGAGCGGTGACGGACTTCTCCGGAATCTGCATTGAGATGTCGAACAGGGCCTGCGACTTCCCGTAGAAGAAGTCGAGTTTGCGCGTCTCGATCTTGACGCGCCGGGTCTGCTCACTGTGAGCGGTCGGATCGGGCGAGCCCAGCGGAGCGCCCGCCCGGGCCCGGTCCGCCGCCGCGCGATCGTTCATCAGGTTCGTGAAAGACTGGGCCATGAGTGGTGTTCTACCAGCGGAGGTTCTTCTGGTATCGATTGCGGATGGTGATCGCGATTCCGTTCAGGAGCAGCAGCGAGCAGAGCAGCACGAGGATTCCGGCAGCTGCCACACTTTGGAATTCCTGTCGCGCCTGTCCCAACCAGTTGAAGATCTGGACGGGCATGACAGTGTACTTGCCGAAGGGCGCTTGCAGCAGTCCCGAGGGGTGGTGGACCAGATCCTGGATCGACCCGATCTTCCCCGGAGCAAAGCGGGCGAACCCCACCGCGCCGACGACGATCAGCGGAGCCGTCTCTCCAATCGCCCGCGAGATCGACAGAATGATGCCGGTCATGATTCCGGGGACGGCACAGGGCAACACCTGATAACGCACGGTTTGCCAGCGCGTGGCTCCCAGCGCCAGTGACGCATGACGGAGTGACGACGGAATCGCTCGCAGGGCTTCCTGGGTCGCCACGATGATCACCGGCAGGATCAGCAGCGACATCGTCAGCGCTCCGGCGATCAGCGTGGTCCCCAGCGGCAGGGGAATCTCCACTCCGGCGATCAGGAGCGCCTCGATCTGCTCGCCCTTGATTCGAGTGATCAAGCCCTCCCGAGCGAACACGTCGAACATCCGCACGAACACCGTCAGCCCCAGGATGCCGTACACGATCGACGGCACCCCCGCCAGATTCGACAAATTGACTCGGATCAACCGCACGATCCACGTGTCGCGGGCATACTCTTCCAAGTACACCGCAGCTCCCACGCCGACCGGAATCGCCATCAGAAAAGTCAGGCCGATCATCCAGGTCGTGCCCAACAGCCCGGCCCAGATGCCCGCCAGCTCGGGACGCTGGGAGTCAAAGCTGGTCAGGAACTGCCAGTCGAGATAGCCCCACGCCTGCCACACCACGGTGCCGAGCAGCAGGCACAGGATCGCCAGGCTCGACCAGGCCGATGCCCGGCAGAGACCGGCGAAGAACACCTCGACCGGACGCACCGACGCCCGGCGCGTGAGGGCCTTCCGCAATTCGGCGTTGGAGGCGAGTGCCGCGGTGTCCGTCACGGGTGCATTCTCAATGGTACACCTCCCGGAAGCGCCGGATGACCGCGTGGGACACGACGTTCATCCCGAACGTCATCACGAACAGGCACAACGCCACCGCATACAGGCTCTGGTACTCAATCGTCCCCGAAGGAGTATCCCCCTTGGTGGTATTCACGATGAACGTCGTCATGGTCTGAATACTCTTGAGAGGATTCAGGGTGAGTTTCGAATTGTTGCCAGCCGCAATGGCGACCAGCATCGTCTCCCCAATCGCCCGCGCCATCGCCAGCAGAAACGCCGCTACGATGCCCGACAAGGCGGCGGGCACCACGACCTTCAGTGAGACATCGTACTTCGTCGAACCCAGAGCGTAGCCCGCCTCGCGCAAGCTGCGGGGCACGGCCCGGATGGCGTCCTCACTCAGGGAGCAGACCATCGGCATAATCATGATCCCCATCACGATTCCCGCACTGAGGGCATTTGTGGAGTCGACCTCCAGGCCAAGCAGCGAATGAAAAATCGGCTGCACGACATAGGGGGTGACGAAGATCAGGGCGAAGTAGCCGTACACCACGGTGGGCATCCCCGAGAGGATCTCCAGGATCGGCTTGACGTACGAGCGGGTTTGAGGGCGAGCGTACTCGCTGAGATAGATCGCACTGAGAATCCCCAGCGGCAACCCGACACAGGCTCCGATGATCGCCACCAGCATCGTCCCACACACCAGCGGCAGAACGCCGAAGTGTTTGTCGTCAAACGTCGGCGTCCACTGCGTCGCAGTGAAGAATTCCCACAGCGAGACATGCCCGAAGAATGGCTGGACGCCCCCGAACGGAATCACCGTCTCGATCAGCAACACGAACAGGATCGCCAGTGTCACCAGGATCGAGACCAACGAGCAACAGAACAGCAGCCACTCCACAACCGTCTCACGGAGACGCGTCCACGAAAACTGGTGACGCAGCACCGGCACCGGGCGAGGAGTTTCAGGAGTGGTCTGCGGATTCACGTGCGTGGAGACCCGTCGGAAATCGAGGCAGCGGAGGCGATGTCGTTCGTCTGTTGGAGTTCAGCCTTCAGGCTGCTTCTGGCCTCGCTCGCCCCTCGCAATGAGGCAGCCTCAAGGCTGAACTCCAACAGTCAATCTACTTGGCGGGGGACAAGGCTGTATCGAGTGCTGCGCGAGCCACCTTCAATTGCTCGTCGCTCATCTGAACCGCCTGGGCTTCGGCGACCAGCTTCTGCCCGGCATCGGAGAGGTAGAACTTCAGAAACGCCGCCACATGCGGCTGGGCCAAGGCCGTCTTGCTCACGTAGATGAACAACGGACGAGAGAGCGGGGCGTACTTGCCGGTCCGAATCGTTTCGAGATTGGGGGTCACGGCATCCGCAGCATTCTCCGTGTTGGAGATCGGCAGGATGTGGAGCTTCTCCTGATTCGTCG
This sequence comes from Planctomycetota bacterium, assembly GCA_043778825.1. Classification (GTDB taxonomy): domain Bacteria; phylum Planctomycetota; class Planctomycetia; order Planctomycetales; family Planctomycetaceae; genus TH-plancto1. The sequence goes on along the minus strand of JAYWFM010000011.1, from coordinate 3,783 downwards.
AGTAGTAGGTGTAACCGAAGTAGCCCAAAGCGCCTTCGTCGGCGGCGATCCCCTGCACCAGCAGATTGTCTTCCGTGTTTTGCTGGTAGTCCGTACGGCTCGAACCCTTCTTGCCGACGATCACTTCCGTGAAGTACTCGAACGTTCCGGAAGCGGTGTCAGCTCCGAACAGCTTGATTTCGCGGTCCGGCCAGCTGGGGTCGATCTCGCTCCACTTCTTGATCGTGCTGTCGGGAGCCCAGAGAGCCTTCAACTGGGCGACAGTCATCGACTGGCACCAGTCGTTCTTGGGGTTGACGCAGACCGAGAGGCCGTCGATGGCGACCTGCAACTCGACCCACTCGATGTTGTTCTTCGCGAGTTCAGCGATTTCCTTATCCGCGATGGGGCGCGAGGCGTCACAGATGTCGAGTTCGCCTCGGACGAACTTCTTAAACCCCCCGCTGGTTCCCGAGGTTCCGACCGGCACTTCGACATTGGGATGAGTGTTGCCAAATTCTTCGGCAATCATGGCCGTGATCGGAGCCACCGTACTCGACCCGTCAATGCGGATTTCGCCCGACAGCTTCTGATCGGCCGCCGGAGCGACAGTCTCCGTGCCTGTCGCCGGAGTCCCCGCCGCCGGTGTCGTCGGCGTAGGTGCCGTACCCGTCCCGGCCGGTTTGGTCTCGCAACCGACCTGCACACACAGACCTACCAGCACCACCATCCACACGACTATTCGACGCATCGGACTCATCCCCAGCGAACACACAGGTTTCGTTTCATCCCTTGGTGCCATGACGGTATCCGTGAATTGTTAAGATGTAAACCGAGCGCATGTGAAGAATTGATGAAGACCGGCAGTCTTCGGTGTTTTTCTCTCGTGGGATAGGCTTCTCGTCACTGGGCTGGCCCTGGTGGCCTCTATACATATGGTCAACCGAGTCCTGTCACACCCTTGGAGCAGACACAAATCCGGTGAGCGGCTGTCATTTTCCCGAAGGGAATTCAGCCCATAGCCGGTGGTCGAGCGCAGCGAAAACCACCGGACAGAGGCGTCTACCAGTCCGCCTATCCCGAAGGGATTGCAGCCTTCGCAGCACTGAAATGGTCAGAACGGCTGGAATCCCTTCGGGATACAGGAGCCTTCGGGGGACGAGACCGGTGGTGTCGCTGCGCTCGACCACCGGCTATGGGCTGTGACCCCTCCGGGGTGGGGAAATGCGTTGACACCAGCGTGGTGGCGTGTTGTCGGAAACGCTTTTACGGGGTGATCGACTTCGTACACGGTATCCACACCCGGAACGTCGACCCCTTCCCCAACTCGCTCTCCAGGGTGATCTCCCCCTGCATCACCTCGACTAGATGCCGCACAATCGCCAGCCCCAGCCCGGTCCCCCCCACGCTCCGCGCCCGCGATTTGTCCACCCGATAGAACCGCTCGAAGACGCGGGACTGGTACTCCCTGGCGATGCCGACTCCGGTGTCGCTCACCTCAAACTGCACACGCTCCCCCGCTCGGCGAACAGTGAGCTTCACCTGTTCCCCGGCGGGTGTGTAGCTGAGCGCATTGCTCAGCAAGTTGTTGAGGATCGTTCGTAACCCATCGGCATCCGCGATCACGCTCAGCGGGCCCTCCGGTGGCTGGTACTCCAACCGCACCTGGCGCGTCTCGGCGATCGCCTGATGATCCTGAAACGTGGTGGCGGCGATGGCCAGGGCGTCGCACGGCTCCAACCGGAATGCCTCCGGTTCCGATTCGATCTTGGCCAGCCGCAGCAAGTCCTGGATCAACAGGCTCAGGCGTTCGGACTGCTCGATGATCCGCTCGACAAACAGCCGCGAGCTGCCTTCGTCTTCGAGTCCGCCGTTGAGCAGGGTATCGGCATACGCCTGAATCGAGGTCAGCGGGGTCTTGAGTTCGTGCGACACATTCGAGACGAACTCCCGCCGCATCTTTTCCAGTCGCCTCAGATTGGTGACATCATACGCCACCGCCAGGCAGCCTGGCCCACTCTCCAGCGAGAGGACCACCGCGGAGACATCGAGAATCAGCTTCCGCCGAGGCAGATCGACCTCGCCCCGCACCATCTTCCCCGTGGACAACGCTTGCTCGATGATCTCCTGCAACTGGCTGGAACGAATACTCTCCCAAGCCAGCTTGCCGACCGCCGAGAACTGAGAGACATCGAACAGGTCGCGAGCTGCGGAGTTGATGAACAGCACGTGCTCCGACGAGTCGACGACGAGGACGGCCTCCTGCATCGTTTCCAATACGCCCTCGAAGAGCGTGGTACTTTGTTCCAGGTGCAGGGCCAGTTCACGGAGGGTCTTCAACTCCGTCTGCACGCGGACTCCGACGGCGAATAGCTCCTCCTCGGCCGCGATCAGTTCGTCCCGATTCGGTGTGGGCGGCACCGACGACGAAGGCACTTCCAAAGGCAGGACCGCTTTCAAATCCCTCGCCGTTTTCCGTAACCGGGCTGCGGTTTGAATCATCGGCCCGGCGATCAGCATGGTGTGCTGAACCGAAATCGACACCACGACCAATGCGATGAGCGCCCAGGACCACCCCGGACCGGTAAAGGCCCAAAACGTCATCCCCAGCAGTGCTGGAAGAAAGACGGACCGCCAGACCCGCCAGAAGAGACTCCAGTTCACCGGGTCTGGGGAAGTCGGCGGTAGTTCAGGGGCGGTCATAAATGCTCGAAGGGTGCCCGTTCAAGGCACGCCGATCAGGCGAGCCGGGCGGCGTCAGCCCCTGGACTCTTTCGAGAGTGATCGCATGAGGTCCGGAGGCTGACGCCATCCGGCTCGCCTAGTCGGCGAGCCGTGAGCGCCACAGACCTCGCCATCCCCCACCGCCTCTTCTGGCTGACGACTGAATACTGACAACTGACAACTTCCCCGCTACTTCGGCGTCACCAGCACCTTGGCCGTCTTGATCTTCACTTCCTTCAGCGGCCGATCCTCGGCGTTCGTCTCCGAAGCCCCAATCGCCAGCACCACTTTCAGGCTGGCATCGTCGGCGGTCTTGCCGAACGCCGTGTATTGCTTGTCGAGGTGCGGCACCCGACCCAAACACAGAAAGAACTGCGAACCCGCCGAGTTCGGATTGCTCGTCCGAGCCATCGACAACACCCCGGCCTCATGCAGCTTGTTGTTGAACTCGGCGTTGATCGTATACCCCGGCCCGCCCGTCCCGCGCCCCTGTGGACAGCCGACCTGGACCATGAAATCGGCGATGACGCGGTGGAAGATGATCCCGTCGTAGAACCCGATCTTGGTCAGCCCGATGAGGTTCTTGCCGTGCCCCGGAGCCACATCGGTCCACAGATCGACGAGGATCTTCCCCGCCGTCGTATCGAACTCGATCTGGTACGTGTTCTTGGAAAAATCGACCCCTTCCAGGGCCTTGTCCACTTCAGCACGGCGGTTGCCAAACATCGGTCGTCCTTGTGTTGCACGGAGAGTTGCGGTTGAGGGTGCAGATTACCAGAACCGCAAACGGGTTCGCCAGCATGGTCGTAGAACGGAATTCATTCCGTTCCCGCTTGCGTGCGAAGCGGCGGAGTAGCTGGGGCGCAGTCAGACGCGGCAGTACAGAACGCGGACAGCCTTCCCCCATCGCCCAAATCCCAGATCACTTACAGGCCCCAGTCATGCCGCACTCCCAAAAGAGCTGGGGCTCGTGAGCATTTGTGTACGCCCCGTCGCCCCTGCAATCGGCATCCACCTTGACCGAGCAGTCCCACTCACGCCCCAGCCACCCTGCCGTGGCTGGCAATTCATGTCGCTTCT
>JAYWFM010000010.1:0-6611 GCA_043778825.1 Planctomycetota bacterium | reverse complement strand
GGCTTCCGATTTCCCAGGGCTGCGCCCTGGGCTTTCGAGTTAGGCCCCGTTGGGGCCGAGGAGCGAAAACCTGCGTAGAATGGCGACTACACTCCTTCGGAAGTCTGGCCGATCAACCCTCAACCCTCAACGCCCCTACTTCCAGTACTTCTGTGTCACGTAGAAGATCGTCGCCGGTGCGGTCACGAGCGCGACCCACGGCAGTTTGAACACGATCCCCGGCAGTGTCGCGATCGCGCCCGGCCACACTCCGTATAAGAGCAGAGGGATGCAGGGCACCAAAATGCTCCAGCTCATCGCGATCAGGCCCATCTGCTTCCGCTGGGCCTTCTCGTCTTCGCTCAATTCGTCGAATTTCGGAGCGGGCCCCGCTTTCGCGGCGGGCTTGGCTTTCGCGGGCTTGCCGAGGTCTCCGGCTGATACGGCCTTGGCGGGCTTGCCGTCCTTGGTGGGTGGCGGTGCCGCAACGGCGTTGGCATACGGCTGGGCCTCGTCCCGCATGCCGGGGGCGTAATACTTGGCGATCGCCTGACTGATGGCCCGGGGCGTGGCCAGGACCGCGCGCATCGGCACCCCATACCGCAGACGCATCTCGTCCTCGACCTCGTTGTCCGGCATGTCGACGCAGGCCACCAGCAACCGGTCATCATCCACGAACAGTGGAATAATCGACTGCTTCTTGACCAGCAGCCGGGGCGTCGCATCGAGAACATCGTCCTCCGGGATCATGTCGTCCAGGTCCACATACGACAGCCCGTGATGCAGCGCCAGGGCCTGTGCCGCCACATCCGGCTCGACGAGCTTCATCTGCACGACGCCGTCCCGCTCGGACAGCCCGCGCTTGTTCGCGAACTCCTGCGCCTCGCGACTCTGCTCGCGGGTCAGCTTCCCCTGCTTCACGAGAATGTCCAGGAACGGCTGACGGCCAAAGTCGTCCTTGACGGTCGCAAACACCCGCCCCAGGCTCTCATCGTAGTCCCGCTTCCGCTCCGGATCGGTCAGGCACAACATCGCCTTCGCAATCTCATTCAGCAGCTCCTGCGACTGGACCGAGTATTGACCGGTCGCGTACTTGCGGACGTGCGCATTGAGCTTCTTGTAGTTCGCCCGCACCTTGGTGGTGTCGTCATCGAACTGCTTGAGGCGCAGCAACTCATAATGATCGGGCGGACGCGGTCCGTCCGGGATTCCCAGCCATTCCTTGTAGACGTCCATGCGTGGGTTCCAACCTGTTCTGGGGCCAATCGAGAGGGCCAGGTGTTCGGGAGGGCGAAGCCTGTGCTGTCAACATGATTGTGGTCGAGCGCGGAGTCACTGGGAAGGCTTGCGGGCGGCGACGGCTGGGAATTTGGTGATCGAGGTGTGGGCTCCGCATTTCTCGCGGTGGTCTGTTGCCGGGGCGTATGTCCCGTTGTCTTGCGCCACAGTGGGGAAATCGGGAGGGCGAAGCTCCTTCTGAGCCGTGAGCCGGGGACGACGTTTTCTCGCGAGATCGGCTCGGCAGGAGCCTTGCCCTCCCGATGGCGGCACCCCCCCAGTCAAGCCGTGACAAGACGCTACTTGTCTGACTCGCACACCCCCAGCACCGAATCAGCCAGCGTCACGAACCGCTCCACCCGCTTCGCAATCACCGCAATACTCCGGGCCCAGAAGTCCGGCTTCCGCAGGTCGTACCCCAGCGTCGACTGCACCGCATCCTCGGTCAACTGGCAGCCGGTGGCGATCAGGAACTTGCGGTAACGCTCCGGGAACTTCGGATCCCCCTCGGCAGCCATCGAATACAGCCCATTCGACAGCAGATACCCAAACGTGTACGGAAAGTTGTAGAACGGCCAGCCGTTGATATAGAAATGCAGCTTCGAGATCCAGAACCCCGGATACCAGCCGTCGTCCGCGAAGGCATTCAGATACGTCTCCTTCTGGGCGGCCAGCGTCATTTCCGACAGTTGGGCCGCAGTGAGTTCCCCCTTGGCCCGCGCGATGTGGAACCGGTCTTCGAAGACGAACCGGCTGTGAATGTTCATCAGGAACGCCACCGAGTCACCGAGCATCTGATCGAGCATGCCGAGTTCCTCGTTCACGGAGGACGCAGCTGCGAGTCGCTTCTCGCCGAGGACGGCCTCGGCGAACGTCGAGGCCGTTTCGGCGAGGTTCATCGGGTAATCCTGAAGTAGGAACGGCTGCTCGCGCAAGACCCAGGAGTGGTAGGCGTGGCCGAGTTCGTGGGCCAGCGTTGACATGCTGTCGGCGGTGCCGGTGTAGGTCATGAACACGCGGGTCTGCCGCTTCGTCGGGATGCCGGTGCAGAAGGCTCCCTGGCGTTTTCCGCCCCGGTTTTCGGCCTCGACCCACTGCTCGCGGAAAGCGTGCTTGGCGAAGTCGCCCAGGTCCGGGCTGAACTGGTCGAAGGTGCTGTTCACCAGATCGACCGCCTCGGGGTAGCTCAGTTCCGATTGCGGAGGCTCGCCGAGCGCTGCTGGCAGCGGGGCGAACTGGTCGTACCACGCCAGCTTCGAAAGTCCCAGCAGCTTAGCCTTCCGGTCGAGGTACGGGAGCAGGCATGCCTTCTTGTCGGCGATCGTCCCCCACATCGCGTCGAGTGTCTCGCGCGTCATCCGGTTCATTCGCAGTGGGGCTGCCAAGTGATCGACGCCGAGCCGCTTGTACTTGGTGAGCCGTGCCCCCGACAGGTGATTGAGGGCGTCGGCACACGTATCCGCCAGACCGGCCCACGCCTTGTCGAAGGCGTAGAAGTTGTTCTGCCGCACCGAGCGCTCGGGCATGTCGAACTGGATCTGGCCGGGTGACTTTTGGACCACCTGCCCCCGCTCCATGACCTCGATCTTGAGTTCCCCCGAAATCCGGTCGTACAGCCGCGACCACGCCAGCGAACCGTCGACGGCCAGTTCGTTGGCCAGTTGCTCCTGGTCCTTCGGGAGCCGCAGGGCCGAGTTGCGTCGGCACTCCTCCAGGACGAACCGCAACGTCTTGAGACTCGCATCTCCGGTGATGAACGTCTCGAAGCCCGCCTCCTCCACCCCGGTAAACGCCAGCTCGACATTCGCGAGGGCCTTCTGCCGCAACGGCGTCAGCGACGCCAGCACCCCATCGATCCGCTGGTACTCCTTGTTCTCCGCAGCGTCCGCCATGTGGCAGCCGATGAACGCCTGCAAGTCTTCCTGCCGCGCGAGGATCGCCGACAACTGCTCGATGAACGGCCCCCACGCTTTCGGAGCCGCTGCGTCCTTCACCGCTGGCAGCGCGTCCGATGCGCCCGCCAACTGGGTGAGGTCGGCCTGGAACTGCTCCAGATGAGCGGCAAATGCCGGGGTCTGCGGGTTGGGCAGGATCGAATCGAGATCCCAGTTCAGGGAGTAGAGCGTCGGGGCGGGCATGGAGGCGTTCCTGGACTGGGGCCGGAGAAGTGGCATGGTCGTCGATCGATTCGACGGGCCGCAACCCAGCTTCTGGGAGGGCACTATATCTTCAGCGAGGTGGGATGCCACCAGTCGGGTGCATACACGATTGGGCGAGCTCCCCATCCCAGCCGGGTCGGGGGTGATGGGACCGGATGGGGGACTGGCTGGGCGGCTTTCGGACATGTGACCATGTTTCACGGCGTCGATGTCCCGGTTGGGCATTTCCCCCCCGATTCGCACCCTGTTCAGCCTCTCCCCGGCGCGGTATTGTTTCGCCCTTCCAGAGGCGCTCATCAGACCCCCGCCAAGGCCCGACCCGATGCAGAAGATCAAAGTTTCCGGAACCGTTGTGGACCTCGATGGCGACGAGATGACGCGGATCATTTGGCAATTCATCAAGGACAAGCTGGTTCACCCGTACCTCGATCTCAACATCGAGTATTACGACCTCGGGATGGAGAACCGTGACAAGACCTCGGACAAAGTCACCGTGGACGCAGCTCATGCGATCCAGAAGCACGGCGTGGGGGTCAAGTGTGCCACGATCACTCCGGACGAGGCTCGCGTCAAGGAATTCAACCTCAAGGAGATGTGGAAGTCCCCCAACGGGACGATCCGCAACATCCTCGGCGGCGTGATCTTCCGCGAGCCGATCATCTGCCAGAACGTCCCGCGACTGGTGCCGGGCTGGACGAAGCCGATCATCGTCGGGCGGCATGCCTTCGGCGATCAGTACAAGGCCACCGACTTCAAGTTCCCCGGTAAGGGGACGCTCTCGATCAAGTTCGTCGGCGACGATGGGCAAGTCATCGAGAAAGAGGTCTACAAGGCCCCCGGCAGCGGCGTGGCGATGGCGATGTACAACCTCGACGACTCGATCCGCGAGTTCGCGCGGGCCTCGCTGAACTACGGCCTGAACCGCAACTACCCGGTCTATCTGTCGACGAAGAACACGATCCTCAAGCAGTACGACGGGCGGTTCAAGGAGCTGTTCCAGCAGATCTTCGACGCGGAGTTCAAGACCGAATTCGACCAGCGCGGGCTGACCTACGAACACCGGCTAATCGACGACATGGTGGCCAGTGCGATGAAGTGGTCGGGCGGGTACGTCTGGGCCTGTAAGAACTACGACGGCGATGTGCAGTCGGACACCGTGGCCCAGGGCTTCGGGTCGCTGGGACTGATGACCAGTGTCCTGATGACGCCGGATGGGAAGACCGTCGAAGCGGAAGCGGCCCACGGCACAGTGACCCGCCACTATCGCGAACACCAGAAGGGCAAGGAGACCTCGACCAACTCGATCGCCTCGATCTTCGCCTGGACCCGCGGACTGGCTCACCGGGCCAAACTCGACCAGAACGCAGCCCTCGAAAAGTTCTCGCACACGATGGAGCGAGTCTGCATCGAGACCGTCGAGGCCGGGTTCATGACCAAGGATCTCGCCGTCCTCGTCGGCCCGGACCAGAAGTGGCTCTCGACCAACGGGTTCCTGGACAAGGTCGACCAGAACCTGCGCAAGGCGATGGCCTGAAGCTCGACAGGTTTCCCAACCTGCCTGTGAGAAACAACGGTTGAGCGGTCGCGTGTTCACGATCGGCAGACATCTCTGTCACTTCCGAAGAGTATTCTGAATGGAAATCGAAATCCCCCTACCTCGGAGGGTTGGTGACGATGAACAGTCGCTGAACCATCTGCTTTCATTGCTGCCTTGGAACTTGGACGGTGGCATCACCCGGATCATTTTCGATTGGGAACGTGTCGAATTCCTGACCCCCAGTGCGACTGTTGCATTGGCCGCCGGGATTCGAAAATGGAGGCAGTCTGGTCGGATCGTCGATTTCCGCAATGCGGAAACGAGCAGTGCTTACACGTACCTGCAGCGCATTGATTTCTTCGCCTGCTGCGGCATCGAGTCACCGGAAAGCTTCCAGCGACATCTGTCTCGCGATCGTTTCTTTCCGGTCACACAAATTTCGAACATGGACGATGTGCAGTCTGTGTCCACACAGCTTGCCAGATGCATATCTCCCGAATCTGCTGATTCTTCCGACCCAGAGGAAACCGGGCTGCTTGATCTCGTCGAATACTCCATATCAGAATTGGCCACCAATGTGGTTCAACATTCACAGTCCAGTGGGTTTGTCAGCGCTCAGTACTACGAGAACACTGATCGGGTCATTGTGGCAATCGCGGACTCGGGAATCGGGATTCGAGAAAGCTTTCGAGTCCATGGATCACCACACTGGTCGGAATCCATGTCTGATTTGAAGGCGATCGAAAAATCTCTTGAATACACAGTGTCTAGCCGAACGCACTTGGTTTCCGCGTGGGGTGAATCAGTCAATGCAGGAGTCGGGCTGACCTTCCTCAAAATGCTTGCAACTACAGCCGGTGGCGATTTTTACGTAATTTCCGGTGCTGGTTGCTACGGAATTCGGTCGGGAAGAACTTTAGCGGTAGAGTCAAATTTCGGTGGAACGTTGTGTATCATGTCATTCCAGCGGTCGAAAGTGTCGAACTTCTTTGAGATGTTCTCACAAATCAAGATCGACCTCAAAAACATCAGGGGCGATGGACACGAGGGGATGTTCCAATGAATGTCAGACTTCAGGTGTTCGACTCGTTTGGGGCATTCTGCGTCGACGCCGCTTTGGCGACGCAAATCCGGAGCGAGCGTGTTGACCCCTTTTTGAACGATGCAGAACAAATCCTCTTTGATTTCGAGGGCGTTCGTAACATGAACAGCTCTTTTTGCAACGCACTCATCGCGAACCTTGTCACTCGGCACCCGGAATTTCTGACACGAATCAAGTTTGCGAACTGTCGAAGCAACCTCAAAGTTCTCATCCAATCCGCAGTGGATTTAGGACTGGAGCGTGTCCAGAACCAAACGATTTATGCGAACTCACTGACAGTTGTTGTTGGTTCTTGAGGCCAAACTGAACCGATTTGAACAAGGGGGGTTTCGTGGTATGGCACCCGCCTGCTCATCGAAAATCGAAGTTGAGGTGGGTAAGAATCGGGAGGGAGTACTCCCTGACTCGGGGTGGCCGGTGGTCGGTCCCACCTCCACGGGTTGAAGTTGCAAGACGATCTCCCTAGGAGTTTGTCCAAGATTGATCTGTCCACCGAGGCGATAATCCAGGATTCTTGGGCCTGCTGGCTGAGAGCGGCCAGGATTGTGGCGTTTCG
>JAYWFM010000009.1:0-15864 GCA_043778825.1 Planctomycetota bacterium | reverse complement strand
GCCCCCCGAACATCGTGAACGCCACCCCGAAACAAGTCCAGCAAGCCAAAACGCTGAAGAATGCCATCGCTGCGAAAAAGGGTTAACGGCGTTGGGTGGCACCCATAATCAGACACTCCGCGCGGAAGCCGACAGGGTTTTCGAGGTCGGGTGGTTCAAAGTCGCCGGATTCTCCGAATCCGGTGTGGGCGACGCCCCCGCCGCGTGGGCGTTTGGAAAACTCAGTGATTGGGACACTCGATTTCTGTGTGAGTGTGTGCCCCGCCGGGCGAGCACTGAACCACCGGACTCGGAGAGTCCGGCGACTTTGTCGGCTTCAGCGCGAAGTGTCCAAAATCATCCCTCATTCGGCAGGGAGGACTCCGTTGTCAATGCCACCCCGCCGCCAGGACGACGAGCCACTCGACCAGCGTGAACCCCGTCGCGCGGAGGACACGGCGTCGCATGAGCACTCTTCAGTGAAGGAGAGTTGCTACGGAGCCTAATTCACGACAACCAGGTCACACTTCCCATTCTTCTGGACATCGTACACGCTGTTGCCGAAGCCAACGAACGCCGGGTTGATGTATCGTTGGTTTCGAGTCGACAGGTTGCCCACATTCCCGTGACCAGTCCCGCGAGTTTTCCCATTGTTGGTGTTGAGGGTGATCTTGACCGTGATGACGTTTGCCAATCCCACGGCAGTGCTCAGATTGCCAGAAACGTCCACGCCCGGCGCGGTCGCCACAATAGCAAACGTCGTCAATGCCGCCCAAGCAGTCGTTGCCGAGAGGCACAGTGCCACGCAGTTCGCCAGCAAGACGGATCGCGAAAACCAGTTCTTCTTCATCATCATTATCCCTATCTCCGACGGATGAGGCTCCCTGCCGTGTTTGTGGGATTCGTATCATCGAATCCCCCGCGCTTCATGCTCCCGTATTATTCCTGACGTTCCACCGTTTGCAAGAAGCCTTTGGATAATCCGATCGATTTTCTCAGTCCCCAAGTGGCTTGATGAAACGGTCGAAAGTGGGGGTCCGGGGTTTGCCGGGAGAATGCCCCTCTGTGGCGCTCAGGTGACCCCAGACCATGCGAGCCGGGCGGACGCTCAATGGCACTTACTTTGTCGCCTTTTTCGGAGAAAAAGACGACAAACGTCGACCTCAGCCCCTGAGGTAAATGCCATTGGGCTGACGCTGCCCGGCTCACCTGCGTTCGAGTGAGAGGCAGGCTGACCGCGCCAGACTGGGCCCTCGCGTTCACAAACTCGACAGCCATGAAAACGCCGTTTCATCAGGTCACCTCCGGGGTGGGGAGTTGTGTAAAGACAGGATCTGAAACCGCTGCCAAGCGGAGAAGATACCGCTCGAATAAAATCACCACCTGAAGAAATGTTTGGCGTTTTATAAGATCATCGCGTGGCGGATTCTCGACCTCACGTACCTGAACCGCACCTGCCCCGCGCCGCCGTGCTTGCCGAGGCCGCATGGAAGTCCGTGTGGCGCGTGGTGACGCAGCCCCCTTCCCTCCCCAGCCGCCCGTGCTCTCAGAGTTCATGCGTCTGCTGACGCAACTGGGCGGCTACAACAACCGCGTCCAAGAACTCCCCGCTGGCCCGCAATCCCTCTGGGTCGGCCTCCGCCGCATGACCGACTTCGCCACCGCCTGGCTGGCCTTTGGACCACAAACGGGGGGGGGCGTTGTGTCTAAACGACAGGGCACTGAGGTGAGGCTCCTGCCGAGCCGCTCACGCCAGTTCGCACGTCCCCTGGCTCGTGGTACAGCAGGAGCTTCGCCCTCACGGGCAGGCCTGGCTCAACCCCAATTCCTGGCGTTGACAAGGCACTCGACTCTTGGTCACCTCTCGGAAGGCAGCTTATTGGGCGGGGGGCGGAGAGACCGGAGCTAAGCCGACCTCGGTGGAATCGGCACTCTCGGTCGGGATCACCAGCGGAGGCTCCTCTTCCGGCGGAGCGGGGGGGGCAACGGAGTCACCATCCTGGACGGGAGTCGATTCCGCAGCTGGTTTCGCGACCTCAGACGGGGCGTTGGGAGTCTGGACATCGTCGAAGGGGTTCGACTGGGGCAAGCGGACGGAGGCTGGCTTCGCGACCGTCGCTGCGGAAAGTCGGACCGCAGTCTGGGGCTTCGCGACCGTCGCTGCGGGAGGTAGGACCGCAGTCTGGGTCTTCGCGATCTGGGTGTTTGCCGAGGAAATCGCAGGGAGGATCAGCCGCGGACCGGGAGCTGCGGGGGTGGTGTCCGGTTCCACCGAGGTGGAGGCTGGGATCCGCAGGGGCAGCATCGGTTTCAACGCGACCGGCCTCAGCGAGCTCGCAGTCCCCGTCGATAGCAGGGCCGGTGCGGTCGACACCGGTGCGGGAGTGATGAGGGGAGGGAGCAGTGGAGCGACTGGAGCCGTTGGGATCGGAGCCGCAGCCGCCGGAGTCAGAACCGGAGGAGCTTGGGGCGGAGCCATCGGAGGCGGTGGCGCGACCGCCGGAGCAGCGGGTAGTGTCATCGGAATCGGCATGGGAACCGACATGGGCAGCGGCAGCGGGACACCCGGTTGGACGGGGGCTGGGATGACTGGCGTTGCGGGATTCGCAGGAGTTTCCTTCGACAGCGACGCATTCTGAGTGTTGGGCACGTTCGAGGGAGCCTGAGCGGTCTTCAGCGGTTGGGGTTGTTGGGCCTGCTGCTGAGCGGGCTTGAAGACCGGTTGTCCGGAGTAGAAGACCTTGGGGTCGTCGATGATCCACGGCGTCGACCAGGAACTGGCGTTATCCGCCGAGCAGACGTTGAAGAAGATCGTGTTGAAGTGGTCGCCCCGAATGCCGTAGGGCAACGAGGAGTAGAGGTGGTCGGCCGCCGTCAGATCGGCGATGCCCGCATGCGCATAGTAGTGGCAGCGTGAGTCCGAAGTGACCGACATGCCGAAGGTCCACCACCCCGTTTGCGTGATTTTGGGGCCGGCCACCTCATGGCCTTTGCCGTCGGAGCGGATCAGGATCTGCGCGTGGTCTTCCAGGTACGCCGGGTTGGCGGCCAGCGGGTTAAAGGCAATGAAGAAGCCGGGATAGTACGGCTCCATTTCACTGACCATCTTCTTCTTCGCTCCGCCAAACATCCGCCTGCCGATGTTGTTGGGCTTCTCTTTTTCCATCAGGCCCTGCATGCCGGCGCGGATGCCGAAGCTGACTCCCTGCCGCTGTTCCCAATCCTTGAATTCGGGGAGATAGACGCGGACCACAAAATTGGGGGAGTAACCGACACCGCACGGGCGGGCTGCGAGGACGAAGTCGTCCTGGGCCTGTTTGTTACCGGGATGACCGGGGATGCCGGTGTCGCGGGTTCTCATATACAGAGCCCCCTTGCTGCCGGGCAGTCCGCCGATCGGCGTTTCGGTGCGTTTGACCACATCGGGAGCGCCGCGTTTCGGACTCTCCGACCACATCCGGTTATTGGATGCCCCCAGCGGATAGCGGATGTTTTCATCCTCTTCCTTGCTGCTCTTCGGAAAGTTGTGGATGTAGGCCCAGTTGACGTCTTCGAGATCGTCGTAGTTGAGCAGGTTCCCGGTCCCGGGGACGATCTGAGCCTGGGCCAGGGGGCACGATCCCCACAGGGCACACATCAGAATCAACCCGAAACAACCGCGTGCGAGTGACAATGGAGGCATGTTGACTTCCCGACAATCCAATCCCAAGGTGAGTCGGATGCACCGGCAGTTTTCGCCGTTCGGGCCAACCGAGGAATCTCCTCTGTTGCCACGAATAAACGGAACCACCAGTACATCTCCACCTCTCCTATCGGTCGGGAGTAGCGACTGGAACGGGAGAATCGGTCGGGAGGGCCGATCCCCAGCTCAAGAGGGTCTGGTTGTAGCGGTCAGTCAAACTCTGCGGATTGTACGGGTTGTGCCTGGAGTGACGATTATGCCCGACACGGATGACCGCGAGACGTTGATCCGCCACGCCCACGGCGTGGTTGTCCGTCTTAAAGCGGCATTTCGACCCCCACATGCTGGCCTGGAGGCTCAACGGGGAGGACAACGCTGAACTACTTCTTCACGTGCGGGACGGCCATCAATTGCGGGACGGGTTCAAACGGGATGTAATTGACAACGCCACCGTCCTCCTTCACGGGCAGATACCGGAATCCGGTGGACTGTTTGCCTGATTCCGAGACCTGGACTTTGGGGCCGAACATTTCTACATACTTGCGGATCTGGGGATCGGTCGGAGACTCGAACGAGCCGACCGTGACCATCGAATTCGTCCGATCGTGCCAGACATAGGCATCCACCCGGCTGTACGCGGCGAAGTCGGCGAAGTCGGGATGGTCGAACTTGGACAGCGGCTCGCGGCTGCGCAAGGCGCGCACGAGGTTGCGTGCGGAGAGTGCCGCCCGATCGAGGTCGTTGCCTCCATCGGTGAAATAGCTCTCGGCCTTTTCCATCGATTCATTGACGACGTTGACCGACTTGCCGGAGAACTTGGCGACCACGAGCGTAAACTTCCCGGTGTTCTCGTACAGGCTGAACTGCTCGCCATTGTTGAGGCTGACCAGGAGTGGATCGGTCGTCTGCTGGGCGGCTTCCAATTCTTCCTGGGTCAGGAGCGGGTTGGGGGTCAGAAAGGCTTTGCTCAACGGGCCGGGCCGCCCCGGCGACTTGACATAGTCGACACCCGTCTCCAGGCACTTGGGTTGGAATTGCTTGATGAACTTCAAGGTCTGCTGGGCCTTGGGAGCATCAATCGCGGGATAGTTTCCCGCCAGCACGCAGATGGCGTCGACGACGCGGAGGTTCTTCATCCGCTTCTCGCGACCGAGTGTGTCCTCCGCTTTGACCGACTCGTTCCTGCCCTTGACTTCATAGATGTAGGCGGGAATCTTGGCCTGCCGAAGCTCCAGCACCAAGGCCTGGGCCGCCTCCATCGGGGATTTCCCCATCTGCTTTTCACTCTTTGCGAACGCCGAATGAAAGCTCGCCACCATCACCATCCACGGGCCGTGGACCTTGTCGAGCGTATACGACTTCGACGGGTCGGCCTCGATCTTGCTGGTCATCTTGGCCAGCAACTTGATCTCCGCCCGAGCCATTGACGGGGGCAGGAGGCCGATGACCAGGGACAGACCCAATGCAAACCGAGTGAAGCAGCGCATGTCGCAGCCTCCAGAGAGGGGGAGTTCAACGGAGAGACGGGGCCGAGGGCGGTCCGAAGACCACCCCGGCAGACGGGCGGGTCTCGGCATTGAAGCGGGCGAGGGGCGAGAACTGCCCGAGGGGGATGCCAGCGACAGAGGTGAGCCGAGGGAGTACGTTCTAAATCAATCAGGCCCACGTGTCGAGAGGCCATTTCGCTCCCAGGATGCTCTTTTGCAGAGCTTGCAAATCCTGCAAACCTCCCCGGGCAACCGCCAGCAGGGCGAGCAGTTCCTCATGGCTGAACGTCCCATGTTCGGCGGTGCCCTGGACCTCCACGAACCGCCCATCGCCGGTCATGACCACATTGAAGTCGACGCCCGCGCGGACATCCTCAACGTAATCGAGGTCGAGAACTGGTCGTCCATCGACGATCCCCACGCTGATGGCGGCGACGCTCTGCGTGAAGACCTGGCCCGGATCGACGCCCAGCGGCACCAGCGACTGCACCGCATCGACCAGGGCGATAAACCCACCGGTGATGCTCAGAGTTCGCGTGCCGCCGTCGGCTTCCAGCACATCGCAATCGATCGAGATCGTGCGCGGGCCGAGGGCCTCATGATCGATCACGGCCCGCAAGCTGCGACCGATCAGCCGCTGAATCTCGGTCGAGCGGCCATCGATCTTGCCGCTGCGGTCGCGGGCTTTGCGAGGGGCCGTACTGCCCGGCAGCATGCTGTACTCGGCCGTGACCCAGCCCGAGGGCTTCGGTTCCCGCATCTTCCACGGCGGGACCGACTCCTCGACGCTGGCCGTACACAGCACCGTCGTCCGCCCCGCGCGAATCAGCACCCGCCCCGCCGCCGCCCCGAAATAGGGTCGTTCCACCGTGATCGGTCGCAGTTGGTCGGGGAGGCGTTGGTCGTGTCGCGGTGTGGTCATGGGAGCCGAGGGGAGGAGGGCGGAGGGGAGGAGGCGGGAGCTTCGACCTCCCGACATTTCCCCAGCATCCCGATTTTTTGATCCACACACAACTCATTGCCGTTATCATTACGGAGCGCGAGATCACTCGCGCCCACGGGGAGAGGTTACGTATGCATCTCACCTTGAACTCCATCATGGCCGCTTGGCGCCAAGCACGGCGGTTGATCGTGTTCGTGATCGGGGGGACGGTCCTGCTGTTTGGGATCGTCTTACTCGTGCTTCCTGGACCGGCGTTCGTCGTGATTCCGATGGGGTTGGGGATTCTGTCGTTGGAATTCGTGTGGGCGAGGATCTGGCTTCGAAAACTCCGCCAGACCGCCGAAGCCGCAGCCCAGCGGGTCCGGCAGATGGGCACCACCACCCCCGTCAAACCAGAATAATCACCCTCGGTCACAAGCTCCGCTGGGGACCGCATCTCCGCGATGCTCCGCTTCGCCCGCTCATGTGGGCGTCAGGTGTCGCGGAAAGTCGAACAGGCGATTTCGGAGAAATCGCCGACAATCGTGACACACACACACGGACGTTGGGACTGGAATCCCTAGCGAACGCAGCGGGCGGAGGGGATCGATACACTGCCGGATTCTCCGGACCCGGCGTTCTGTCACGGAGCGAACGACGACACTCGGGGACGCCTTGCCTCTTCGTCTCTCACCGCCCATCTCGTGAACCCTCATGACCATTTCCACCTGGCATCTCGGCACGCACATCTGGCGACCTGGCCCCCTGCCCCGCATGATGGGGATCGTCAACGTCACTCCCGACAGCTTCTCCGATGGCGGGAAGTTTCTCGACCCGTCAGCGGCCATCGCACAGGGGCTCCAACTGGTGGCCGATGGGGCGGACATCCTCGATATCGGCGGGGAGTCGACCCGACCGGGAGCGGAGCCGGTGTCGGAACGCGAAGAGCTGCGGCGGGTGATCCCCGTCATTGAGGCTCTCGCTCAGCAGGTCTTCATTCCCCTCTCGATCGACACGATGAAGGCCCGCGTGGCTCGCGAAGCCCTGCAAGCCGGGGCGTCGGTGGTCAACGATGTCTCAGGGCTTCTCGCCGACCCCCAGATGCCAGCGGTCTGTGCGGCGACTGACTGCGGCCTCATCGTCATGCACCGGCAGGGCACACCGCAAACGATGCAACGGGCCCCCACTTACCTCGATGTCGTGGCCGAGGTCCGCAGCTTCTTCGAATCCCGGCTGCGCGACCTGACCGCCGCGGGGATCGCCGCCCAGCGGATCATGTTCGATCCCGGTATCGGCTTTGGGAAGACTGCCGAACACAATCTACAACTGCTGTCGCATCTGGCTCAACTACGAGTCGGCGATCGCCCGCTGCTGGTGGGACATTCTCGAAAGCGATTTCTGAAGCAACTGCTCGGACGCGAGGTCGATGAGCGCTCATCTGGGACGCTGGGAGTCGCACTGGCACTGGCCGCGCAGGGCGTCGATCTGGTGCGGGTCCATGACGTGGCTCAGCTGCGAGATGCCCTCGTGGCGTGGCACGCGGTGTTGACGGGGGAGATTCCCCTAAAGGACTAGAGCATTCCACGATGGCTTGTGCGCCGAGGAGTCGAACGGACCCCCAGGTCCGTTCTGTCCGGCTTGGGGGTCCCGGCTACGAGGGCGCATCCCGAATCGTGGATTGCTCCACGCCAACGATGATTGATCCTTGGTGAAGCCTGCCTGCTGCATGGACTGCCCCCCTCCGCGTCCGTCGGGCAGATCGGCCCCAGTGGGACTTTCTGATAAATGGGTTGGAATGAACGATTCCATGGACTTTGCCGACTGTAGGGTTTGAATAGTTTGCGCAAGCGCCGTAAACTGTGCTCATCAGGCGAAATGTTCCTGCCGATCCACTTGTAACGGCGATTCCGATCCGGAGTCCTCCAAGCACAAGTGCCCAGCGGGTCCGTTCACAGGTTCCGTCAGCCAGTCAGGCGATACAAGTCGCAAGGTGACTTTCCGACGGGGAAGGATTCAGCCTCATTGAAGGGATGTTGCAAAACATGGCTCAAACGCTCAACCGCCAATCACGCCGTACGGGTCGCTGGCTCAAGGGAGGGGCGATTTGTCTGTTGCTCGCGACCGCGTCGTCGTGGGCAGTCGATGAACAGGCTTCTAGCGTCGGGCTGCGCGGCTTGATTCCCGCCACATCCCCGGCAGGTCTGGAATCCAAGGACTTCGAGTTGCTGGACGGCAACTGGACGGACTGGGGCAATTCCACAAACGCCCTCGTGGAGCAGCTCTACTCGGACGAGGCTCTCGATATCGCCGGTCAGCGAGCATTGCTGGCTCAGTTGAAGTCCAAAGTGGGGGTGATGGAGACCGCACTCAAGGACATTTCGTACTCGCAGCTTCATGGGCCTCTGGCGGACCTGCATGGTCGACTGGCTCGTCGGGTCGAGTTTGGATCAGCAGTCCTTGACCTCTTGGAGGCGGACCCGGCTGTGGCTCAAAATGCCAGCCTGGGCCGCCATTCCACGGAATTGAATTCGGCGATCTCGAACGTGCGGTCGGACTTGTCCTCGATTCAGGGCGGCGCCTTGTGGGTGCCGTATCTGGAACTCGACGCGCTCACGAACACTGCCCACTCGCCCGACAGTTCTCCGTCCACGGTGGAGTTGCTGGGCAAGGTGACGAACAAGCTGAGCCCCGAGCCCGAATGGACCGAAGCCCAGAAGGATTTTCTGTCACGACCGTCTCTGGCCCGATTGAGCACGGCGGTGAGTGCCATGTCCCAGGCCATCACCGCTCCGCAGGATGCCGATCCGCGTGCCCAGGTGCGTGATTTGGCCGGTCAATTCCTGACCTCGCTGGACGAGTACGAGGCCAGTGGCTCGACGACAGCGGCGGCACAGGCTCGCATGGCCTACCAGGCTCTGAAGAACTTTACTCCGGATCAGGGAGCCCAGCTCGCCGAACTGATGCGGGCTCACTATTTCAACTTCAACATGCGGGTGATCGTCTCGGAAGGGGTGATGCAGCGTGTGATGGGTGACAACCGCAATGAATCCTCGTGGATCAATCAATGCGTGATGGGAGCTCGGATCAACGGCTCGCAATGTACCAACACCTCGATCAACGTCGACTTGCGTCCCAGCGTGGACCGGGCGTTAATCACGCTGACCTTGGACGGCACGGTCCAGGCTAATACCACCGGGACCACGGACCAGGCCACCGTGTTTGCCACCGGGTATCACCGATTCCACGCGGAGAAGGGAGTCCTCTTCGATGGGCACACGTTCTCCACGACCCAGGCCACGGTCGGCGTCAACGCCAATACCCAGATTTACAGTGCCCAGAGCAACATGAGCCGGATTCCGCTCCTGGGGCGGATTGCCGACGGGATCGTCCTCGGGATCGCCCAGGATAAGGCGGGTGAAGCCAACAGCTATACGGCCCAAGGGATCCGAAACGAAGTGGTGCCCCGCCTAGACAGCGAGGCCCAGTCGAAGTTCGACAAAGCCAACTTGGAACTCGAAGCCCGCGTCTGGGGTCCACTCCGCGAGCAGGGGATGTACCCTGACGCCATGCACTGGAGCAGCACCGACAGCGATCTCCAGATCCGCGCCCGTCTGATGGATGTCGGTGAACTCGGAGGCGCGAATACGGCTCCCAACATCGCCATGCCCGCGGGAGGTGTCCTCATCCAGACTCATGAAAGCCTGATGAGCAATTTTGCCGACCGCTTCGAATTCGCGGGCAAGACAATGAAGGAATCGGAGGTCCGCCAGACGCTCCGGGATCGCCTCAAGAAGCTGCTCGGCAGGGATGTGGAAATCGCGGAGCCAGTCGTTCCCGAAGGGGAAAAGCCCCAGGACAACACGCTGGTCTTCGCGGCGACCGATCCGATCCGCTTCCAGATCGAGGGTGGGCAGGTCAAGTACATCATGCGCGTGGGAATGATCCCGCAGAACGGCGACGAGATTCCAATCCAGATCATCACCGTGCCGATGACGTTCCGCGTCGAAGGCGACAAGATCATCATGGTCCGCGGAAATGTCGGCGTGAAGCCCATCGAAAAGGTCGACAACCCGATGCTGCAAATCACCCGCGCTCGTATCATGATCCAGAATATTCAGCGGACGATCCCGCAGTCCAAGACCATGGAGGCCAAGATCGATCGTGAGATCGAGGGCAAGATGGTCCACCTGTTGATCACCGGGATCGACGCCCGCGACGGCTGGGTCTCGATTCAGGCTCGCTAGAAGCGGTCAGCCGTCAGCGATCAGCCAGAATGGAGTCGCCAGTCCACTTCTCGGGTTTGCTCACGCTGCCCCCCTCTGGCTGATGGCTGATGGCTGATGGCTGATGGCTGATGGCTACATATTCCGCCTCTAACGGATCGACCATCTGCGTCGATTCGCTCACTCATGCCCGTGGAACCGTGGACACTCCCTGTCCCGGTTCCACGGATTTTTCATTTCACGTGTCGTGTATCGATCCTGCCTCCCTCACCGAGGCGGTCGCGACATGCGTGTCTCGGAGTCACGACCCTGTTCCTCCTGGTCAACGCATTGGTGGTATGCTGACTCATCAGAGCGATCCCAGGATCCGCCGCCAGCGTGCGCGGACCAACCCGCCAGGAGATGAGTCGTGAGAATTGTGATGATCGGCACGGGCTATGTCGGCCTCGTCACCGGAACCTGTTTCGCGGACAGTGGCAACGAAGTGGTCTGCGTCGACATCGACCAGAAGAAGGTCGAACGGCTCAAGCAGGGCGACATCCCCATCTACGAACCGGGGCTGACCGAAATGGTCACCCGCAACGCAGCTCAAGGCCGCCTGAAGTTCACGACCAAGGTCGCTGAGTGCGTGCCGACTGCGAATTGTGTGTTCCTCGCCGTCGGCACGCCGCAGGGCGATGACGGATCGGCCGACCTGAAATACTTGTTCGGGGCGGTCGATTCGATCGCTCCACACCTGTCCAAAGATGTGGTGGTCGTCATCAAGAGTACGGTCCCCGT
Organism: Planctomycetota bacterium; assembly: GCA_043778825.1. GTDB lineage: Bacteria > Planctomycetota > Planctomycetia > Planctomycetales > Planctomycetaceae > TH-plancto1. The sequence goes on along the minus strand of JAYWFM010000009.1, from coordinate 4,791 downwards.
CGGCACCAATCGCAAGGTGGCCAACCGCCTGAAGGAACTCCTCGGTCGCGATGTCGATGTCGCCTCGAACCCGGAGTTCCTCAAGGAAGGCTGTGCGATCGACGACTTCACCAAGCCCGACCGCGTCGTCGTCGGCTCCGACCGTCCGGAGCCCGCTGACGTACTCCAGGAACTCTACAAGCCGTTCCTCCGCACCGAGAAGCCGTTCCTGGCGATGGGCCTGGAAAGCGCCGAGATGACCAAGTACGTCGCCAACTGCATGCTGGCCACCAAGATCAGCTTCATCAACGAGATGGCCAACCTGTGCGAACGGGTCGGGGCCGACATCAACGATGTCCGTCGTGGCATCGGCCATGATCAGCGGATCGGGTTCTCGTTCCTGTTCCCCGGTGTCGGGTATGGCGGCTCGTGCTTCCCGAAGGACGTGCGCGCCCTGTTCAGCGTGGCCCGCGAGAAGGACATGAAGCTGCACATGCTGGAGGCCGTCGACAAGGTCAACAACAAGCAGAAGGATGTCCTGTTCGCCAAGATCAGCGAACACTTCAAGCACAAGCTGGAAGGCCGCAAGGTCGCCCTCTGGGGCCTGGCCTTCAAGCCCAAGACCGATGACATCCGCGAGGCCCCGTCACTGATCCTGATCGAACAACTGCTTAAGGCCGGAGCCGAGGTCCACGTCAACGACCCGGTGGCCATCGAGAATGTGAAAGAGATTTTCGGCGACAAGCTGACCTACCATGAGCATCACTACGATGCCCTGACCGGGGCCGATTGCCTGGCCATCGTCACCGAGTGGAACGAGTACCGCGTCCCGGACTTCGACTACATGCTGCACAAGATGAAGTCGCCGGTGATCTTTGACGGTCGCAATCTCTACAACCCCGCCAAGATGACCAAAGCCGGGTTCACCTACTCCGGCATCGGCCTGCTCGTGCCCAAGTCGTAGGGGAGTCGGGAGTCGGGGGTCGGGGGTCGGGGGCAGGAGATTAAGCCCTCTGGCCATCCGCCATCCGCCATCCGCCATCCGCCAGACTTCCGAAGTCTTCTGAGACTTCGGAAGTCTTTTTTCATCCCGTCTCAGACATGGAGATCTCCTCGCAACACGGTAACATGAGCTTCCTCTTCGCGATGGCCTTCTCCCCGATGAGTCCCCGTCCATGCTCCCCTCGCTCGCCTCACTGCTGATCGGCCTCGCGGCCGCCGCTGCGGGCTGGGGACTGCTGACCTCGGATGATAGCTGGCTCGATGACCTCGAACGCAAATGGGCCGACCAGCTGCGACGCATTCGCATCTCGACGAATCGCCTGCGAATCTATCTCCTCTGCTGGCTCGGAATCACCGCCGCTGTCGGTGTGCTGTTGTGGGTCGGATTTGGATCGCCGCTGTTTGCAGCCTGTGCCATCGGACTGTTGCTGACCGTGCCCTGGCTGATTCTCCGCAAACTGGCCACCGTCCGGCATGAGAAGATCGAGGACCAGTTGGCCGACGCGATGGTCTCGCTCTCCAGTGCGATCCGCGCGGGCCTGTCCCTGCCGCAGTCGCTCGATGTCCTGGCCACGCAGTGCCCCCGTCCGATCCGCGAGGAGTTCCAGCAGATCCACGGGGAGTACCAGCTCGGCAAGACGCTGGATGTCTGTCTGAAGGAGGCCCGCGACCGGCTCAAGAGCGAGAATTTCGCCCTCTTCGCCGCCGCGATGGAGGCCAGCCGCCAAAGCGGAGGCCGCCTCAACGAGGTCGTCGAGCGGATCGCCGTCTCGGTCCGCGAGCTGCACCGCCTGGAACGTAAGATCCTTGCCGAGACCGCCGAGTCCCGCCGGTCGGCGCTGTACATGTCCCTGGCCCCGGCGGCGATCCTGGCGATGTACTGGGCCTTTCTCGACCCCGGCAGCGTCGAACGCCTGTTCGTCGAGCCCGCGGGACAACTGGTCTTAGTGGCCGCCATACTCCTCAACATCGTGGCCTATGTCTGGTCCCAAAGAATCCTCGACGCCGATTTGTAGGGAGACAGCGAGCGGGTGGACATCAGTCCCCCGTGCCAGAGCGATGCCGCAGACAAAGACTTCCGAAGTCTTCCGAGACTTCGGAAGGAGTGTGGTCGCGATCCTACGCAAAATCCCCTGGGATTCTCGCCCCGAAGGGGCTTGACTCGATAGCCCAGGGCGGCAGCCCTGGGAACGCATGGCCTCCTCAACCGATTAAGGCCCAACGGGCCGTCACCCGTTTGCGAAGTCGAGTGACGGCCCGTTGGGCCTTGAGGAAAGTTTGGCTTCCGATTTCCCAGGGCTGCGCCCTGGGCTTTCGAGTCAAGCCCCGTGGGGGCCGAGGAGCGAAAACCTGCGTAGAATGGCGACCACACTCCTTTGGAAGTCTCTTGGAACGCGAAGTCTGGCCGCTCGCCTAAAGCCTGGAATCCAACACCAGCTCCGAGTCCTGACAAGTCACTCACCAAACTCGGCCCGTGCAGGAAACGAAACGACGTCCCGTCGTCGTGTCAGGACTCTCCGCTCAGCGACGAGAGTGTCAACGGTTGCTCCCAAATCGCTGGCGGGACTCACGCATCCGTTCCTCCCTTCGGCGTTCTACCAAACGCCGCGGCTGATCTCGTTGCGAGCTACTCGATTGACCTTCTCAAAGAATGCGAGGCAACGCACTTTGTGATGTGGGGCAACTCTTCTCTGACTGAAAACTGATTACTGAAAACCAATGCACTGTGAAACAGTGCGTTGCCGGGTTGTCGGGCAAAGAATGGTCGTCAACTTGACCCCCCTTCTGGAGTGACTAGAATCCAGCGCAGCACGGGGCGTAGCTCAGCTTGGCTAGAGCGCTACGTTCGGGACGTAGAGGTCGCAGGTTCAAATCCTGTCGCCCCGATTGACTGACCCTTGTTCGCAATCCCTGCGAATGAGGGTTTTTTCATGGGTTTTACGCTGTTTTCGTCGCTCACTTGACCCTCTGTTAATTCATCGGACTCGGTTGATGAGATGACAGCAAACGACACAGATTGCCCCCGTTCGCCAACATCTGGTGCAAACTCTGGTGCAAACTGTGAAACGACGTTTGCACTAGCGGACGTAGCGTGTCGCGGGTTCGCGGTGGCGTCCTGATTGTCCGTCCCGGTCGCTCGCATCATCTGGCGTTTGGTCGAGGGTGAGGCATTGAGGTGGAGTGACGGCAGAGAGTCCAACGCCCCGTACACGTCGAGCAGCTTCGGATCGGTGTATGTGTTCATCGTCAGATCGATTGAACTGTGACGCATGGCCGCTTGTGCTGTCCGGGGAGCGACTCCCCCTTTGGAGAGCAGAGTTCCGAACGAATGCCGCAAGGCGTGAACGTCAATCGTCCGGCCCCGTTCGTCTCGCTTGTCGATGCCAGCGGCCAGCAAGTCGCGGTCGAGGATTCGCACCAGCCCGGCGGGAACCGTGAATAGCGGACGCTGGCTGTCTGGCGTCGCGTTGTGGTCGCGTAGGCGAAGCGAAGCGGGCTTCGGAGCGTCGGCCAGCCAGTTCCTCAAGTCAGCCGCCAGATCGGCCCGGAGTGGAATCGTCGAGCCTTGCCGGTTCTTCTCGTCGGCAGCGTCCAACACGACGAACGGCATCGGCCCGGAGAGGTCGAGTTGTCCCACGGTCAACGATGCGAGTTCCCCTTTCCGCAGCCCCGTCAGAACGAGCGTCTTGTAGATCAACGCCCGCTCTCGCCCCAGCCGTTCCAGTTCGTGGATCAACTCGGGGTTCTTGATGAGGCGTTGCCTTGCCCGTTCGACCGTCGCTGGCAGCGTGTCGAGCGTCAACCCGGCCTTGCACCAGTTCGACCGTTTGCGGCCAGTGCCAGTCGATTCGTCTTGTTCGTTCTGAGGGCGGACGGCTTCCCGTCCGTTCTCGGCCAGCGGTCGCCAGCGCGCCACTTCCAATAGCTGGACGAGTTCGACTTCGGTCATGGCCCGCCGTTGTCGTCTCCGGTCGGTTCGCACATTCGCTTTCGGAACTTCGGCGAACGGATTGCCCGACAGACGCGGCTTCATTCCCGAGCAACACCAGTTCGCAAACATGACCAGCGTTTCGCGGTAGCCGTTGCGAGTGGCCGCCGACATGCCATCCGCTTCGCGTTGCAGTAGCCACTTCGTCAGCTTGCCGCCGTCGAGGTCGCCCAACTTGCGAAAGCCACAGTCACCCGAGACGCGGGCGAATTGGCGTTGCATGTTCGCCACACGAACGGGACTCGTTTCCCGCGCCCGCAAGTGGTCGAGGTACGCGGCAAAATGTTCGGCCACGGGCGTGGTCTGATGATCGGCAGTCGCGGCTTCGGCGGGGCTGATGACCTCGCTCTTGACCAGTTCGGCCCGGCGTTCCAGCTTGCCGAGAATTGAACGGGCGGCATCCTCATCGCGGCAACCGGTCGAGACTTCACAGACGTATCCCGAGCCGTCCCGGAACTTGGCGATGTACGTTCCCGCTGTGACCACAATCCGGTCGGTCCCATCTTGGCCGGTCGTGACGGGAGCGGTTTTCGATTTGCCCGTGGACGGCTTCCAGCGGGCGAACCGCTTGCCGTTCTTCGTGAACAGTTCCGCCCCGTGGGGGATCGGCTTCGTGGCCGTCTTCCTGTAGACGCTGCCCATGTCACGTCCCCTTTCGCTTCGGCTTTGTTTGCTTCGCGGCGTTGCGTGTCACCGGTCGGAGTTCCAACCCGAAGTACACCGCCAGCTTGTCGGCGGCAACGCTGTTGATTCCCGACTCGCCACGGGCGAAGGGCATCAGGGTTTGCCGGATGACTCCCGTCTCTCGCTCCAATGCCAGG
>JAYWFM010000008.1:0-6617 GCA_043778825.1 Planctomycetota bacterium | reverse complement strand
CATTCACGCCATCGTTCAGGAGACTTCCCCATCTCTTCGCCGGGCAACAGGCATGTCGGACACGTGTCCCACGCCGAACGAATCGACCTCCATCCTGTTCACAGCACTGGCCTCGCCCTCCCGGCGGGGGTGAACCCCAAGATTCAGCGTGGACGGGGCACTACTTTTCTGATGCACACTCCATGAGGCCAGCAGCCACCGCGGATGGTTGCCTTACCACGAGGATTCCGGCATGCTAACACAGCAATGGGGATCGGTTCGGGCATGTCCATGAACGAAACCCGGAACCGTGTCTCGGAACATGGACTTCTCTTGGGGAGATTGTGATGTCGCGCTGGCTGTACGTGGCGTGGATCGCTGTCTATTGCGGGGGATCTCTGGGGGGCAGTTTTCTCAAGGCCGATGAGCCGGGGCCGGAACCGATCGGCACGGTCGAGTTTCAGCCGCTCGCCTCGGCGACTGGGCGGCTGCTCGAGGCTCTGCAGTTTCAGGGGACGCCGCTCCCCGAGGCGGACACCCTCGCGCTGCAGGCAATCCTCAAGTCCGGCTCCGGGCGTGAAGGCGTCCTGGCGATCCAGAAGATCCTCGATCCGCATTGTCTGGCCACGGTGCGGATCAATGCCGAGAGCCGCGTCTCGGCCTCTCCCGGGCCGGTGAAGAAGCAGTTGATCCAGCAAGGGTGGCGGACCTTTCTGATGAAGGTCCATAACGAGGCGGGCGTCACCGCTGAGCTCAAAGTCGGCAGCCCGCAGTCAGGCCCGACTTATCAACAGGGGAAACATCCTCGCGAGCGACCGCAGAAGGACCAAAAGCTGGTCACTGCAGCCGAGTCGGCGGGGCGGTTTCTTGATATCGATGCCTCGCAAGGTTCGCCACTCACTCTCAATCTGTCGGGCCTGCTCGTCGAGTACCGGTTAGTCCAGCTCTATAGCCGCGACAAGGGGGACCGCGAGGCGACGCTCATGTTCGATGTCGGCCAAGGCACACAGGATCTCGGGTTCCGCAACGAGACGCCGATCCTGTTCCAGTGCCTGCCCGCTGTCGAGGTGGTCCTTGATGTTCGCGACTTCGATGGAGCGCCGACGAGTGCTGCCTTCACGATCAAGGACGCTCGTGGGTTCGTCTACCCACACCCGAAACGGCGACTCGCACCGGACCTCTTCTTCCATCACCAGATCTATCGGGCGACGGGCGAGACGGTCACGCTGCCTCCGGGGGAGTACACGGTCAACGTCCAGCGCGGGCCGGAGTACCTCGTCGAGACGCTCCCGCTGAGCGTGAAGCCCGATGCGGTCAATCAGCGTCTGGCGATCCAACTCCGCCGCTGGATTCACCCGGCCAAGCGGAACTGGTTCTCCGGCGACCATCACGTCCACGCCGCTGGCTGTGCCCACTACGACAGCCCGACCGAAGGCGTCGGCCCGGCGGACATGATGCGTCATATTCTGGGTGAGGACTTGAACGTCGGCTGCGTGCTGTCGTGGGGACCGTGCTGGTATACGCAGAAGCAGTTCTTCGAAGGCAAGACGAATGCCCTGTCGAAGCCGGACTATCTGATGCGGTACGATGTCGAGGTCAGCGGGTTCCCGTCCTCGCACGCGGGACATTTGTGCCTGCTGCGGCTCAAAGAGGACGACTACCCCGGCACCACCGTCTTGGAAGAGTGGCCGAGTTGGACTTATCCCGTGCTGGAGTGGGGCCAGAAGCAAGGCGGAGTCGTGGGGTACAGCCACAGCGGCTGGGGACTGGCCCTGCCGGACCACATGCCGGATGGGTCGCGGCAGTTCTCTCCGCATCCGTGGGGCGGAGCGCCACAAGGGTGGCAAGGCCGCTGCGCGGACACCTTGCCCGATGATGCATTGCCCCCATTCGACGGCATCGGAGCCAACGAGTTCATCGTCACCGGCCCGCTCGGTGTGTGCGACTTCATCTCCGCTGTCGATACGCCGGTGATCTGGGAACTCAACATCTGGTATCACATGCTGAACTGCGGCGTGCGGACCCGCATCAGCGGCGAGACCGACTTCCCGTGTATCTATGGAGACAAGGTCGGCCTCGGCCGCATCTACGTCCAACTCGACAAAGACCAGCCGCTCGACTTCGATGCCTGGTGCGAGGGACTCAAACACGGTCGCAGCTACTGCGGCGACGGGCTGAGCCATGTGCTGGATTTCCGCATCACCGATCCGACTGCTCCGACACTCATCATTGAGGGGCGTGATTTCTCCACCGTCAGTCTCGGCCAGCAAGGCCCCGGCGCTGAGATCAGTCAGATCGATTTCAAGAAGCCCGGCAAGGCGACGGTGGCCTTCGACGTGGCCGCTCTCCTGGCCGAGAAGCCGACGCCCGACACCGAACGCATCCGGTCCGCCCGACTCGACTCGAAGCCCTACTGGCACCTCGAACGCAGCCGCCTCGGCGACACTCGCAAAGTCCCGGTCGAGATCATCCGCAACGGCCTCGTCGTCGACCGCCGCGAGATTGCAGCCGACGGCAAGACCCAATCCATCACCGCCGAGATCGACATCCCCGAATCGTCGTGGGTGGCTATCCGCATCCTCCCCAGCGTCCACACGAACCCGATCTGGGTCCAGATCGGCGACCAACCGATCCGCGTGCCCAAGAGTGCCGAGTGGTGCCGCAAAGCCGTCGACATCTGCTGGGAGGCCAAGCAGAAAGCCATCCGCGAATCCGAACGCCCCGCCGCCGAAACCGCCTACCAAAAGGCCCGTGCGTATTACGAGAAACCGTAGCGGAATTGGCAGCGTCACCCAAGTCGCCCTCAGCGCGTCTGGACTACCCCACCGCCGAGTGACTCACTCTGACGACAGGAGACCGCGATTCAGACCGCCTCCATCGAAACGCCCATCGTCAGCTAACTGCGACAGACTCCCACTGCGTCTGCTCCCACGGTCAGCCGTCCACTGGCCACTCGCCAGGGGTGGGATGGCGACTGAAAGAGAGACTCACTGGTGACATCACAATACGTCTTGGCTTGTGCAGGGATGGTTGCTCAAAATACCGCGTTCGGAGTGGGCCTATAAGCCGGGTTCTGTCGTGAGCGACCATTTCTCTGGGCGGGAGGTGACCCTCGCCGCTCGGTGCGACTTACCCGGACGTCAGACGGTGATCCGTGTTTCGGCAACTATTTCGGCTCCGATCAGCTGAAGTTCCGGGATGGGCTCGGCGCTGTTCGGAGTGAACGAGACAAATGTGCGTCCGCTCTGTTGCTCCTGGTTCTTGACATCTTGGAAGATGGCATCCAAATCGTACTGGAAAAGAGCTGCATGTGCGTCGCGCACCCGCCGCACCTCATCGACGATGGGATCGTTCATGGATTTGTCTCCAGTAGTTCCTCGGGAGTGCAAATGATCGGAGCTTTGAAGCCGTGGCTGGCACAGACAGTTTCGATGTGTCCACGCATCGTCGCATTCGCCATGTGTCGACAATTCCACGTCAACAAGTAGGGTATTCCCTGGGAGGCTGCGATCGCAATATGTAATGCATCTTCTGCTGCTTTGGCAGGCAGCGCGCCTGCGCGAAGCAGATCCTTCGCCAATGCCAGGGCTTCCACCGTTGTGGCCAGAAAGGTCATCGTGCGTAACATCTCCAGGCGATCCTGGGCCGCTTGAGGATCACCGGCCCCCGCTTCCTGGAGAACCAATTGCGAAACGCACAGCTCATACTCGTCACGGCACTGGTCCCACCATTCGTGTGTGACTTGTTGATGCCCGGCGATGACGACATCCCGATGGGGCCGGGCTGTCAAGTAGCTGATGAATGTCGTCTCAATGTAGACCCGGGGAGGCATAAGGAATCGGTGACTGGGGGTGAATGAGGCTTCGGGCCGTACGAATAATACCGCGTTCGGAGTGGGCCTATAAGCCGGGTTCTGTCGTGAGCGACCATTTCTCTGGGCGGGAGGTTACCCTCGCCGCTCGGTGCGACTTACCCGGACGTCAGACGGAACGGACCGCTCCGTGACCGGATGGAATCCCGGGGAGGAACTCTAGGCCCTAGGCTCTAGGCTCTAGGCTTCTCCCCACGATTCCATCCGGTCTTCGCCCTGCTTAGTCTTGCTCCCGGTGGGGTTTGCCCTGCCAGTTCTGTCACCAGAACCGCGGTGCGCTCTTACCGCACCTTTTCACCCTTACCGCGTTGTTCCTTGCGGAACAGCGAGGCGGTTTGTTTTCTGTGGCACTGTCCCGACCCTTGCGAGTGGTGGGCGTTACCCACCACCGTGTCCTGTGGAGCCCGGACTTTCCTCCATGCAGGTTGCCCCGCACAGCGATCGCTCAGCCCACTCCGAACGTGGCATGTCTATCTTAGGGAGTCGGGAGTCGGGGGGCGAGAGTCGGGAGACGGAGTCGGCGGGTGCATTCGCCAATTGGCGGTATCCCGCCCCAGTCACCCGACGGGTCAGCGAGGGCCGAGCGCAGCGAGGAGGGCCGCCAATGGGCGAATGCACCCGATCGAGAGGCTGGGAGAGGAACTCTGTGCGCGGGACGGTAGAACCCCACGCTCTTTCGCGGAGCGAAAGGCGACACTACCCGACGTGGACCACCACACACGTAATATTGTCTCGCGAGCCACCTTGCTGGGCGGCTTCGACGATCTTCTGTGAGGTTAGTTGGGGATCGTTCGTGTTCTGAAGGAGTTCGCGGATGACGGTGACCGAGGCCCCGTCGGTCACGCCGTCGGAGCAGAGCATGTAGCGATCGCCAGTTTCCGGAACGATCTGCTTCGGCTCGGAGCCGCCGCTGCCTTCCTTGGTCCCCAGATACTTGTAGAGCACGTTTTTGTAACGGTGCGTGAGGGCCTCTTCGGCGGAAATCGTCCCGGCGTCGACCAGAGCCTGGGTCAGCGAGTGGTCCTTGGTAATCTGTTCCAGCTTCCCCGCGCGGAGCCGGTAGACGCGGCTGTCGCCCACGCCGCCGATGAAAAGATGGCCCGCGACATTCACGATAAACGTGACCGTCGTGCCCATGTTGTGGTAGCGAGAATCGAGGCCACCGAGGGCCATGATCTCGTTGTTGGCGTGCGTGACCGCCGCCTCGATGGAGTCGATGACCACCTGAGTGTCGGACTTCTTGGAATCGACCAATTGTTGCAGCTTCTCGGAGATCAAATCGATCGCGAGCTCGCTGGCCTTCTCACCGGCGCTCTGTCCCCCCATCCCATCCGCGACCAGGAAAAACCTGGACTGGGGATCGATGTGACAGTTGTCCTCGTTGTTGTCGCGGAAGTTGCCCTTGATACTCAAGTGGCCCGACTTCAACGAAACCTGACCAGCCATGAGGCTCCAACTCCCTGGATGAAACGATCTTGCCCGAACTGAGACTCTCGCCCCAGTCATATCTGTATCTTAACTTACCGGCGACTAGATGTGTACGAGAGTGGACTACCTCTGCGAGGTTGTCCAAGATGCCGATCAATCTGCCAAAGAGACAAGCTGTGACGGGAGGGATTGTTCCGAGTTCACCGATTGTGCCTGCCGGGGGAGTGGTGGTGGCAGAAGGCAGCGAACAAAGGCGACACGTCACATTCGGGAGTGTGCATCCCAAACGTCGGGGCTCCGACCCGGAAGGGACTGTCCCACAAAGCGTTAGGTTAGGTAAAGATCAACGGACAGTAGAAGTCGTTGGACAGCGCCACTTTTCTAGGGATGTCCCTTCCGTGGTACGAGAGACGCCAGTTCATTTCTTCATTCGCGCTCAACTTGATTCGCGCGGAAATCCGATTCTCCACGCGAATCAAAGGGCGCGCGAATGGGGAAGGCTGTCGCAGCCCTGCCGCTGGAGTTTCGCCACGGTTCAGAGAGTCCCTCTCCAGGGCTGCCACTCTGAAAAGTGGCGATGTCCACCCAGGTTTCACGGAGAGAGTGTGTGCCCCGCCTGGCGGGAACTGAACCACCGGACTCGGAGAGTCCGGCGACTTTGTCGGCTTCAGCGAGGAGTGTCAAATAATTTCCACGATTTCGTTCCGCTCATTCAGAATCGCCACCTGCGGCTTCAGAGCCTTCGCCTCGGCCGGGGTGCAATCCGCGAATGCCATCACGATCACCCGATCGCCCGGCAAGGCCAGCCGGGCCATCGCCCCATTCATCTGGATCTGACCATCGCCGCGCTTCCCGACCAGGACATACGTCTCGCCCCGCTGCCCGGTATTACAGTTTGCCACAAGCACCTGCTCATACGGCAACAGCCCGGTGGCCTCCATCAGGTCTTCCGGGATCGTAATGCTTCCATGATACTGCAGTTCCGCAGCCGTCACGGTGGCCAGATGGAGTTTCGACTTAAGGATACGAACTTGCATCGAGACCCACACACACACAAGACATCCGGGCTGCGAATTGCCCCCCGGTTCTGAAGTGTAGGGTGAGGGGCGAAACGCTTCAACGGGGGGCCGCGGATGCGCAGGGTGCCGCAGTGTCTCAGTGTGTACATCAGAAAAGTAGGCAGAGATTCACCACGAAGGCACGGAGGCATGCAGCACTCGGATGACTTTCCCCACTTCGCCGGAAGACGAGGAAGATTTGACAGGATGAACAGGATCCACAGGATGCCCATATGCTGTCCCAGAAGCGGAACTTATCCTGTTGATCCTGTCCATCCTGT
>JAYWFM010000007.1:0-6641 GCA_043778825.1 Planctomycetota bacterium | reverse complement strand
ACCTTGCGGTCAACTACCCGAAGGCCATCGTGGCCCAGGCGCTCGACGCCATGAAGAACCTCGGCTTCCGCTATGCCGCGCAGTCCGGGCTCTCCATCTCGATCAACGACGTGCAGACGCCGGTCGAGAAGCGCGAGATCCTCGACCGCCACGAGAAGGAGGCGGAGAAGATCGAGGCGCAGTTCAAGCGCGGCATCATCACCGACGACGAGCGGCGGCAGAAGGAAGTCGACATCTGGACCGAGGCCACGGCCGAGATCCAGCGGGCCATGCAGGCCCACCTCGACAAGGAGCCGATGAACCCCATCAACATGATGGTGGGGTCCGGCGCCCGAGGGAACTCGCTGCAGGTCCGCCAGATCGCCGGCATGCGCGGTCTTGTGGCCAACCCTCGCGGCGACATCATTCCCCGCCCGATCAAGAGCAACTTCCGCGAAGGCCTCTCCGTCCTGGAGTACTTCATCTCCACGCACGGTGCCCGCAAGGGTCTCGCCGACACTGCGCTTCGTACGGCCGACTCGGGGTACCTCACCCGCCGTCTGCACGACGTCGCGCAGGAGCTGATCATCCGTGAGCCCGACTGCGGTTCCACCCGTGGGCGCTGGCTCGAGTATGTCGGCAAGGACACGGAAGGTAAGCGCGCGTACCTCGAGACGTCGCTGCTCGGCCGTATCCTGGCCGAGGGCGTCACGCTCTCGGATGGCACAGAGCTGCCGGCCGCCACCGACGTCACCCAGGAGATCATGGAGACGCTCCGTGACGACGACGCGGTCACCCGGGTTCGGGTCCGCACCGTTCTGGCCTGCGATGCCGAAGTCGGCGTGTGTGCGAACTGTTATGGCCGTTCGCTCGCCACCGGCTACCACAACGAGCTCGGTGAGTCCGTCGGCGTCATTGCCGCGCAGTCCATCGGCGAGCCCGGCACCCAGCTGACGATGCGTACGTTCCACGTCGGTGGGGCCGCCCAGCGGCAGTTGCAGGACAGCGACCTCCGCGCCAAGAAAGCCGGCAAGGTCCGCTTCTCCCGCATCCGCAGCGTGACGAACTCCGAAGGCCAGAACGTCGTTCTGACCCGGAACGGCGAGATCGTCATCATCGACATGAAGGAACGCGAACTCGAGAAGTACACGATCCCCAACGGGGCCGTGCTGCTCGTCAAGGAAGACGAAACCGTGATCGCCGGTCAGGTGCTGTGCCAGTGGGATCCCCACTCGGTGCCGATTCTGTGCGATGTGGGCGGGACGGTCCGGTACGAAGACTTGATCGAAGGCCGTTCGATGAAGGTCGAGCAGGAAGTCGGCGGACACATCCGCCGGACCGTCATCGATCACAAGGGTGACCTGCATCCGCAGGTCGTCATCGAGGACAGCACCGGCAAGATCCTCAACTTCTACTACATCCCCGAACGGGCGATCGTGGAAGTCGAAGAGGGGGCTCACATCTCTGCCGGAACCGTGGTCGGTAAGACTCCCCGCGAAGTCGGCGGAACGCAGGACATCACCGGCGGTCTGCCCCGCGTCACCGAGCTGTTTGAAGCCCGCAAGCCGCGCGATCCGGCGGTCATCGCCGAGATCGATGGTGAAGTCGAGATCATGCTCGAGAAGAAGCGCGGCAAGCGCGTCATCGTGGTGCATGGTCCGAACGGCGTCGATCGAGAACACGTGGTCCCGCACGGGAAACCGCTGCTGGTGCATACCGGCGACCTCGTTCGCTCGGGAGACGCCCTCGTCCGTGGTCCGCTGGTTCCGCATGACATCCTGCGGGTCAGTGGCGAAGAGGCGGTGCAGCAGTACCTCCTCCAGGAAGCCCAGAACGTGTACCGCGCTCAGCGCGTGGAAATCGACGACAAGCACATCGAGATCGTCGTCTCGCAGATGCTCCGCAAGGTCCGCGTCGACGATGTCGGCGATACCGATCTCCTGCCGGGGATCGTGATCGACAAGTTCGAATTCCGCCGCCAGAACCGGGCCCTGATGCTCAAGGGACGCATCACCGATCCCGGCGATACCGAATTCCAGCTCAACGAAATGGTCCCACTGGCCACGATCGAGGAAGTCAACGCCGCGATCGAGGCCGATGGCGGCAAGACCTGCAAGCATGGCAAGCCGCGTCCCTCCAAGGCCAGCACTCAGCTGCTCGGGATCACCAAGGCCGCCGTGTCGAGCGAAAGCTTCATCTCGGCAGCCAGCTTCCAGGAAACGACCAAGGTGCTGACCGAGGCCGCTCTGGCGGGCAAGATCGACAACCTGGTCGGTCTCAAGGAAAACGTGATCCTGGGGCACTTGATCCCGGCGGGCACCGGCTTCCACAACCACCAGTCGTCGGAAGTCCGCATCCGTCCGGAGGCTCAGCAAGAGCTGCGCGACGAACACGCCCGCGTGCTCGCCGCCCGCCGCGACATGCTGAACGAATCCGAAGAGCAACAGCGTCAAGCGGGACTCGCCGGCTCCGGCCCGCAGATTCCGTCTCTGCGTGACCTGCTGCCGGACGAGTAAGCCTGGACTGGCTGACCCTTGAATCGCCACCACGCCCCGAGGATTTCCTCGGGGCGTAGTGCATGGGGGGACTCACCCCATCGCCCTGTGGGTGTGCATCAGAAGATTGACCACGGAGACACGGAGTGTCGTTCGTGGGGGCCTATTTGACGGGGAATCAAGTAATGTTTTGACAGGATGAACAAGATGGTCAGGTTGCGGGCTGATGTCCAATGGTTCTGAAACCCATCCTGTTGATCCTGTTGATCCTGTTGAAACCTTCAGGCTCCCAGCCCGTCAATTGTCCGTCATGTCAATCTCTCCAATTTCTCCGTGCCTCCGTGGTGAATTGCTGCCGCTGCCTACTTTTCTGATGCACACACATCACACTGTTCGTCGCATTCCACAACGTAGCCAATTGGCATTGGTGAAAGTATCATGCGGTTTCCAGAAGACCAATTGTCGACGGTTGCTCGCGACGATGGGCAGTGCCGCATTTCCGGGATGACCAGCGTTCCATGAAGATTCACGAATACCAGGCGAAGGCCCTGTTCGCCAAGGCCGGGGTGGCCGTTCCCACCGGGATCGTCGCCAAGACACCCGCCGAGGCCGCAGCCGCGTTCACGACTCTCGGCGGGCCGCTTGCGGTCGTCAAGTCGCAGGTCCACGCGGGCGGTCGCGGCAAGGGGACCTTCAAAGAGCATCCGCAACAGCGCGGGGTCGTGCTCGTGAAGTCGGCGGATGAAGCGAAGGCGAACGCCGCCCGCATGCTCGGCAACACGCTGGTCACGATCCAGACCGGCGACGCGGGGAAGCAGGTCAACACCCTCTTCGTCGAGCAGGGTCTGGCCATCGACCGCGAGCTGTACTTGGGGATCGTCGTCGACCGCGAGACCGGTCTGCCGTGCGTGATGATGTCGACCGAAGGCGGCATGAACATCGAGGATGTGGCCCACGACACTCCCGAGAAGATTTTCCGCGAACACTTCGACGCCTCGCTCGGGTTCCAACCGTTCCAGGCCCGTAAGCTGGCCTATGCGATGGGGCTGAATGACGCTGCGGTGAAGTCGGCCCAGACGTTCCTGCCAAAGATTGCGAAGTTCTTCATTGATCGCGATTGCAGCATGGTCGAGATCAACCCGCTAGTCCTGACCAAGGACGGCCAGTTGCTGGCCCTCGATGGCAAGGTAACGTTCGATGACAACGCCGCCTTCCGGCACAAGGACTTGGCCGAGCTGCGCGACCTCAGCGAAGAGGAGCCGACCGAAGTCGAGGCTCAGGCAGCGGGCCTGAGCTATGTGAAGCTGGAGGGGAACATCGGGTGCCTCGTGAACGGGGCCGGTTTGGCGATGAGCACGATGGACCTGATCAAGTTCCACGGCGGCGAGCCGGCGAACTTCCTGGATGTCGGCGGCGGGGCCGATGTGAAGCAGGTCACCGAAGCCTTCCGCATTATCCTAGCTGACAAGAATGTGAAGGCCGTGCTGGTCAACATCTTCGGCGGCATCATGAAGTGCGACACGATCGTGACCGCCCTGCTCACCGCTTATGACACGGTCGGGTTCACGGTCCCGCTGGTGGTGCGGCTGGAGGGGACGAACGTCGAGTTGGCCCGCACGATGCTGGCCAACAGTGGCAAGAAGATCATCTCGGCCAGCGACTTGACTGATGCCGCCAAAAAGGTCGTGGCCTCGCTGAAGGCGTAAGTGGGACGGGCACATTTGCCCGTCCGTCCACCGTAGGATGGGCAATCCTGCCCGTCTCACTCGACGCGAGACCACCCGCGAACTGGACGGCCTGGAAAGGCCGTCCTACTAAACCCGGACGGGCCAATGGGCCCGTCCTACGAGCCAAAAACATGAGCATTCTCGTCGATCGCGAAACCCGCATCATCACCCAGGGGATCACCGGCAAGGTCGGTCTCTTTCACAGCCAGCAGTGCCGGGCCTATGCCCTGGAGCATCGCCCCAAGGACAACGTCATGATTGGCGGGGTCACTCCCGGCAAGGGGGGGACCGAGGTCGATGGCTTCCCGGTGTTCAACTCCGTGGCCGAGGCGGCCCGCAAAACCGGGGCCAATACCTCGTTGATCTTCGTCCCGCCGGTCGGGGCTGCCGATGCGATCATGGAGGCTGCCGACGCCGGGATGCGGCTGATCGTGGCGATCACCGAGGGGGTGCCGGTCCTCGACATGGCCCGCGTGATGCGGTTCATGCAGGGGACGCCGAAGTCCCGCCTCATCGGCCCGAACTGTCCGGGGATCATCACTCCCGAAGTCGCCAAGATCGGCATCATGCCGGGCTACATCCACCAGCCGGGAACGGTCGGCCTGATCAGCAAGAGCGGCACGCTGACCTATGAGGCAACCTGGCAACTCGGTCGCGTCGGGCTGGGCCAGTCGACCGCCATCGGCATCGGCGGCGACCCGATCATCGGGACCAAGTACATCGAACTCCTCCAGATGTTCCAGGACGATCCGGGGACCGAGGCGATCCTCCTCATCGGCGAGATCGGCGGCAACGCCGAAATCGAAGCTGCTGCGTACATCAAGCAGCACATCACCAAGCCGTGTGCGGCGTTCATCGCTGGCCAGACGGCTCCTCCCGGCAAGCGGATGGGGCATGCTGGGGCGATCATCAGCGGCGGTGCGGGCACAGCTGCGGAGAAGATGGCCGCGCTGAAAGCTGCGGGCGTCGAAGTCGCTCCGAGCCCGGCAGACATGGGGGCGGCCGTGAAGCGGGCGATCGAGAAGCGGAAGTAGCGTCGTGGGACGGGCACATTTGCCCGTCCGTCCCATTCAGCGACATGGAAGAAGCAGAACTTCTCCCAAAGTCGCCGGACTTTCCGAGTCCGGTGGTGAGACGCTCACAAAGCCGAGCCCCGCGCGACCCGAGAGTCTCCGTCATTCACTCCCGTGGCGTGTTTGAATCGTCCCCATCGCTCGCACCGGATTCGGAGAATCCGGCGACTTTGAACTGAGGCTGTCGGCATCGATCGAACTGACTGCTCGAATCACTCTGGGACGGACGGGCAAATGTGCCCGTCCCACAAACCATGAACATCCTCCCGCAACATACCCGGCACCCGCGCGAGTTCGAACAGAACCGGTTCGTTTACCCGGTCCTCTCTCGCCGCAGTCGGGGCATCTCGGTCGGAGTGAACCTCAACCCTGACAAGGTGTGCAACTTCGACTGCATCTATTGCCAGGTCGACCGTCGCAGCGTGGCCGAAACTCGGTTCGTCGAGTTCGATCAACTGCTGGCCGAGTTGGAGGCGATGCTTGTCTGGACAGCCAGTGGGGAAATCTTCACGCACCCGCAGTTCGCCTCGGTGCCTGAGTCACTGCGGCGGTTGAACGACATGGCGTTCAGCGGGGACGGCGAGCCGACGACGTATCGCAATTTCGATGTCATCATGGAGCGGGCGGCGGAGCTGAAACGCAAGCTCGGCCTCGACGCGGTGAAGATGGTCCTCATCACCAACGCGACGATGTTTCATCGTCCGGCGGTCGAGCGCGGGCTGGCGATCCTCGATCAGAATCAAGGCGAGATCTGGGCCAAGCTGGATGCGGGGACCGAGGCGTATTACCGGCTGATCGACCGGACCTCGATCCCGTTCCAGCGGGTACTCGACAACCTGGCACTGGCAGCGAAGGCCCGGCCGATCGTGATTCAGAGCCTGTTCATGCAGGTCCACGGCGTGGGGCCGACGGTCGCAGAGATCACCGCCTACATCGAGCGACTCAAAGAGATCGGCCAGGCGGGCGGCCAGATCGCCCGCGTGCAGGTCTACACGGTGGCCCGCCAACCGGCCGAGAGTTTCGTCTCCGCTCTCACCTCGGAAGAAGTTCAGCTCATCGCCGATCGCGTCGCTGCCGATGTGGGGCTCCGCGTGGAAGCCTACTGACGCGGTTTCCAAATGGCTGAGTGCATCGGAAAAGTCGGCAGCCGTGAGATTCTGCCCCCTCTCCCCCGCGATCGATGTGGCTTTCGTCTTGTGCGTATTGCGGGGGAGAGGGTCGGCCCTGGCCTGGTGAAACGGGCGGAAGTTGGGGGGCTTGAGTTTGCAGGGAGAAAACGAATCTGTTGCGCTCAGCTGACCCCCAGAATAGGCGAGCCGGGCGGCGTCAGCCCCCGGACTCTGGCGACCCTCGAAGGAGTCCGGGGG
>JAYWFM010000006.1:0-15949 GCA_043778825.1 Planctomycetota bacterium | reverse complement strand
CCGATGTGCCCGTGGCCAGTAGCTCACGTCGCTCCGCGACTGAGACACCTCCCGCCAGACACCCTCCGGACCTCGGGACACCCCGCGTGAGTCGGTCTTCCCTCAGGCGGAATGCGAGTCGCGGAGCGACATCGCCTACGAGGTCGATTTCGGAGAAATCGCCGACAGTCAGGCTGTGCCTGCGCCGCGATCCTGTTCACAGCACTGGGGCGAAGCTCCTGCTGAGCCGCGAGCCAGGGTTTGCGTCAACTGGCGTGAGCGGCTTGGCACGAGCCTCGCCCTCCCGAAGGTGGCCACTCCCCATCCAGCGATGACAGGGGAACCGCATCATGCGAAGCACAATGATGCGGATTCCCGCCGCACGGGTGGAGCCTTACGCACTGGACATGCCATTCTTCATCAATTTCGGTCCAGTCGGTCAGTGCATGGAGAAAACCTCGACGAGAGCGGGGTTTGTCGGACTGCTTCTCTGAAACATTCTCTGGGCAGGCGACGAAAATGCGTGACAATCTGGCGCGCCGTGTGCGATAACGTACTGGCGTAGAAGTTGCACTGTCCTGAAAAGATCGCCATCTCATGCCGCCCGACCCGAGCCGACAGATGCCCGACTCTCTGAAATCCGAGGCCCTGCAGCGGATCGTCGAGTCGCTCCCGACCGGAACCATCGTGGTCGATCAGGCGGGCCAGATCGTGATGCTCAACCGTCAAGTCGAGGAATGGTTCGGCTATTCACGAAACGAAATCCTGGGGCGGACCGTCGAGTGCCTGATCCCCGAGCGGTTTCTGCCCCATCATCCTCAATACCGTGATGAGTATTTCGCCGCCCCCCGCGTGCGTCCCATGGGTATCAACCGCAACCTGTTTGCCCGGCGCAAGGATGGCAGCGAGTTTCCGTGTGACATCTCGCTGCATCCTCTGCCGCTCGCCAACGGGATGCACGTCATGCTCCACATGCTGGACGCCACCCCGCGTCACCTGTCGGAAGCCCGTCAGCGACACGAGGAGTCGCTGCTCCGCATGCACTTCATGGTCGAGAACCTCCCCGCCGGAGCCGCGTACGTGTCGCTCGACACCGGGACGCTGCTGGTCAACCAGATGTTCCAGGAGATCACCGGTTACAGCCAGACGGAGTTGAGCGAACTGCCCCGCGCGTTTGAGCTGCTCTTCGGCGAACGGGCAGATGCAGTCCAGCAACAGCATGACGAAGACCGGGCTGCGGGATTCCCCATCCCGCGCGTGCTGCTGGTCGATCGCCCGGACGGCAAACAGGCGTGGGTGGAAATGGCCGCCTACAGCTACGACCAGCACGAGGTGTGGCTGTGGCACGACATCACCGATCGGCTGGCCGCTCAGTCGCGACTGGTGCAGTCGGAGCGGCTGGCGGCGATCGGCGAGATGATGACGGGCCTCGCTCACGAGAGCCGCAACGCCCTGCAGCGGGCCCAGGCGGCGCTCGACATGCTCGAACTCGACCTCGATCAGCGCCCCGACCTGCGGACCTTCTCGCGACGGGCCGTGTCGGCAATCGATGAGTTGCAGCGGCTCTATGAAGAGGTCCGCCACTACGCCGCCCCGATCCAACTCGAGCGCTGCGAGACCGACCTCGATGAACTCTGCCAGGAAGTCTGGGATCAGGTGCAGCAGGTCCACCACGACAGACAGATCACGTTCACTACGCAGTTGGATGAAGATGCCCGGACGATTCTCCTCGACAGCCACCGCGTGAAACAGGTGTTCCGCAACATCCTCGAAAACGCGGTCGCAGTCCTTCCCGCACAGGACGGCACGATCGAAGTGACTGCGGAATCCCTCATGGATGACGGAAAGCCATGGATTGGGATGGCCATCCAAGACAACGGCCCCGGCATGAACGCCGAACAACAGCGCCGCGTCTTCGAACCCTTCTTCACCACCAAAACCCGCGGCACCGGCCTCGGCATGGCCATCGTCCGCCGCATCATGGAGGCCCACGGCGGAACAGCCAGCGTCGGATCACCGACCCGAGGAGCTCGGATTATTCTCCGCTTCCCAAAGTATCCCGAAACATCAGCGAGGTCTCCGACCAGAAACCGCTCAACCCAATATCAGAACCCCCAATGATTTTTCGCCAAACCAAGCTCCCGTAGAGAGTCAAGAGACGTACGCCCTCGCTGACGCTTCGGGTGACAGGGCGTGTTTGCTCTACTTCTTCTCCGTCTTGCGTTCCTTCCGCACATGGTCGTGACATTCCAGGCACGACATGGTCACATCGAACCAGCGGAGGGTCGCCTTGTCGAAGTCCCCCTCTTGTGCGGCTTTCGAGACCTGGGACGCGTTGTCGCGGAACTCGCGGCTGTGTTCGCGGTAGTCGGGGTCGATCATCACGTTCCAGATTTCGACCTTGCTCATGGCGCTCAGGGCATCGGCCCCCTCCTTCACCAGTGCGGCATCCTCCTGGCACAGTCCTTCCAGAATCTTCGACGAGGCATCCAGCTTGAGTCGCATGAAAGTTTCCAGTGGAGTCTTGGCTTTTGCACCCTCAACGGTCTTCTCCGTCTTGTCTGGGGCCACCGCTTTGGGGGCCGGTTCTGGCTTCTGTGCCAGTGAAACGCACACCAGGCACACCACAATTCCTGCGGGGATCAACAGCTTGCGAGTGAGCATGACGATGTCCTTCCGATGACATGAGACGTGGCGACCGACGTGTGCTGGCTGGAGCAATCGTCATGCCACTGACTCTCGAGGCACGTCAGACTCGCCACTCAATCAGGAATCGGACACGTAACGGGCAAGTCGGGCCAGTCCGATGGCTATAATTCGCGCGGTCCCGAGTGAGTCGTAGCTGCCCCTCGCCAGAGGGCGGGCACGCACGCCAATTCGCCCACGTTCTGGCGAAACGTGGCTACGAAGAAATGCGTCACTTCCTCCCGCGTGAAGTATTAAACCCCGCATGAGCCAATGTGACCCAATGCGGACTGTGCGTAATCGACACAGACTGTGACAGGGCGGCTCATCGGCGATCATGTCAGTCACGACTCCGGAGGTATGCTCGGGTTCACGCAGCATCACCAGCCCGCTGCGTCATCATGGAATTTCCGAGAGATCACTTGCGCTGCAGGCTGGTGATGACAGCCACTTCTCCTACTTTCACAAACTGGAAAGCCGTGGCTGTCGGATTCTCTCTGTCAATTCTCAATGAGTCGCGGCATCGCAGTTGCATTTCCGGCCACGAGTGATACGGGTGGCCGATGTCTTCGGAAGTCCCGGATGAATCGCCGTCGCGAGATGCTGGTCGCGTTCAGCGGAACCTGGATCGAAGGCTCGCTTGAAAGGAGAGTGTTGTGAGGCTCCCTGTGGCTCTGAAGGTCTACCTGTTGAACGTAGCGCTGCTGGCGGGGTGTGAACGGTCGCCCGAGCCGGAGTTCGTGAGTAGCGTACGCGCCCAAGCGCTGTCACCGGGACTCCAGACAGCCTTGACCAAGGAGTTGGTGAAGGAGACGGGGACGTATGCCCATCCGAAATTGATTGGCGATCCGCCGGGCGTCGATCTGGCGAAGGGGCAAGCGGTCTACCAGGAGCGCTGTGTGCAGTGCCACGGAATCAGCGGCGATGGTGATGGTCCGGCAGCGAAGTTCCTCTACCCTCGGCCTCGCGATTATCGCAAGGGACTGTTCAAGTTCACCTCGACTCCATATGGGTTCCGTCCGTTGCGAAGTGATCTGGAGCGGACGATCCAGGCCGGGGTACGCGGCACGTCGATGCCTGCCTTCAATCTGTTGCCGAAAGACGAGTTACAGTCCGTGTTGGATTACGTCCTCATGCTGACCTATCGCGGGGAGTTCGAGGAGGGGCTCGTCAACTTGGCTGACGACGAAGAGGCGATCGACCCGGCCCTTGTCAAAGAGGAGGTGTTGCCCCGCGTGACCCTGCGCTGGGAGCAGGCCGAAACACAGCAGGTTCAACCGTTCACCCCGCAGCCGAAGTTCACCGAGGAGCATGTCGCTCTGGGCCAGAAGGCGTTCCTCACGATCGGCTGCGCGAAGTGTCACGGCGAGGATGGGCGCGGGCAGATGGCTGACAACATCGGCAAGGATGCCTGGGGCCGGACCACGCGAGCCGCCGATCTGACCTCGGGGATGCTGCACGGGGGGCAGCAGCCGATCGACATCTACCGGCGGATCTACTCGGGGATCAACGGCACGCCGATGCCGAGCTTCGCCTCCGCGTTGCAAAGTCAGCCCGACACGATCTGGCATCTGGTGGCCTATGTGAAGTTCGTGTCGAGTCGTCGTCGCGAGGGGGAGTTGCCTCATCCCGGAGCGATCAAGCCGTACGTGTCTGCGGAAGAGAAGACGGCAGAAACCGCTGCGAAGTGACGAAGCCGTTCAGGCGAGCCGAGCGGCGTCAGCCCTCGGACCACGCCGGTTGTCAGTGTCCGGGTGCTGACGCACACCGGCTCGCCAGGAACACATTCGCTAACTGTTGGAGTCTTCGAACGTGCAAGAACTCGTTCAACTCAATCATGAACTGGAGACCCTGCGGTCTCGGGCCGAAGCCATCCAGACACGGATTGCCGCGATCGAAGGGGTGCGTCCCACTGGACTCCACTGGGCTCCTACGGGGTTCTACACCGCCTACCATGCGACCACCGGGTTCATGTTCGGCGGCATCGCGGCTCTGAGCAGTCTGCTACTGAACGTGGTGGCTGCTCCGCTCGCCGGAATGAGTCCGTTGGAACTAATTCGGGTCTATCTCACGTTCCCGCTGGGTGAGCGAGCGCTGGCCCTCGCCACCGGCAGCAAAGACATCTACGCGATCCCGGATGGCATAATCCTCTCGATGGGATGTTGTCTGTACATCGCCACGGGGATGCTGCTGGGGGTGCCGTTTCATGTGGTTCTCATGCGGTTCACCGATGGCAAGTCCCTGGGGGTCCGTCTCGGATTCGCGACGGTCCTGGCTCTACTCCTGTGGTTCGTGAACTTCTACATGATCCTGAACTGGCTCCAACCGGTACTGTTCGGCGGTCGCTGGATCACCGACTCGTCCGTGCTGCCGCCGTGGGTTGCCGCCGTCACCCACGTGATCTTCGGTTGGACGATGGCGCTGCTGGCTCCGCTAGGGCGCTTCGTGCCGTATCAACAGCCGCATGCCGAGGGAGTAGGGAGTAGGGAGTAGGGAGTAGGGAGTAGAAAGCAGTCCTCTCCTCTCCGACTCCACTCCACTCCACTCCACTCCACTCCACTCCACTCTCCACTCCACTCCACTCTCCACTCTCCACTCTCCACTCTCCACTCTCCACTCTCCACTCTCCACTCTCCACTCTCCACTCCCTACTCCCTACTCCCTACTCCCTACTCCCTCCCCCCACTCCCATGCTCCCCACCCCCGACTCCCCTCGCCACGAACAGCTCGTCGAAGAACGGCTGGTCTTCTGGTACTTCGCAGCCGCCCTGGGATACATGCTGATCTCGATGACAGCGGGCGTGCTGATGGGACTCCAGTTGCTCAACTGGAACCCGCTGCCGCGTTGGGAGTATCTCTCTCCCGGTCGCTGGCGAATGGTACATACGAATGCCATTGCCTACGGGTTTCTGGCCAATGGGTTCCTGGGGATGCTGCACTGGGTGGTGCCCCGGTTGTCGTTGAGACCGGTGCTGGATCGGCGGTTGTCGTACTTCATCTTTGCCGCGTGGCAGGTGGTGGTGCTGTCGACCGCTGTGGGATTGCTGCTGGGAGAGGCGCAGGGCCTCGAATGGGGCGAGACGCCGGTCTGGATCGACCCGCTGGCTCAGGTCGGCTTACTGCTGGTGGCGATCAACTTCGGCTATCCGATCATCAAGGTCAAGGGGCCAATGTATGTGTCCCTGTGGTACTTCCTGGCCGCTCTGGTGTGGACCTTCCTGACCTATGCGATGGGGAACTTCGTTCCGCAATACTGCGTCACCGGCACCGCAGCGGGCGCGGTGGGCGGGCTGTTCATTCATGACCTGGTCGGGCTCTTCGTGACACCAATGGGTTGGGGGATGATGTACTACTTCGTGCCGATCCTGCTCCAGCGACCGATGTGGAGCCACGCCATGTCGCTGGTCGGGTTCTGGGGACTGGCGTTCTTCTATCCGCTCCAGGGGATTCACCACTTCCTGTACACGCCGATCCCGATGTTCCTGCAATACGGGGCGGTGTTATCGACGATCGCACTCGAGTTCGTGGTGCTGACGGTCATCATCAACTTCATCGGCACGCTGAAGGGGACCGGGATGTTGCACCTGACCAATCTTCCGCTGAGGTACTTCTACACCGGAATCGTGTTTTACTTCCTGACCTGCTTGCAGTGTGCGCTGCAAGTGACCTTGACGTTCCAAGCGCTGATCCACTTCACCGATTGGGTCGTCGGCCACGCTCACATGGTCATGTTCGGCGTGTTCAGCATGTGGCAGTTGGGGATGATGACGTACCTCGTGCCGCGACTGCTCAAGACAGAGTGGTACAGGCCGGATTGGTGCGAATGGCATTACTGGGCCTCGGCAGGAGGACTCGCTGTCATGGCGGGCGACCTGATGCTGGGAGGTCTGTTCCAGGGCTGGTCGTGGGCCGCACTGCAACCCTGGGAAAACTCAATCACCGTCTCGATCCCGTTCTGGGCGGTCCGCATCGTGGCCGGGTTGGTGATGTTCTGGGCTCAGCTGCTGTTCTGCTGGAACCTGTACAAGACCTGGCAGAAGTCGCCCGTGCGACTGGGGTCCGAGACGGTTCCGGAATCCTTGGTCGCCACAACGTAAGGCACGTCAGAGTCGCCTTTCGCTCCGCGAAAGGACGTTCTTTCGCGGAGCGAAAGACGACAATCCACTTCCCTCTCACCCCTCCCCAACATTATGTTCGAAAGCAAATCAGGCATCTTCCTCGTCGCGGGGATCGGGTTCTTTGGACTGGCGTTCCTGTCGAACGCGGTGGTCCCGGCGATGATGTATCGCCACCTGCCCGAGAAGACGGTCAAGGAGCTGGTCAGCGGCAATGTCCGCTACCAGTTCGAAGACCTCGCCCAGCGCTATCCGGACTCCTTCAAGGAGGCGTTCGGTGAGCCCCCCGCTGATCCCGAGCAAGCCGCGAAGTGGTACAACGAGAAGTGTGCCGAGGCCCTGACCATCGGTCGCAAGGTCTACACCGGCGAAGGCTGCTGGCACTGTCACAGCCAGTTCGTCCGCCCGGTGTCGAACGAGGACCGCCGCTGGGGGCCGGTGTCGAAGACGTGGGAGTACCAGAACGAACTCCAGCGACCGGTGATGTTCGGCACGCGGCGCGTCGGACCTGACTTGAGCCGCGAGGGAGGTCGCCGGTCGAACGACTGGCACGCGGTCCACTTCTTCAAGCCGACCACGCTCTCGGTCGGGTCGCCGATGCCGGAGTACCCCTGGCTGTTCGACGGTTCGCCGGACAAGCCGAACAAGCGCGGGCTGGCTCTGCTGACCTACGTCCAGTGGCTCGGGTCGTGGCTGGAGAGCTACCCGTACTATGAGGCGTACGAGGAGACGAAGATTGAGAAGGCGGAGTAGCTGTCCGACTTCAACAGAAGAATGAACCACGGAGACACGGAGGCACGGAGAAGAGAGGGATCAGTCACTTGGTTCACACTCCCCAAGGCCCCCACCTCCGACTGACACTTTCCTGTCCTCCTCTCTTTCTTCTCCGTGCCTCCGTGTCTCCGTGGTGAATTACACCTCTCTCAAATTGAGAACCAACCATGCCCAGTCCCAACGTCATCCATCGTGTCTCCCCCTGGACTTGGTTCTTTGGAGCGGTGGTACTGATCCCCAGCATCTTGGGGTTTGCCAACAAGTTCCTCGATCTGATGATCGTGGCTGCTGGGGACGAGGAGGGGGCGTTCGCGCTGACGCCGATCATGAACTACCTGCTCGCCACCGCCGGGTTCTTCTGCATGCTGATGTGGGCCGTAACGCAGGGAGCCTTCCACGACATCAACGAGCCGAGCCGTGTGATGTTTGAGAATGAGTTGGAGTTGGAGCGGCGGTCGGCGGAGAAGCGGACCCTTCAATGAGCGATCAAAGCCCACCGGTTGCAACCGGTGGGCTTCCTCGACACACCATTCGCGAGAGAACCATGACCACCACCGAACACGCCAACGCCGAACTGGAGAGCCAGAACCACACCTACGCGGGTCATGCCATCCCGTGGTATGTGCGGCTGATCTGGCTGGCATTCTGGGTCTTTGCGATTCCGTATCTCGTGATGTACCTGCTCCCCGCTCTGCAGACTGAACTACTGACGCCTCCGTAGTCCTCGTCGCTACGTTCGCCAGAACGTGGGCGAGTCGGAACCAACTCGGTCGTCGCGGACAGGCACCCCCTCGAAATGAATGGCACTGACATCGGCCTCCCAGTCAGCCCACGCTGTGGCGAGCGTAGCGACGAGGCAACCACTCCCATGCCCACTTCATCCCAGCCCGTCCGCTGCGACTACTGCGAACTCCCCGTCCCCGGAGCGTTGCCAGGTCCGGTCTATTGCTGCACAGGGTGTCGTTTCGCCGCAGCTGTCACGCAAGAGACGGGCGACATCGGCGAGGCCCGCTGGATGCTCACCGGACTCGGCGTGTCGCTGTTCTTCACGCTCAACGTCGTGATGATGACGATGGCCTTGTGGGCCTATGCCGACAAACCCGAGACCCTCTTCGCAGCCGCCCTGGCTGACTTCCTGCGCTGGATCGCATTGCTGTTCTCCCTCCCAGTGATGGCTTGGCTCGGCCTGCCGCTGGGTCGCAACGCCCTCGATCAACTGCGGCGCGGCCAGCTCACGACCGACTTGCTGTTGATGACGGGCGTCGTGGCGGCGTTCGGGTATTCGGTGATCTCGACGGTGCGCGGGCTGGGGCATGTGTACTATGAGGTCAGCTGCGTGATTCTGGTTCTCGTCACGCTGGGTCGCTGGCTAGAGGCGACCGGTCGACGGCAAGCCTCGGAGGCTCTGCACGCGCTGGAGGCTCTGCTGCCGGAGACGGCGCATCGCGTCGTGGAGCCACTGTACGATGGGCAATCTTGCCCGTCGCTTCCGGAGAGGACGGACGGACGTGGGCGTCCGTCCTACGAAGTCCTCGTCCCATTAGCGGAGGTCTGCGTCGGCGATCACCTCCACGTCCGAGCGACGGAACGCATCCCCGTCGATGGTCGGGTCATCCACGGCACCGCCACCGTCGATGAGCAGTTCTTCACCGGCGAAAGCTGGCCCGTGTCCAAGCATCCGGGGAGTGCCCTACTCGGGGGGACGCTTAATCTGGATGGCGATTTGCTGATCGAGGTCACCTCCCCGCCGCAGCAAGGAGCACTCGGTCGGCTGGTGCAAGCGGTGCGCGAGGCCCAATCCGCCAAGGGCCATTACGAGCAACTGGCCGACCGCTGCTCACGAATCTTCTTCCCGCTGATCGGACTGGTGGCCCTCGGCACGGCGATCTGGCACGGAGTCCAGAGCGGCCCCGAGGCGGCGATCCTCAACTCGCTGGCGGTGGTGTTGATTGCGTGTCCGTGTGCGCTGGCACTGGCGACGCCGCTGGCGGTGTGGACCGCACTGGGGACGGCAGCCCGACATGGAGTTCTGCTCCACGGGGGTGAGGCCCTCGAACAACTGGCTCGGGTCGATGCCCTGCGTTTCGACAAGACGGGCACACTCACCACCGGGTCGCCTTCGGTGCGGCACTTCGTCTGCGAAGATGTCAACGAACGCAGCGAGGTTCTCCGACGAGCTGCCGCTCTGACGGAGACCTCGACGCACATCTTCTCGCGAGCGATCCGCGGGTTCGTGGAAACCACGGAACTGATCTCCAGCCTCGAAACGGTGCGGTCGATTCCGGGTCGAGGGATCGTGGCCACGCTGCTCCACGAGTGGGGCGAGATCTCCCTCGGAAGTCTGCGTCTCATGCAAGAACAGGGACTCCCCCTGGGATCGAAGATCGCAGTGGCAGTCCAGCACCTCGATCAGGAATCGGAGTCGTGCGTCCTGATCGGCTGGGGCGATGAGGTGCGGGGACTATTTCTGTTGAGAGAGGAACTGCGGTCCGAGGTGCTGGAACTGATGGCGGCCTGTCGTGACCTGAATCTGGATGTCGCGGTTCTGACTGGTGACCTCGCCGCGCGCGGAGCCAGCCTGGCCCACGAGATCGGAGTGACCGTTACGGCGGAACTTCTGCCCGAGAACAAGCTCGACGCGATTCGCCAGTTGCAACAGTCGGGAGCCTGCGTCGGCATGGTGGGGGATGGCGTGAACGATGCCCCCGCCCTGGCCCTCGCCGATGTCGGCATCGCGATGGGCTGCGGGTCCGATGTCACGCGCGAGACGGCGGATGTGTGCCTGATGCGGGATGACCTCCGCATGATTCCGTGGTCGATTGAGTATGCCAGACGAGCCGTGACGACGATCCGCCAGAACCTATTCTGGTCGTTCGCCTACAACGGGTTCGGGGTGGTCCTGGCGGCATGTGGCTGGCTCCATCCGGCCATTGCTGCGGCATTCATGGTGATCAGCAGTCTGATGGTGCTGGGGAACTCGTTGCGACTGAAACAGACAGGAAACACCGTGGAGGCTCCAACCTCATCCCTGCCTCGGCATGGTCATTTTTCAGCTCCTCCGGTGAGCGAGGTGGCGACATGATCGAATACCCGCTGATCCTGCTGGGCGGCTTGCTCGGTTCGTCGCACTGCGTCGGCATGTGCGGGGCCTTCGCCATGCTGGTCGGGATGAACAAGCCGACCGTCCGCGAGAACGTGAAGGCCCAGCTGGCCTTCAGTGCGGGTCGGTTGTTCACATACTGCACCCTCGGAGCCGTCAGCGGGTATGTCGGGTTGAGGCTCGTGAAGTCCGCCCCGCAGCTGCTCAATATTCCAGCCGCCTTGTGTCTGCTAGCGGGTGGGTTGCTGGTGATCGAAGGTCTGTTCGCGACCGGCCTGCTCAAACGCCGAGGAGTCGCCACGGCCCCGCGGGCAGGCTGCCTGATGAGCCCGTTGTTCGCCACGCTGTTGCGGATGCCCGGTCTGCGGAATGCGTTCTCGGCAGGTCTAATCACCGGGATGTTGCCGTGCGGGTTGCTGTACGCGTTTCTGTCTCTGGCCGCGAGTACGGGGGATTTGCTACGCGGCATGGCTGTGATGGCGGCATTCGGTCTGGGGACCGTTCCGCTGATGGTCCTCACCGGAGCGGGGTCGATGCTGCTGCGACTGTCGACGCGCGAACGGCTGTTGCGGGCGGCTGCGTGGTGCATCATCCTGACGGGCGGACTCACCGTGTGGAGAGGCGCGGCGTTCCTGCATGCGGCGAATTCTCTGCCCTCCGACAAGCCCGCGTGCCCGTTCTGTGCCGCTGCGAAGACCTCGCCTGGAACCGAGGCACAGCCATGATTTCACCACCGGAGAAGTCCAATGCGCCCTCTTCCACTGAGTCCGTGGGGCCATCTCCCGCAGTCCCCCCGTCGAACGATGGCTGGCGCGGGGCATATGTCGAATCGGGTTCCTCATTCTGGACTCGCCACAAGACGGTGATCAACTTCTGGCTCGACGCCGCGCTCCTCGTGCTGTTCCTGGTACTCGCGTGGGAGATGGCGATCCTGCGACTCGCTTTTCCCAAGGGGGCTGGCGACCGCTGGCGACTGCTCAATCACACCGCTGCCGACTGGCAGGATCTGGCCTTCAACACGTTCTGCGTGTTCTCGCTGGGGATCGTGCTGCATGTGATGCTGCACTGGTCGTGGATCGTCGCCACGATTCAAACCCGCCTGCTGAATCGCAAGGCGACCCGCGACGATGGTTCTCACACGATGATCGGCGTCGGCGTCCTGTTCGTCCTGATCCACCTCCTGGCGGGCGGCATCCTCTGGGCACGCTGGGCAATCGTGGAGGTCCGCTGATCTCCCGGTCTGTTGACTCACTCTCGATGGTGCGATGGACAGCGAGGCGTGCAGTGCGAGGGCGTCACACTCTGTGCCAGAAGGACTCACGCAGGGGCGGGGCTGTCTCGCATCAATCGGGAATCTCCGGTTCGAAGTCGATCCCCCTTGATCGGCATCGAAATTGCGGTTCTGCGGGTTGGCCCTTGACGCCCGAGAGCAACGGTGGCGTGGTGCCGCGATCCGCGTGCGAATCCAGGGGCTTCCAGAGAGAGCGAGATGATGTCCAAGACCAAGTCCAGAACCATGACCCAGGATGAACGATTGCAATTGCCCGCTGACCATACGGTCGCCTCAAGGAGCATGCGCCCCGTGGAGTGCGTGTTGGGAGGCGGGCCAGAGCGCGGTGCGTACCTGACTCCCGAGCCATGCCGGAACGGCTGTGAAGAGGAGATTCGCCAGCTGGCATACCAGAAATGGGAAGAGTCAGGCTGCCCATCCGGAGATGGGTTCGGTTTTTGGGTCGAGGCCGAACGAGAAGTGATGGCTCGTATGCCGAGTTCGGAACCTGCCAGGGCCTAGAGGTTGTTCCAGCCCTGTGAGAAATGTGTGAGTCAGAAGTATGACGACTTCTGCGACACTGGAGAGCATCCCATGATTCACAAAGTATCCGGCGACATCCTGTTCACCAAGGCTCAGGCCAGCGCGCATGGCATCTCGCCGAATGATCCATTCGACCAGGGCTTAGCACGGGCTCTGCGCGAACGCTGGCCGGTCATGCACAAAGACTACCGCCACTTCGCCCACCAGACGCATCCCCAGCCAGGGAGCCTCTGGGAATGGAACGGGTTTGGGGTGTGCATCATCAACCTTCTGACCCAGAGCGGCAGCTTCGAGTCCGGTGCCAGGTGCGAACCAGCGAGTCTGTCCAATGTGGAGCACTGCCTCAAGGCCCTCAAGCAGAAACTGATCGAGGACCACATCACCAGCCTCGCTTTGCCCCGATTGGCGACCGGAGTGGGGGGACTTGATTGGGAGGAAGTTCGTCCGTTGATTGAAAAGCACTTGAGCGAACTGCCGATTCCGATCTACGTCTACACCACCTATCATCCCGGCGAACATGCTCGGGAACCCGCTCAGTGAGACTTTAATGCCCCGAATCCAACTGGACAATCGTCTGATCGACTTCGCCGAGGGACAGACCGTCCTGGAAGTGGCCTCGGCGTCGGGGATTCGAATTCCGACGTTGTGCCATCACTCGGACCTGTCGGGGGGCGGTTCGTGCCGCATCTGTCTGGTCGAGGTCGAGGGGGCCGAGCATCTCGTTCCGGCCTGCCAGCATGTGGCGACCGAGGGGCTGCGATTGAAGACACAGTCTCCGTCCGTGGTGGCCGCGCGGCAGATGGTGTTGCGGATGCTGACCAGTCAGGGCGGCTTTCGGGCGCACGATGGCAATCACCCGCCGACGGAGTTCGACCGACTGCTGGAGGAGTACGATGTTGATCCGCCGCAGGATATTCCTGCACGGTATCCCGTCGACTCGGACCCGAGTCCGTTCCTGCATGTCGACCTCAACCAGTGCATCCTGTGTACCCGCTGCATCCGGGCCTGCGATGAGGTGCAGGGGCGGTTCGTGTGGGGCTTGGCCGATCGCGGGCATGAGTCGCACATCGTCGCGGGTGCCGGTGTCACGCTCGATGAGGCGGGGTGCGAAGGCTGCGGAGCGTGCGTGGCGTATTGCCCGACGGGAGCGCTCTCGGACCGACTTGCGATCGGACTCCCTGCCCCGGATCGGAAGGTCACGACGACCTGTGCCTACTGCGGTGTCGGGTGCCAGTTCGACCTGAATGTCATTGATGACCGCGTGGTGCGTGTGACCTCGAACCCCCAGGCCCCGGTCAACGGGATGCACCTGTGCGTCAAGGGGCGCTACGGGTTCGACTACATCCACCACCCCGATCGCCTGACCCGCCCGCGCGTGCGCCGTGAAGTGCTGGAAGGCCGACGACGTTTATCGGATCAACCACGCGGTGAGTGGGTCGAGGTCAGCTGGGACCAAGCCCTCGACATCGTGGTGCGGCGGTTCGTCACGATCCATCAAGAGAGCGGTCCCGACAGCTTGGGCTTCCTCTCGTCGGCCAAATGCACCAACGAGGAAAACTACCTCGTCCAGAAGATCGCCCGTCAGGTCTTTGGCACGCACAACATCGACCACTGTGCGCGGCTGTGCCACTCGTCGACGGTGGCCGGATTAGGGATGGCGATCGGCTCCGGGGCGATGAGCAACTCGCTGGACGATGTGGCCGACCAAGCCGCCGTGTTCTTCGTGATCGGGTCCAACACCACCGAGCAGCATCCCGTGTTTGGATCGATGCTGCGGCAGGCGGTCCTGCGTCGCGGGGCCAAGCTGATCGTGGCCGATCCTCGGCGGATCGATCTGGTCGACTTTGCGACGCTGCATTTGAGGCACCGACCGGGGACGGATATCGCGCTGCTGAACGGGATCATGCACTTGATCCTGAAGCATGGCTGGCAGGACCAGGAGTTCATCGCCCGTCGCTGCGAGAATTTCGCGGCCGTCGAGGAGTCGGTGGCCTCATACACGCCCGAGCGAGTGGCCGGGATCACGGGTGTGACGGTCGCTGATCTCGAACGAGCCGCTGAGTTGCTGGGCACCCAGAGACCCGTAGCGGCCATCTGGGCCATGGGGATCACGCAGCACATCACCGGTGTGATGAACGTTCTCGCCCTGGCCAATCTACAACTGATGCTCGGGAACTTCGGCGTCCCCGGCGGCGGCGTCAATCCGTTGCGAGGCCAGAACAACGTGCAGGGGGCCTGTGACATGGGTGCTCTGCCGAACGTGTTTCCGGGGTATCAGAATGTGGCCGACTCACTCGTGCGGGAGAAGTTCGAGCGAGCGTGGGAGGTCACGGGCACGCCAGTCAGACTCCCTCCACAACCGGGGCTCACGCTGACCGAGATGATTCAGCAAGTCGGAACGCGGAAGCTGCGGGGGCTGTTCCTCATGGGCGAGAACCCCGTACTCACCGACCCCGACTCGGCCCATGTGCGGGAGTGCCTTGCAGCCGCCGAGTTCGTCGTGCTGCACGAAATCTTTCCGTCGGCGACCTCGGAATTCGTGGATGTCCTGCTGCCGGAGACGACGTTCGCCGAGCGAGACGGCACGTTCACGAACACCGAGCGCCGTGTGCAATTGGTCCGCCAGGCGATCCCGCCGGTGGGTGAGTCGCGACCCGAATGGCAGGTGTTGGCAGAACTCGGAACGCGGTGTCTCGCTGAGCAAGGTCGCACTCCGCAGGGGTCCGCAGCGGGTTATGCGTACGCCAGCCCCTCGCAAATCATGGACGAGATTCGCACGCTGACACCATCTTACGCGGGCGTGTCGTATGACCGACTCCAGCGCGGCGACCGGCTCCAATGGCCAGTCCCGGACCTCGACTCGCCGGGGACGCCGATCCTGCACCGCGACCGCTTTCCGATCGGCAAAGGCCGATTTCACCCCGTCGAGCATCTCGATCCGCACGAACTCCCGGATGGCGAGTTCCCGCTGCTGCTCACCACGGGCCGTGTACTGTACCACTGGCATGCGGGGGAGATGACGCACCGCAGCTGGGGCTTGGAAACGGCCTGCCCCGAGTCACTCGTCGAAGTCTCTCCGGCCGATGCCAGACGGCTCGGTATCAACACTGGGCAGCCGATCCGACTCGAGTCCCGTCGCGGCCGGATCACTGCGACAGCCTGCGTGACCGACCGAGTGGCCGAGGGGGTGGTGTTCGCGAACTTCCACTTCGCCGTGCCGCATAATGCGAACGAGTTGACGCACTCCACCTTGGACCCCGTGGCCAAGATCCCGGAGTACAAGGTCACCGCGGTCCGGGTGGTGAGCGTTCCCAGTGTCGACAGCGTGCGCCGGATGTAAGGCAAGCGGGGGGGAAATGGTCTCCCCGCCACTGGGGCTTGTCGTGGGCTGTTAAAAACTGGGGTTGTGTGGGAAATGAGTTGATCCCGGTTTTGTTCGGCGGGGGTGGGTTTCAGGTCTCGTTGGCGGAGTGACTGGGAGCT
>JAYWFM010000005.1:0-15952 GCA_043778825.1 Planctomycetota bacterium | reverse complement strand
CTGCTTCAACCGACTCAGCCCCTTGCAAGTTGCCTTGCGCAGGATTGTCGAGCCGTCCACAGGCGTGAACCCTCAAGCCGAGGGCACGTAGATTGAGTGCTGCATTCAGATCACGATCCATGCTGGCACCACATGTGCAAACATAAACCCTGTCCTTCAGCGTCAAATCTGACTTCACAGCACCACAAGCGCTGCAAGTTTTTGAGGAAGGATACCACCGACCAGCAACAACCAGATTCGTCCCATAGATGGCTGACTTGTAGGTCAGTTGTCTGCGAAACTCGGAGAATCCAATATCGCTGAGGTGTCTGGATAGCCTTCGGTTCCCTAGCATCCCCTTGACGTTCAAGTCTTCGATAACCACCGTTTGGTTTTCACGGCAGAGTCGAGTCGTCTGGTGATGCAGCCAGTTGTTGCGGATGTTGGCAACCTTGTTCCGGGGCAAGGCTGCGATGTGGGGTTTGTTGTATACCCCTACCGCAGACTGTCTGGGCACTGTACCGGATCGCGATTTTGGCACAAACACCGTATGGGGTGTAAAGACCGGCAGACTGCCATAATCCGCAAAAAAGAAGGAAATTGTGCCTACCTGCCTACAGATGTGCGATCTCTTACTAGAGGATACGGCTCCAGCATCCCTTCCTCGCACTTCCGGTCGAACTCCTCGACACAACAACGACGGCACCGCTGGCACACATAAGGGGGGCTGCTCATCGAATCACCACATCGCTGACAAACGGCCTTGGCGGTCTGATCCATCGTGGCATGCCCCCCAGAGTTCACCTAGTGCTGCTGGGTCAGTGTAGGCCACCATATGGGCCACTGCATATATCACTTGGCATCCTCTCCAGCCTGAATGCCGGAGATTCCAAGAATGCTAAACACCCTTGAAGTCTGCGCCCAAAGGAGTCGGATCACATACTACGAGCAGAGCCGTGTACTGCTTTCACTCGTGGAAACCGCAAAGAGCATTTTCCCTCCTTGTCCTTCGATTCCTGCGTATAGGCCACAGTCAGTTCAGCGCCGATCAATTCGTCCGGATTTGCAAAGTAGTACAGACGCTGCGCATCGGTCCAGCCACTTCCCACCCCCACCAAACCGCCCTTGTACCCCACGAACGCAGCGGCCAGTGTGTTCTGCACGCGCCCATCAATCAGCTTCGTGCCCATCTCAACTGATTCTACTACCAACTCACAATCGTACGCCTCTTTTACCTTGTACAGGTCACGCGACCGCTTGCCCACGTACTTGGCATCCCGGCGCAGAATCAGCCCCTCCCAGCCCTTGGCGATGGCAACTGCCATTCCAGACTCGACCACCTCTGGCCCTGTGACCAGCTTCTGCTTGACCCGCCGCAAGTGCTCGCACTCATCAGGGAACAGGGTTGGGAATTCAGCAATCCGCTCACTGAACAGCCGTGTCGATGTGCCGCTGTTGAACTCTGCCAGCGTAAGCATGTCGAAGGCGTACAGCATCGGATTGGGCACATCGTAGTTCTTCCGGTTGAGGGCACCCTGCACCGCGTGAAAATCGTCAGAACCGTCCGCTGTGTGCAGTGCCAATTCCCCGTCGAGGACGAAATCTGACATCCGCAGCACTTCGCTGACCCGTAAGGCCAGTTGTATCACCGGGCCAGCCAGTTTCACCAGCCCGGTAAATTCGTTGCCTTGCCTGGAGATGAACACAGGTCGCTTACCGGATGCACAGATGGCGACACAACGAATCCCATCCAGCTTCCTTGATGCGTACCAGATTCCTTGTTCCCATACAGCTTCACCTGTGTACGGTTCGCCGAGTGCCACCGAGAACTCAGGAATCAGTGGCAGTCCGGCTTTCTTCAGCACGAGGTTGACCGTCTTCACATCGACCCCCGCTTCCAAATCCTTGTCGATGATGGCCCATGCGGCATCAATGGCCGCTTTCAACCAACCCGCCGTGATACGACTGAACTCCAATGCAAATGATTCCCGCGTACCTTGGCGAGATTGTAACTTCCCCAGAAACGGTGCGAGGCTGGTATCTTCAGATACCAAATCGGAGCAATCCGGAATGACACCCAGCAGCTTCCTGTTGACGTAGTAGCGTTTGTGGGGGTCCAGCGCAGCGTCAAAGCACTCCGCGATGGCTGGTGCCATCTGCTCGGCCAGTAGTGCAGCCTTGCCGGTGCGGCTGGGTTCCCGCTGTAGGCTACCCAAGAGCAATCCAAAGGCGTGGAGTGTTTCACTGTTCATTGTGATCTCTCAGACATAGGGGGCAGGCTGTTCCGTCGATCTTCCGAATCGTCATTGAAAACCGAGCATCGTCTTTCGATTTGGCTTTCACCAACTGCATGGGCAAATGAATCACATGACGGTCATCCTCCAAAACACCGCTACGGACCAATGCGTCAAAGGCTGACTTCAGCATCGCAAGGCAGTTGTCCGCGTCCGGCCTGACCCCATAGAAGTACCGCCAGACAACTTGAATCGAAACTTCAGACCACGGGAAAACAGCAGCCTTCCAGCCCACCTGCCCCAATCCACCGCAAGCGATCTGAGTAGCCTCAGTGGTCATCTCAATCAAGTCTTGCTTAGCCTTACCCTTCACTCTGAAATGGGCACGGTTATTCGGATTCAGGGCCGCGACTGGTAGACGCGGCACTTCGATGTGGAACTCGGTCATGCTATCCTTGCTCTGTGCATTCCCGATAGGGAACAATGCCGTGACCGATCACAGGTAATTGTGCCGCAGACGAGTGTTTACAGACTGCTATTCCTGATCGGGAATATCCAGTTCAGCCTGCAACTCGGCACACAGTGCATGGTACTTGGGCATGCTCCACGCACGCAACCGCCAATCGCTGGGCAACGTCGCGTGGGGCCACGGCAGTCGTACCATCGGCATCCGGGCCTTGCACTCATCCAACTGGGCCTCAATCGAATGCCACGCCTTTGTAGTGGTGCTCAGTGTTCTAGCCACGTACTTGGCTGCCGTCTTGTTCCCCACTCCGGGCACTCCCGGTATGTTGTCGGATGTACAGCCTGCGATGGCCTTCACCCGTGGCCACTGGTCCGGGGTGACTCCGTACGTCTCGTGCAGCCACACACCATTGCGGGCGGGGCACTTCAGCGACGGCGATACAAACGTGACTCCAGGCTTCAGGCATTGGAACATGTCTTCGTCAGACGTGACCAGGATCACGTCTGGGTCGGCCTCAGACTCCACCACTTCGTTGACCGCTTGCGCCAGCATGTCGTCCGCTTCGTAACCCGGCATGTTGCCGACAGGAAATCCGTACTTCGACAGCATGGCAGGAAAATCGTACAGCTTGCGCCGCAGAGCATCCAGTGCCGCTATCTCGTCCGGGTCTTTCTCGGCGCGGGCGGCGTTGCGATGGGCCTTGTAGCCCCGAAACATGGTCTTTCGGTGAAGTGGAGGCTTGCCGTCGAAGCAAAACAGCACATGCGTACCGTCGAACTGCTGGATGGTTTGCCGCACACGATCAAGCATACTGAGCAGCACGGTGGCCGGGTGGGCATCTGTGCCCGTACGGCCACGCACGCCGTGGAAGGCAACGTAGCAGAGGTACGGGGTGTCTACGGTGATGTAGGTGTTACGCATGCTGCTTTTGTCTTTCTACGCCTACGCGAATCTTGGCTTGCGTCCAGTCTTCATGCCACCCCGAATTTCATTCCAGCGACGGGTGCAAAGCACATCCAGCGTTTGCCGTGCATCCGGGTTGTCGTGGAGTTGGACAATCAGCTTCTCTGTAGCCCCCTTGTACTGAAACTCAGGTGCCTCCACCTTACCGGCAGCCTCACTCCAGTATTTCTCAGAGATGAGGTATTCCACGGCAGCGCCGATGTCATCGATGCCAGAATCGAAGTACAAAGGAAAAACCACCTTGTTCCCACCGCCACCGATCACACGAGTTTTGCTGACTGTGGCCTGCACCATGTTCCCAATATGCCGCTTGGACCCAAGCACAATTTTCTCGATCTTGCCCACAGCCGCTGTTTTCACATGAATGGATGGGTAGTGCTCCAGCGCACGGCCCCCACTCTCCTTGCCGCCCCCAAACTTCGACTTGAGGTCATCACGATACTGTGAGACTAGCACCACGATAGAGCCTGTTTTCACCCAGAGCGGCTCAAGCTGCCGCAGCATGGCAGAGTGGACCTTGGCCTTGCCGTCGCTCATATCCCCAGACAACTCTGCCTTTTGCTTGGCTGTCTTGGCGTTGCGCTTCTTCGTAGTTTTGTCCTGCTCCGCTTTCGAGGACAAGGCATCCAGTGAGTCGATGATGTAGACACACGGCCCCTTTTCCATCTGGTCCATCAAAGCAAAGTACGATTCCTCCAGTGTGAGTGACCTGATTCGCTTCAGTCGCTTCTGAATCTTCGTTCCGAATTTGGCCATATCCATCATCATGCCATTCTCAACGTCATCCGCAACCAGTGCATAATCATCGTAGGCAGGGTCGTTGGCAGCGCAGGCGAGCATGGACAGCAGATTGAACGTCTTGCCACTCGATGCCTTGCCGCTATATCGCACGCAGTTGGAACGTGGCATACCGCCGTAGAAGCGACTGCTGATCTCCTGATTGAGCGGACCCACGCCTGTATCGAGCAGTGTTGTGAAGTCGATGGGACACTGCGGGGTATACTCTTGGAATTCCGCGCCTTCCGCCAAGAGGGCTGTTGCGTCCTCTGCCATCTCGGCCACTGTCTTCTTTGCTACTTTCTTAGCCATGTATCTGCCCCTCTGCCTCTGCTTGTGGTAAGTGTTGCCAATCGCCGTCGTGTCAGTTCAGACTGATCCTCACGGATATCGATTGAGATGGAATTCCGCCCATTGATCTCGGCTGCATGTGATGTGGTGCCACTCCCGCCGAAGCAATCCAAAACTGTACCACCAGGTGGGCAGAATGATTTGACGAAGAACTCCGCAAGCCCCAAGGGAAAGGCGGCTTCATTCTCATGTGCCATATCGTGACCCATGCGACCACCTCCAACATCAAAGTGCAAAAAGTTACCTGGATTTGCCAGCTTGGGTGGCGCATAGCTGGAATCAGGTGCGACACGATCTCCATTTGCTTTCCGGTTGGACATCGCACCACCGGGTGCCCACTTGGGCGGATGCCCGCATGCAACATTGTTCGACCACAACAACTTTCCGTGAGATGAACAAACGATCATCTCCCAGTCATTGCGCAGAAAATCAGGCCCACCACTACCGGGTATACCCACACGATGAAATGCTGGCGGCTTGCGAAGTTTGATGCCGCGTCTATGCAGATCAGCCATCAGAAGTGCCGGGGTTGCTGTCCACTGGAAACCCTTAGTTTGCCCCTCAAGTACCCACGCCGTGAGTCCCCGCGATACTCTGTGACATTCCACATACCGCTGTAGACACCAGTCTACGAACTCCTCGCCTTTGCCCTTGAATCCGATCCCATAAGTCCGTGCCGATCCGTATGGTGGTGAAGTAAACACCAAGTCAACAGATTTGTCTGGCATGGCCTTGAGGATATCGAGACAGTCGCCTGTGATGACTTCGTGGTGCATTCAACGAGTCCCCCTACAACATGAAACCCCGTTCGTCAGTTTCTGAAACTGCTGGCTGAGAATCGAACTCAGGAGTAGG
This sequence comes from Planctomycetota bacterium, assembly GCA_043778825.1. GTDB lineage: Bacteria > Planctomycetota > Planctomycetia > Planctomycetales > Planctomycetaceae > TH-plancto1. Next base: position 10,327 of record JAYWFM010000005.1, on the reverse strand, counting down.
TAGCTGACCTACCGGCTTGCCACTCGCCGCACCAACAAAGATTGCCAGTTTGCACTCATTGCACCACTGGCGGGGTAGATTCTGCCTCGCCGGGGAACCCGGCTAGGCAGAATGACCACCCCGACTACTGGCTTGCACCAGAGAACCCCGTGGGTTCTTGTCATCGGGATGGAACCTTTACAAGAGACCCGGTCGGGAGACAGATACCAATCAGGCTCGGGCGGTGCAGACCGGCCTGCCAATCCCAACCGGGCGTGAACCCTAGTCCCAACCACCGTCGTCCGCTTCCACCTTCTTGGGCGGTGCAGCCTTCTTGGTGGGGGCTGCTGCCGCTGCCGCTGCTGCTGCTGGCTTGGCAGCGGTCTTCTTGGCAACCGGCTTCACAGGTTCCGGAACCAGTTCCGGAACTGGTTCCTCGAACGGCTCTTCTTCGGGGGCGTCCGCATCTGGCTCAGGTTCTGGCTCAGGTTCTGGCTCAGGTTCTGGTTCCACGTCAGCGGGCACAGCGGCGGATGCCTTCGTGCTGGTAGCAGCCTCAGCCCAGTCATCCACTTGCTGTGAGTTGGTCCGACCACCATCCTCTGCGTCGGGTTCCTCCTCCTCATCATCACCAGACCCATCCATGAACATTTGCCACAGATCGTCGTTGGAGACCTCGACCAGCAGTGTGTCCAAGTCGATGATGCGATCCATCAAGCTCTTGTCGTACTTGAAGACGCGAGGCACGATTTCGATGTTCGCAGCCTTCCGGAACGACCCACCACCACCAGTCGATTCGTTGGTGAACTTGACCACCAGCGTCTTTCCGCGCTGCGGGTTGTTCCACGCCAGCATGGCCTCACCAGCCATATCGATCTTGGCATCCAGAGTTTCCGGAAAACAGTTCTCGGCCACGTCGTAGATCAGGACAGTGCTGGCATCCTTGTCGGCGTCTGCCACATTGTACATGCGGCGCTTGGACACGAAGAACGGAGTAGCAGCCGCTTTCTTCTCCTCCTTATTCAGCTTGACATCCCGAAAGGCTTCCGCCTTTTTCTGACACATCTTGCATGGTTTTCCGAATGTCGTGTAGGGACACAGCGCCTTCGTACCCTGCGGTCCCACCTTGTGGAAGCCGTACTCACGGTAGGCTGCCCGCTTGTCGACATCGAACACACCACCCGCAACCGTCTTCAGGTAGCTGAAGAAATTGAGACGGCGCACGCCCTCAGTCTTCACTTCCAGGAAGTTGATACCGGATGGAATGCTCAAGTGGGGGTTCCAGTTACCCTCACCCAGTTTCTTGCCAGCACGTTGCATGGCCTCAAGTTCTGCACGATCCTCATCTGTCGTCGCCATCATCACTCTCCCGAGTCTTGCCCTGTAGTTCGCATCGCCGGAACACCCGACAACATCCCCTACCAATCCATTTGATCCCCACTGGCCACCACATCGTCATCGACGGGCTTCGCCTTTGCTTGCTTGGGTCGCCGCTTCGCAACGACAGTGCCACCACTGTCCCTGCCAATCTCATCCACTTCAGGCATCACTGCCGTTGGCATGGACTTACCGGCAGGGGGTCCATTGGTCTCCACTTTACCCGATGCCGCTTTGGCCTCTTCCACGTCTGCCGGTTGCGGACTGGAATAGTAGTCGTTCAGGTAGAGCTTGACGAGTGGTTGAATCGCTTCCCGCTTCGCAGCCAAACCGTTGACCACGGCCCACGTCAGATCGACGGCATGCTTCGCTGCCAGGAGCCTACCCTTGATCTCCTGAATCTGCGCATTGCACAGCACAGCACCATCGATTGCCCCCACAGTCGGCTTGTCGCCAATCCCGTACGCCGATGGATTCAGCCGGATCGCAGCCCCCAGCGTAGCTTCCGCCAGCTTCAATTCGTTGTCCAGCGCATCCACAGCCGCCTTGGCATTGGCCAGCCGAACGGAATGGTCGTGAATGTCTTGGGGCAGCTTTACGAGTTCTTCGTCCAGCCTACCCTTGTCGATGTGCAGAAGTCCCATAGCCGTTCAACCCCAGATGATCCCGAACTTCTTGAGAATTGCAGCCTTGTCCTTTTCAGGGGCCGCGACCAGTTCCGCGATGACTTGGTTCGCATCCCACCCATTGGTGAATTCTGGTGGAAGTTTACCACCAGCATTCACGAAATCAGAATCGTTGTTGATGCTGGTCTGGGCTTTCTCGCTTTTGTACGGCGAGAAATGCAATCCGTGATTGTTGGCAACGGCATCCGCTTTCGCCATTACCTCCTCAGCAACCTGTACCGCTTTATTGGCTTTTGTGTACGCGGCATATGCTTCTCGCACTGGTGCCGCGTTCTTGGTCGCCACGTAGTTCGCAACAGCAGCAGAACGTGCCGCATCGCGTGCAGCCCTATTGTAGGTCTGCCGCTTGGCTGTTTCGGCAACAGCTTTGATGGCTGCCCTCAAATTCGCATCAATCCTCATCCAAGTTCCCCAGAACTACAAGTTTGTTCCATTGCCGTGTACGCAAGCATTGTACACGACATTTTCCAAAATTGCAACTCAGTTTTAGAAAATACAGCGAAGTTACTTCCCACAGACTTCCTGGCAGGCCAAGATGATGCGCGTCATGCCGCTGTCGTACGTGTGTGGGTCAAATGCTGTCAGAATCTTCCGCGACAAGCCCATATCCCCGCCCAGAGCCACCTTGTTGTAGTACGCACATACTATGCGACGAATGCCCTCTGGCTCCGTCCCTTCCGGCAGTGTCCGCAACAGCCCCGAGATGTACTTCCAAGTCTGCCCAGGCTGCCCTAATGCTCTCGCCAAATCGATCAATGCCGATTGTCGATCCACACCCCGAAGCAGTGCCATCTGCGCATCTTCGTCCTCATCTGGGGCAGCCTTCAATACGTTGAGCATCACCAACGCCTGCCGGGGTGAGCCTTCCGCTGCGTCCACGATCCGGTCGAGTGCCTTGCCTGCCAATTCGATACAAGCCACCTCTGCCTCGCGCTGAACCAGATCAGACAGAGCCATGTGATTGACTGCGGTCAAGGCAATTTCTGTAGCCCGCGTCTTGATGGTGGTCGGAATCTTTGTGGCATTCGTTGTCGCTGCCATGAAGTAGACGTGCTTCGGACCATCCTCCAGCACCTTCAGCATGGCCTCAAAGGCATTCTTGCTGGCTGCGTGGAATTCGTCGAGCAGATACACAACAGCACGACCGAACAGCGGACCCTTGGTCAGACCGTCCTCGATGGTCCTCACCGTATCCACACCACCGTCCGTGGCGCAGTTGATCTCATGGAAGTCAAACGGCGATTCCGAGCAGCCGATCTTGGCTCGCACAATGCGCGCCAGTGTGGTCTTGCCAACACCCGATGGCCCTGTGAACAGGAGGAATCGTGGCACCTCCTTGCGTGCCACGAACGCGGACAGAATCTTCACCGCTGTGGGCTGGCCCACAATCTGATCGAATTCCGTGGGGCGTCTGACCTTGTAAATCTCCCCCCGTGTGGGCTTCTTGTCGTCATCTGCGGGGCTTGCTGCTGCTGTTGCTTTCTTCGCCATGTCATCAATCTCCTAGAGTGCCTGTTCAGTCATTTTGAACCACGAACCACCGCGTTCAAACGTCTCACTTACTTTCGCCTCAGCGGTCATTCCGACTACAAGCCACGGATACCGCTTACGCAGATCGACCTCAATCACCTGCTTGCACATGGCTAAGTAGGCTGGCACGGCATCATCGCGTACCTCAGCGATGATGCTGTCGTGAATCTGGCCAATCACACCAACTGGCATGCCCGTCTTCCTGATATTGCGATTGATCTGAATCAGTGACCACAGCAAGCAATGAAACGAGCTTCCCTGGACCGGATTATTGATGACTGCATTCCGCCGCATCGGCATCCACAGATGAAACCCAGTGAGTGTTGAGAACTCACCCGTTTCTTTGTATGACTTGAAGAAGTCACGCCGCCACTGATCGTAGACGGGCAACGTCACCTTCCACAGACGCTGCTCCACTTGCTGGATGTGGTACTGAAACGTGCCCTCTACCGGCGAATCACCATCTTCACCAGACGCCGTTCCCAGTTCTGTGATTCCACATGACACGAGCCACTCTTTTATCGGTGTGCCATCCGTCAGCATCAGATGCTCGCGGTCGATACCTTCCCAGATGTTCCTGCTGACAGACAAGAAATAATCACCATAGAACTCAGCAAATACGAACATGCCCTTCACCATGTTCCGACAGGCTTTAGGCATCCGATCTCGTGCCACCATGAAGCACTGTTCCGCCATTTCCCAGTGGAGATCGCCGCCCCCAGCAAGATACCGCATCATCGCGGGGTCTTTGTGGTAGCACGCTGCTACCCGCACTTCAGCGCCACTGAAGTCCACCTCCACAAGACGATAACCCGGTCGTGGTACAATGCAGGTACGAATCAACTCTGCCCACTCCGGATCGCGAATGGGCATGTTCTGGAAGTTGGGGCTATCACAGCTTGAGCGGTACGTATCGGTACTTGAAAGGTTAAACCAGGGCCGCAAGATGTGATGCTTGTCACCCGTGATCCGGCAGTGCGTGTAGTGCGTTTCCCGCTCAATACCAGCAAGGTAGGTCGAATCCACCTTCACCAGTTTCTGGAGAATCGACCAACCCACCAGCCAGGGCACATCCCCAGTGAGTGGTGCAAACACTTCCGCATCGACCGCCATCGTGCCCTTGGGTGTCTTCTTTTCGTTGATGTAGCCCAGACCGCCGTCCGCAACAGGGCTAAACACCACGGCACCCACCTGCTCTCCAGCAGTGATCTTCGCATTCTGGCCAAACCGCCTGCGCATCAAAGCCCACAACGGCTGTGTCTTGAGCTTGGTCGTGATGCGATCCATCCGCTCTTTGACAGCGATGCGGTTGGCCTTGAGCCGGTCCATGTCGATGCGAATGCCGTTGGCCTCGACTTCCGCGAGTTCAACAGCGCCGTCGAGCATGAGGCGATGGGCTTGGGGGGTGGCAAGCGATCTCATCCCTGTGGTCCCCCGATTGCTGGCAATAGTTTCTGAGCCTGCACCTCTTCCAGAATTGTCCGTCCTGTGGATGGCAACAGTATCTGGCCCAAGAACGCACCTTCGAACGACAAGATTCCGCACTCAATTGCCATCACCTGCCCTTTGATCCAGTCGCGCAGAATCGAGCAGACGCTGATTTCAGCTTGCTTCAGTGCCCGACGTTCGTACTCCACGCGGCTGATCTTCATGCGATTGGTGTACGGGTTGGTCTTGAGCCATGCTGTCGCATAACCCTTGAAACTGGCAGTGGCAGATACATCCCTGTCGCGGTGCGTAAATTGAAGAATCAAGCACCCACTCCCTACGTCTGTCATGGTCCCAAACCGCTGACAACCAAAGCCACTCAGTAGCTTCTGCGTCTCGTCGATAGCTCTTTGGCCACTCGTAGCATGCTGGTAGGGCAGATTCACGTGCAACGTCTCCAGAACGCAGTGAAGGAAAACGACACGGGGTGAGAAGTGCCCCCGTGCCGCCAGTCCCAACCAGCCTACAAGTTGCCCTACGTGGAACGTAGGACGGCAGCGGACCAGGACTGTGATTTAGGCCAGCTTTCCGTGCATATGCGCCCGCAATGCGTTGACCTTCATCTTCGCAGCGATGGCCTCATCGAGCCACAGCAGTGTACGGGCACCGTCGTCAGCATTGTCCGTAGCGGCAACAGCGATGCAAATTGCCAAATGGTTCCACACCAAAACCTCTTTTGTGGCAGCACTGACGGTTTTGAGTCGCCATGATTCAGCAGCAGCGGCCACCATTGCGTACAGCGATTCGCCGCCTTTGATGCCCTCCACAAGCTGCGAGAGCGTCGATTCAGTTTTGCAGGTGAATCCGTACTCAGCCCGCATCTGAATGGCCCGAATCGCGAAGTCGGCAACTTCCTCACGGATGTTGGCATCGTCTTCGTTCTGCAACCCAGCTTCCAGTTCGGCCAGTTCTGTGACCATCAACATCAACAGACATAACATATCCCTGGGGACGTTACGCATCTTGTCCGGGTGATCTGGGTCTCGCTCTTGCGTGGTCCAGCCCTTAGATATAGCCCACTCGCCGATTGGGCTTTGCCACTTTGTCACAAGTTGATCGAACGTCATCCGTCTTCTCCTGTTGAGGTGTTTCCACCGATTCTACAGATTTGGACCACTGGTCCCCTTACCTTGCCACACCAAACCGCGCCTCGCCAAGCCGTGCCATGACTTGGTTCATGGTGTTTCCACCAATTCCACAGTGTTCTCGAAAATCTCCACCAACTCTGGTGGCATCTGAAACCGCCCTGCATTGATCTGGATCGACTTGCGTAGATTTCCAGTAGTATGCCTTTCTGATCCGGCCTTCCAATCGCAGAAAGCCTCCAGTAGATCAATCAGGTTCATATCCCGAATGCCCCGCTTGAAATGCTCCGGATGGTGGCGATTCTTAGCGTAGTGGTGCTGTAGTGCCTCACCCAATGCAACCTTAGACGCATCATACTCTGGAGTGCCGTACGTCAGACCCGACAACTCCGGAGTCATCTTGGTGAACGCAGCGACTTCAGGTGGCATCAACTTGGACAGGTCATGGAACCGACCACGATCCAGCAGTTCCTTCACCATCACGTTGAGCAAGTCTCGAACTCGTGCGATGTGCAGCATTGTGGCGTAGTTACACGCCTGTTCTTCCAATGTCAGATTCGAGCCATTCATCTCAGCAGTCCTCCCCGTTGGGCGTGATCCGCAGCACTTTACCAGAGTGGTGTGTGCTGGTGACATAGACCCCTCGCGCAGTATCCAAGTCACCAGCCTCGTTACGCACCTCAACAAGCATGTCACCTTCCGCAACGAATTTCTGTTGCAGCACTTGAAGCAACTCGCTCAGGTACAGTGACTCCCGATCCGGTCCCCATGCTACCGCACTACATGACGGCGCAAGTGGCAACTCTTCAATCATGTCGCTAGTCTTCAATTCCAGCGACACGTGTTCCCGATCTGTCTCTTCTGTGGACAACCCACGTCGATAGACACCCGTTGTGTTCTTCGTTCCATTCATCCCACTTCTGCCTTTCGCAATGTGCCCACGATCCAACACAAATTTGAGCCACTGGCTCCCATGCCTCGCCGTGCCTCACCTAGCCATACCTAGCCTCGCCACGACTTGGTTCATCGGCTTACAGTTCCATCCCAGACAGATCAGCTTGAATCTGAGCCACCTTGAATTCCAGCAAAGAGTCGATTCCGCAGTACGTCAACAACTGCTCCAACGGAATCTCTCGCACACGATTGGGTATCGACGGCCCTTTTGACATCAAATACGGTTTTACGTGCGCATCGTAATCAGGCTGCCCATCCAACACGAACCCTTGGAATTTGATCGATGCCGTACCCTTCACCGTGTTGAGCGTGTGTGCCGATAGCATGGTGTCCCAAATCCAGTTCTCCACATGGTGATTCAGATGGGCCAATGTCCAGCGTGTTTCAAACTTGAGGTTAGAGGCGATCTTGCCCAACGGCGACAGCAACAATTCCGACGTGGCCTTGATGGCTTCACCCTGCCACGGGAAGGCAATCGTCTTCTTGCCTTCCCAGCTTGCCGAACAGCAGACGATAGCAGCGCCACGGCAGCTTGGATTGAGTGAAGTGGTTTCGTAATCAAATGCCACCCTACCACCGCGTTCGACCATCTTCCGTAAGATGCGAGCGGCCTTGGCTGTGTCGTAAACAAGCTCAACATCCGAGGCATAGTCTGGTATCGTTTTCCCATCCCACGGCCTTCCAGACAGCGCCAGTGCATTTTTGAGATGCCTTGCCTGCAACGTGTGCTGCACTTCCGCCGTCTTGCCTGTGAAGTCGGAAGAATGCCACAGCGGGCAGACCCATGCGTTCCACTCCCGTGCCGGTATGCTCCAACCCACCCAGCGGTCAATTTGGCCCACATCCTCTTTCCAGAGATGGCCAATCGCCCCCTGAACGGCAGACCGACCCAATAGGATGATGATGCGGGGGTTGAGTCGCTTGATGTGCCCAATCAATGATGGGCGACACCACTGGATTTGATCGGTTGTGGGGGCTGGTGACGACGTACGGCAGATGGTGGAAGTCGTATACCAGCAATCCGCCTCAATGTCGACGCCCGCTGCCTGGAACTGCTGCTTCAGGTCGTAGCCCGTACGCCCGGACAGATAGGCACCCGTCTCATCATCCGCCGCCGTGGGGCTTTGGTTGACGATCAGAATGCCCCGCTTGCCCTGTCCAAAGATAGACAGCTTCGGTGATTTGCACTTCGTGTACAGTCCGCACAGTCCGCACTTCGGCGCATCGGCCAACACGGGTGCGCCGGTGGACGCGAACAGTGATTTGGAGAAGAAACCGGTCATTCGGCGACACCCACCTCCACGTCGACGTACGCCCCAAGTCCGACAGGCAACCAGCCAAGCACAGAATTGATTGCCATCGTGCCCAGCGGGCCTACTGTGTCTGTTATTCGCACCACACCGGCAGCATGTACGGCATTCTGTATTGCCGTGCTGTCGCAGGTCACGGTATCGCATCCAGTGGATTCAACTGCGCCATCTAATGCGATAACCCACGCATCACCATTGGGCGAGTCTTCTGATACACAACCCAGTGCAGCAATAGGGTCGGTATCGATACCCCTAGCCCTAAGAATCATGGCACCACGCAAGGCTGCCATTTGGCCAGCAGTGATGGCGGCATTCCAGAGCATGCCCTTGTTGTATCCCGCCCACAGACGTGTCTGATAGTCGACGTAGAACGCCAGTAGGCGACCCTCACCCCCAACTACTTGGAAGTATTTACCATCCAGCACCCACCGCCCTTGCAGCGTCTCAGTTTGCATCACAGTCCTCTCTTTCAGTAGACCACACAACGGCACCAGTAGTGAACGATGCTTCGCCACTCTACCTTGTGCCCGCTTACTCCACATCACACACGCTCCTGCCGTTTCTCGTGGATCGACTCGCGGTACAGGAACTCCGTACCGACGCCATCCCCGACGTTGAGTGCTGGTCGCCAGTCGCCCTCGCACCGCCATTGCATGCCACTGTGAATCATGCGATTCACAGCAACCCACTTGTACCCGTCGCCAACAGGGCCAGCAGGTGCATCACTGGTCTTGCAATTACTCCTCGCCATTCGAATCCCCCAATCCGTCAGCGTCCTCAGATGTCGGTGTGGTGGCGATCACCATGTAGGTGTGCCGCCCCTCACACACCACAAGGCGATTCATGTGGACGTTCAATGGCGCACACGCCATCTTGCCATGCTCCACAATGGCACCCAGCAACTTCGGATGCACGCTGAATTGCAACTCCTCACCCACATACGACGGCAGCGGACTGCGTGTCGTGTGCGTGTTCCCACTGGATTCTGACTCACAGTAGAGCCAACCGGGTTTGAGTGTGACCAGCACCGCATGCTCTGACACGTCACTACCCAGCATCACCCCGCACGCATCCAGTGCCTCTTTCATGCCGCCCGGCAGGGGCAGTTCCGGGTAATCCTCGATGCCATCCAGCAGGGCACCCAAATCGGGGTAGTCACCCATCTCTGTACGCACGGAAATGCGTACGCCTTTCTGATTCCGGAAGTGAATGAATTCTGGACGCACCGCAAACTCTATCGCCCCCACCGGCACAACCGTTTTCAGGCCATCCCGCAGGACCAGGACATCATTGGCAAATCCAGTATCCACCGTGTAGCGGGCATACTGACTCGTATCCGTCGCCTCAATGAATGTCGGCGTGATGTGAATGCAGCGGGTCATGGGCGTGGACTTCTTGCCCTTGTCAGCCGCAGATTGCACGGCGGCAATGCCATCCAGCATGTGGGGGTCGAGATGCAACCACTCATCCGGCTCCTCGATTTCCCACTCACCCAGTGACTCGTGAATCTCGACAACGAACTCTGATTTCCAGGCTTTCCCAGAACCCTTCAACACGAGCTTCTGTTTCTTATCCAGAAAAACAATGTCGACACTCTCGTCTTTGTTCTTCTGAAGAATGCCCAGCAGCTTGCTGGCCTCGATGATACCAGACCAGCCAATATCGATTGGTGCTGATGCGTAAGTGTCTTCGTTAAAAGCACTTACGTGACCATTGCTGAACTTGAAGCAAGTTCCAATTCCTTGTTTTCCAAGCCCAAAGGATGCGAAGCTGCATGCCTCAAGGAATTTCTCACGACTGACGATCACTGCGCAACTGATCTCTAAAATGTGCCCACAAGTGGACACTGGTTAGTTCCTGCTTCAACCGACTCAGCCCCTTGCAAGTTGCCTTGCGCAGGATTGTCGAGCCGTCCACA
>JAYWFM010000004.1:0-6662 GCA_043778825.1 Planctomycetota bacterium | reverse complement strand
GGCTTTGCCATCCGTGGTCAGTCAGCCTCTGACCACGGATGGCAAAGCCGGACCGAGGATGAGAGCGACTCGCGGGTCTGTTCTTACGCGAGCGGAGTCAGGTTGGAGGACACAGCACTGGAGCCGCCAGGAGTCGCCGCCCTCCGAAGTCGGGTGACGTTGTGGGCTGCGGCGCGAGGTGTCGATTTGCCAGGTCTGCAAAGTCCGTCTGGCACTCATTCTCGATCAGACAACGATTTAATCGTTGACACGGTTTGTGACTCCGGTAAACATGCTCGACGAGGCGATGATCGTTATCGCCCGCAGAATCAGCAATCCGTCAGGAGGACGCCAGCATGTCGGAACTCATCGTCAACCCCGTGACGCCGTGGATCGATGTCGAGCAGGTGATGCTCGATCTGAACGCCGAAATCGATTCGATCCCCTTCGACGCGATTCGTCTGATCCAGAAGCATCCCCAACTCTTCATCCCGCGATTGATCGAGACCATCGACAATGCGGTGACGGCCCTGGAGACCGATGATCTTCGGGAAGGTGAGGCTCCCCTCTTTGCCCTCTGCCTGCTTACCGAATTTCGCGCCCGGGAGGCATGGTCCGCCATCCGACGGGCGCTGCTGCTTCCGGACGAAGGCTCCTACGGTCTCTTCGGGGATACGACCTATGAGTGCCTCGATCGGTTCCTGGCGGTATTCGCAGCAGGACACATTGAGATTCTGGATGAACTCCTGTCCCATCCCGAACTGGACCCCTTTGTCCGAATCGAGGTCACGGAGGCATTTTTCTATCTCGTCCGCGATGGTCACATGACCCGCGACGAGGCGGTCGGTCGGCTGCATGGCATTCTGCGAGCTGCAATCGCCGATGTCGATATGCAAACGGCGACTGAAATGGTTCAGGAACTCGTGAGATACGCCCCCCATGAGGCTCTGGAGGAGATTCGATCGGCCTACGATAACGACCTGATCGACCCCGAACAAATCGAATGGTCTGAAGTCGAGGAGAGCATCGCCAAGGGCGAAGCGGGATTCGAGATGAGGCTGGGCGATTGCCAGCCGACCGGCGTCCAGGACTCGGTCGATGAGTTGGAAGCGTGTGCCATGTCTTGGGAGGAGTCCGAGAGCATCTTTGACAGGCGTGATGAGGATGAAGAGTGGGAGCCCGATCCGGGATTTCAGTCCGCTTGGGGGATGGTGAAGTCGATGCTGATGCGGGAGTTCGAGGGGGTCAAACCCATCGACATGGCTCAGTTGATCCCCGATGAACCGGAGATCGAAGTCGGTACAATCCACAAGACCGAGCGCCGCGTCGGTCGCAACGAAACCTGCCCGTGTGGGAGCGGGAAGAAGTACAAGAAGTGCTGCGGCGGATCGTGAGCGTGAACGCTTTGAATCTCGTTCCCAAGCTCTGCTTGGGAACGCCTATCCCCGAAGCTCTGCTTCGCCGCGTGCCAAACGACTCCCACCCCCGAAGTCGCCTGAATGAAAGCCGCTCTCCGCAAGTCCGCAAGCACTGCCAGTTTCTGCACCGCTAGAACCCGGAGCGCCCATTTGAATCATGCGATTCATCGAACCCCACTGATCCTCTCCACGCTGCTCGGCTCCTGGCTGGGGATGCAGGCGGTCCACGAACTCGGTCACGTGCTCGGGGCCTGGATCACCGGTGGGCGAGTGGCCCGCGTGGTGCTGCATCCGTTGACGATTTCGCGCACCGATGTCGTGGAGAATCCGCACCCATTGTTCGTCGTGTGGGCGGGGCCGTTCGTCGGTGTGTTGCTACCGCTCCTGTTCTGGGGCTGTTTTGCCAAACTCAAACCGAGCATCGGGTTCCTCCCCAGATTCTTCGCGGGGTTTTGCCTGCTCGCCAATGGGCTGTACATCGGCATCGGATCGTTCGACCGCGTCGGCGACTGCGGCGAGATGCTCAGGCACGGGTCGCCCGTGTGGCTGCTGTGGGGATTCGGGTTGCTCACAGCTCCGATCGGCATGTGGCTCTGGCATGGCCAGGGACGGCACTTCGGCTGGGGCACGCCCGCTGTGGAAGTCAGTCGAGCAGCCACGCTGACGAGTGTTGTGGCCTGCCTCGTGCTGTTGGCGCTGGGCTACCTCGTAAGTGGGCGATAAGGATCGTTCGAGGAATAACTGTCTGATTGTCGCCTTTCGCTCCGCGAAAGGCCGGTCTTTCGCGGAGCGAAAGACGACTCTTGTTTCTCGAACGCCACTAAGTGAAAGCCCCTCTCGCGGATCACACCGGCAGCAGGTCCGGGGTTTCGAGGGAGCGGTAGGAGGTCTTGACCGTCTTGAACCCCAGCGAATCATACAGCTGGATGGCGCGCCGGTTTTCGGCGGTGACCTCGAGCGCCACGCGCTGGATGCCGACGGCCTGGAACCCGGCCAGCGACTTCAACAGCAAGGCCCGCCCCAGCCCGGCTCCCCGATGCAACCGGCAGATCCCGATGTTCTGAATCGCCCCCGAGTGCCGCGTGACCTGCAACCCCTGCACCGTGCCGATCGGGATCGGGCCGGTGAACTCATTCGCCACGAACCGGATTAACCAGGTCGCCTGCGGCAGGAATGACGGGTGACAGGCGATGTCGTGCATCAGGTTCCGGCAACCGTCCAGCACGCCCAGGCACGGGAACAGTTCCGTATCCGGCTCCCCGTTGAAGCTGTGATATTTGGCCTGTGCGTGTTGCTCGCACAGGCTGGGATGCCACCCCGACCAGACGTACCCCTGGGGCAACTCCGCGCGCGGCAGCGCCCGGCGGAGGTCGATCTCCATGCGAAATCGTTTGAAGTGGATGGTGGGCATCGGGAAGAGGCGTGGGGCTCGTGTGTCGGGCCAGACAATGCAGAATTCCTCGACCTGTAACGCTACAGCCTGGGAGGCTGTTGTCAACTGGAGTTGTGCCGGAATGGGGAGTGTGGTCGGGGAATGCGAGTCGCATGTCGCCTCGCCAACTACTGCGGCAACGGCGGCGGCACCTTTGGTCCGGCGAACTTGGGGCCGAACTGAGGGACTTGGCTGGCGGCGGTCCAGTTGCCGATCGAGGCACTCCAGATTTGGGTGGTGGCACCGACCTGGCCGAGCTGGATCGCCTCGGCGAGTTGGGCCGCGGAGAACGGGCCTTGGGCTTGGCCGTTGACGGCGACGTGCCACTGCTCCTGCGGGAGTGCGGGCGGGGCGGCGGCACCACCGGCAGCAGGTCCGCCGACTTGGCCCATGCGACCAGCCATCGCCATGCCGATGCCGATCCCCAGGCCCGAGGCTGCACCGCCCCCACCCGCCGGGTTCTGGGCCGATTCGAGGATCGCCTTCCCCATCTGGAACTGCTGGTAGGCATTGATGTCGCCGACCACGCCCATGCTGGTGCGGGTGTCGAGGGCCTTCTCGACCTCTTCGGGCAAGGACACGTTGACGATCACGAGCGAGGGAATGTCCAGCCCATACTCGTCGTCGACCCGCTCGATGGCCGTCTTCCGCAGCTGTTCCGAGAGGTCGCGGTAGTTGGACGCGAGGTCGAGGGCGCTGATCTTGGCGTTGCCGATCATGTCGGCAAAGGCACTGGCAATGATCGACCGCAACAGCTCGCCAATCTCGTCGACCTCGAAGTTCTGGTCGGTGCCGATCAGCTCCTTGAGCAGGGCCTTGGGGTCGACGGCCTTGACCGTATAGGTGCCGAACGCCCGCAGCCGGATCGGGCCGAAGTCGGCGTCGCGGAGCATGATCGGGTTCGGCGTGCCCCACTTCAGGTCGGTGACCTGCCGCGTGCTGACGAAGTACACCTCGGAGCGAAACGGGCTATCGAAGCCGTACTTCCAGCCTTGGATTGTACTCAGGACCGGCAGGTTGTCCGCCTTGAGTTCGTAGTGGCCGGGCTCGAATACGTCGGCAATCTCGCCGCGATGGACGAAGACCGCCATCTGGCCGGGCCGCACGATGAGCTGGGCCCCGTTCTTGATTTCGTTCTGATAGCGCGGGAACCGCCAGGCGAGCGTGCGGCGGGAGTCGTCGACCCACTCGATGATGTCAACGAGTTCCCCGCGTAGTTTGTCGAACAGTCCCATCGCAAGTGTCTCCGTGAAGTGTCTGACGACCAGTCGAAGTGTCGCGGCCATTCTACGCCCGGAGAATCCGGGAGTTCAAACCCGTGGCTGCCAATCTGGGGTGTTGCCTGGGGGATGAACGCTGGAAGGGGCGATCAGGATCAAGGGGATTTGGGAGAATGTGGTGGCTGACCGAGATCTCAACGAAAAGATTTCCGAAGTCTCCGAAGTCGAGCCTCAGCGGGCGGCGGCCCCCAGTGCCTGCTCCGCCCACTTGTTGAGGCTCACACCACTGCGAGCCGCCGCCTTGAGAGCCGCGGCATGCACCGTGGGAGCGATCCGCAGCATCATCTTCCCGCTGGCTGGCTTTTCGGGAACGCTTCCCAGTTGCTCGCACGCTGCGATGTAACCATCGACAGCTGCGTGGAAAGTGGCCTCAAACTCGGCCACCGATTCCCCGTGAAAAGTAATGATGTCATCCACATCCAACACGCGTCCCACGATGAGCTTGTCATCGGCGTCGAAAGTCATGCTGGCTGTATAACCATGGTAAGTCATCGTGTTGCTCATGGTGTGACCCCCATATGTTGCAGAAACTCACGCACCGCTTTGTCAGATAAAGCAGAAAGTTGATCTTGGGTGGCGGCGAATGCCTCTGTCCAGCGCCGCTCAGAATCGAGTTCGGCGAGTCACAGCGAAGCGAAGGCATCCTGCTCCGGGTCGGGGAGCTTGGACGCTGCTGCAAAAACGAGTTCGAGAAGCTGAGTCATGGCCTACAGGGTATCCCCTGCTTCGTTCTGGAGCAATCGCGAGGGGTCGCCCAACGACCAAGCTCACCCACCGCCAGATCCGCCTGCAATGCCTTCATACCGCGAGAAACCAGTCTAGCGACTTCGGTCAGGTCCAGCGTTTGGTTAGTCGCTGAACTCGACGACATTTCCGGCTTGTATGCGACTCAGTGCGGCCTCGACAGCGGGCATGAGTGGCACCAGATCGGCCAAGCGGTTGTTCGAAGCCACCATCACCACGACAGCCACTCCGGAAGCTGCCAAGTTCTGTTGGTCGCGGAGGTTTTGGTCAACGGTCAGCAACACCTCGAAACCAACTCTGGCCATCAGAGCGAGGAGTTCGCCGTTCTTCTTCCCGGCCCAGCCCATTTCCCCGCCGTGCGGACATCGTGCCCCGTCAACTCCCGGCGAAGCGGTCGGGTACACATTGGTCAAGCAGGATGCGCATGGGACACCAGTAATTCGTTCGCCTGTCCCAATGCCGCGACCACCTGCTCACGCGACACGGTGGGGAAGTGGTCCAGGAACTCCTCCAGCGTGTCGCCCGCAGCGAGATAGGCGATTAGGGTGCGGACCGGCACCCGTGTGCCCACGAAAACGGGCGTACCGCCGAGGATGTCGGGGTCACTGTGAACGACGGAAGAAATTGCGATCATGGTCAATCCTCCTCCCTCGATTGTACCAACGAAAGGCACCGACGCCGAACGCTCGAGTTAATCCGAACGAGAAAGTCAACTCGTGCAGGTCGCCCGGCTCATGGAAATGCCGAATGGTTTAGCAGTGTCCGATCACGGTGAGTTCAGTTTATCACGTCATCACTGGCGGTCCAAAGCGACCGCCAGTGGCACCCGGCGGTGGACGATCAGTCAGGTTTTTGCCTCACGAAGTGTGTGCAGAGTTATCACACTCCACGGAGGACATCAAGAAAGCTTCCCTTTTGGATTTCGAGGGGCATGCCATTTCTTGAAATGATCGTGGACTGCCTTGATGATGCAATATGACAACCTACTGGCAGTGCCAAGAATCCAGCGATCAGCGGCCATTTCAAGATTGCCTGATAGACTGAAAGGAGAAACAAGCTTTCTTCTTCGTTGTAGTTAATCTCGGAATCAAGTCGCCCAGCAATCCAGCCAGAATAGGGACGGTCCGGATCCATTCGTTCGAGAACAAATGCATCGAGCCCATCGGTCATGTCGACACCAACGACGATGCTTGAATCGATTGAAGGAGGATCAATATCGTGCCCAAGTCTGACACTATCGGCAATGTCTTTTTGAAGACGCAACAGCTTCATAGTATGCGAAATCCCCACCTCCCATGAAATCGGGAACGATTTCATGTCCGGTTCCTGCAGAACCAATAGATTATCCTTCGTGGACAGCAGAATGAGCATTGAGCCAAGTGCAATTGTCTGCCCATCTTCGAATCGAGTACCGTTCTCAACTGATTGCTCCAAAAAAGAAACAAAGATATCGACATCGGGTTGCGGAATCGTAGTTTCATACTCGAGTAGAAACTCAGGATGATTGCATGCAGTGCATTTTGTCGTGATGACTTTCGCCTTGTTCATGTGCCACCTCCAAGAAATCCATCGATCATTGGCGGGGTGGCCCAGACGCTGCTTTGAGCGTCTGGGTTGTGGAACAACAAGAGGATACGGAGGACTCGCTCGCCTTTCAATACCTCTTGTTCCTTCGTCACCCAGACATCCAAAGCGATGTCTGGGCCACCCCGCCGGACTTGCCCCTCACCCCCAAGAGTCCGGAAAATGGACCGGCAAACGACGCATCTACGGCGGCCGCAAAGCCGTCCGCACGGCCCTCTACATGGC
>JAYWFM010000003.1:0-6672 GCA_043778825.1 Planctomycetota bacterium | reverse complement strand
GATCACCACTGGGTGATCCCGCACGTCGGCTTTTTTTTGGTTTCGGCGATCACCGCACTGCGGCCCGAAATTAGGTTGTTTTTCGGCAATTTCCAATGTCTAGCATGGATGCTCATGTCGCCTCCGATACGGCGCATTACCCGTTAATGGACAATGTTTCGCTTGGAGAACTGTCATGTGGCGAGATCTCGCTGACTGGACACTTGGGATTAATCGGATCGCCAACCGCATGCTGGGGGTGAGGACATCCGCCAGGCGACGTTCCGTTCGGTCCTGGAATGTGGAACGCTTGGAAGTCCGCGCTTTGTTGTCGCATATTCTGGGAACTGCGGACAGCTTTGCCGTTTTGGGCGGTGCGGCAGTGACCAATACCGGCCCCTCGATCATCTCCGGAGATCTCGGTGTCGCCTCAGGTTCCTCGGTCACCGGTTTCCCGCCGGGGATCGTGATCAATGGCACGCAGCATGTGACGGATGCTGTGGCCTTCCAGGCCCAGAGTGACCTCGTCACGGCGTATAACACGGTCGCGGGCACCGCCCCCACTGTCGACCTCACCGGTCAGGATCTCGGCGGACTCACACTGACACCGGGTGTCTATTTCTTCTCAACGTCGGCACAGTTGACAGGCACTCTCACGCTCGACGCCCAGGGGAACCCCAATGCCAGGTTCTACTTTCAAATCGGCAGTGCGCTTACGACCGCTACCGCCTCGAGTGTCGTGATGATCAACAACGGCAACCCGTGTGATGTGTACTGGCAGATCGGCAGTTCCGCCACTCTGGGGACAGGGACCGCTTTTCTGGGTCATATACTCGCGTTGCAGAGCGTCACCCTGGTGACCGGTGCCAGCGTGGATGGCAGTATCCTGGCGAGAAATGGTTCCGTGACGCTGGATACCAACAATGTCTCCATGGCCAATTGTGTGCCCGGCAGCATCTCTGGCATGAAGTTCCACGATCTCAACGGGGATGGGATTCAGCAGGGGGGGGGAATCCGGGCTGGCTGGATTAACCGTCTTCCTCGACTTCAACAACAACGGCGTCTTGGATACTGGTGAGACGGTTGCGACCACGGACGCGAATGGAAACTACACATTCTCGGACCTGAATGCGGGAACATACCGCGTTCGCCAGTCACTGCAGGCTGGATTGGTGCGGACCACACCCAACCCGGCTGACATTATACTGACCCCCGGCGGGGTTGTGACCGGCGTCAACTTCGGCGACTTCCAGCAGATCTCGATCAGCGGGACCAAGTTCCGGGACACGGATGGCGACGGCATCCGCGATCTCGGCGAGCTGGGTTTGGCGGGCGTGACCATCTTCCTGGATGCCGACACAGACGGCGTCCTCGATGCCGGTGAGACGTTTACCACGACGGACGCCAACGGCAACTACAGCTTCGAGAACCTCGGTCCTGGCACCTACAACGTCCGCGAGGTGCCGCCGGCTAGTTTTACACAGACCACGCCCAATCCGCCCCCCGTTGTGGCCAGCAGCGGCACGAATATCAGCGGTCAACTCTTCGGCAACTTCCAGTCCGGCAGCTTCCTGAACATCTCGATCAGCGGCAGCAAGTTCCGGGACACGAACGGGAACGGCGTCCGCGATCTCGGGGACGTCGGTGTGGCGGGCGTGATCATCTTCATCGACGCTGACAACGACGGTGTTCGCGATCCCGGTGAGACGTTCACCACGACGGATGCCAACGGCAACTACAGCTTCACCAACATCGGTCCCGGCACGTACATCGTCCGCGAGGTGCCGCCGGTCGGCACAGTACAGACCACGGTGAATCCGACCGCCGTGGTGGCCATCAGCGGCACGAATGTCAGCGGCCAACTGTTCGGCAACTTCCAGTTGAACACGATTAACGGGATCAAGTTCCAGGACTCGAACGGGAACGGCGTCCGCGATCTCGGCGAGCCGGGTTTGGCGGGCTTTGTCATCTTCCTCGATACCAACAACAACGGCGTGCTGAATCTCGGAGAGCGAAGCACCACGTCCGATGCCAATGGTAACTTCAACTTTGCCAACGTCGGACTCGGAACGTATCGCGTTCGCGAGGTGGGTCAGGTGAATTTCGTGCGAATGACGAACAACCCGGCGAACATCGTGGTCACGACCAGCGGCGTCAACGTGACGGGAATCCTCTTCGGCAATATTCCCGTGGCCAATCTCGCCGTGATCAGCAAACTGCTGTTCACAGGCCAGAACCTCGTCAATCTGAGAAACGGCACGTTCGCTCTTCAGGCCAATTTCGTCGCGAGCCTGTTCCAAACCTTTTTAGGCCGCGCTCCCGATCTGGCTGGATTGACGAAATATCTGAGGCTGCTTCAGTCGGGATTCACCCAGACGCGGGTCACCGCCCTGTTCCGGGCTGATTTCCGAGTGTAGCTCCACGCGGACTAGAGTCAGACGTAGCTGCCCCTCGCCAGAGGGCGGGCACGCACTCCCAGTCGCCCACGTTCTGGCGAAACGTGGCGACGATTCCCCCTGAGTGTCAGTCCGACGTTACCACGCGAGTTGCATGCCGAGGTTGAGCCCCTGGGCCCAGAGATCGGTCTCACGAAACAAGGGGGCGGGTCTCGCGTCACCCACCAGAACACTTGGCCCAGCAATGGTTGGAAGCTGAGTGGGATTGATGACGTTATCGATCTGGTCACCGGGCCGCACCACACTGCTGATATAGAGCACGTTGTAGCCCGCATAGATCCGCAGGTTGTCGGTCACCTGACGACCGACGTTGAAGCCCACTTCCGGAATTGCGGCGAACCTGTCCCGACTGCGGTTCCCGATGTTGGTCGGGAGGGCCAACAAGCCTCCCGGCTGGGTGACGGAGGGGAGCCCGGCGGGTGTGAATGTCGTATACCCGTTGACGCGAACCTCTTGGTGCATGTCGCCCAAGGCCACCTTTCCGGTGGCGTTCACAAACCAGGCTCCACGCCACGTTTCTCCACGGACCCCAATCTGACCTCCGTAGAAGTTGTTGCGAGTTCCAAATTTGTCGACCACCGCGATTTGGTCACCAGGGGCAGGCGACCCCGGAAGTAACAGGATATTTTCACGGATGGTCAGGTTTTCATTCAGGTTCAGATAGCGAACGCCGGTAATCATGTCCACCCGATATCCCGAGGGCTGGCCGCCAAGATTCGGGAAAAAGCCGACCTGAGTACAGTTGTCCGGGCAGCACTGAACCGGGCAGCTACAGCACAAATTACAGAGCACGTTCAACTGAGCCCCCAGCAGTTGACTTGTGGAGGAGATACCCAAAGTGCCGCTGGATACAGTGGGGAAAGCGACAAATTGTTGATCCTGCAGGCCGCTATTGACATTGAAGAACGGACGAGCCAAAGGCGTCGAACCTGGGAGACCCGTGGAACTTGCGCTAAAGTTGTCGTCTGGCCCACCGAGGTAGAACAGGCTGGCTTCGATTCCCGTCCGGTGACTGTCATCCAGCCAAGTCCCCAGAGTGGCTTGACCACCCAGCCGCGCACCGTAATCCTGACTTCCGTTATGCAATATGGTTGTTCCGGGGCCCAAGGGTCCAGTCGATGCGAGCGGCGGCGAATTCCCCGGCTTGATGGACCACAGCAGGAAATCAGCACCGACCCAAGAGCGATTTCCTGAATTCGATGGAGTCAATGTGACCCATTGCGTCTCATTCTGAGACAGCGACTCGGACGGGAGATCAGCGAAAGCCGTTGGCGTTTTCGTACCTGTCTGGAGTGACTCAAGTGTGGAGAGCGGCTGAGCTTGTGAACTCACCCATGTCGCGGAAAAGAGGAAAATCGTGATTGCTGTGAGAAATCCTTTTCTCATGTCCATGCTCCAGTCAAGTTCGATCAGGCAGTGCGTAGTTTCGCACGTTCCAACCCGCCGATGACAATCTGGCGAGTTTGGGTATGCCAGTCAACCGGCGTAAATAATCCCACGACAATGACGTAAGTGATCACAATGCTGAAGGAGTTGCTGAAGTCGTTTTCGGAAAGCACTGGCTGACACTTAGGTAAGGTAGGACGATTAGTGCGGTTTCTCCTCGGGCTTTACACCTTCCTACCCCCCCTCAAAATTGGGCTGACTCAGTCGCCGCCTACCGGTTAACAGAAGATACTGAACGGATGGCCAAGACGCAGCCAAATGACCGTTCCGCACCAGTGTTCCGGCGTCCCATCGCTCGGGGCAAGCCGTGTGCAATCTACACGCGTCAGTCCCGGACTGCGGGATCATCGCTGGCGTCGAATGACGTACCGCATGGGGTCTGTCAGGACTTCGCCTGGGGGCGGGGGGGAGATGGGGACGGGCGGTTGACGTAAGTCCCTTGCGAGTATGGGGATTTACGACAAAACGCCGAGAGGGGGAACCTCTCGGCGTTGTTGTTCACCAATGGGTCACGGAATCGGTCGCGGGGTTCGCGACGGATGGAAAAGGCTCCCCGGTGAGGACTCGAACCTCAAACCTAGCGGTTAACAGCCGCTCGCTCTACCATTGAGCTACCAGGGAGTGTGAGTCGGGCCGAAGCTCGACGAATCTGGATTTTTGCAATTCCTTTCGTTCGATGCAATGCCACACTGGGGCAATTTTCGGGAGGCTGTGAGACGTGGGGGGGATCGTGGGGATTCGAGGGGGTGTGGTTGGGATGCCACGTGGGTCTCAGGGGCTATCGCCGCCGTGGGAGCCCCGCGTTCTGGCGAACGCAGCTAATCCTCATCGGGAAGTTGGGGGGGGATTCCTGGGTGGGGTGGGGGCTTGGCTGGGGGAGCGATGCGGGGAGGAACGGAATGAATTCCGTTCTACTGCCGTGTCAGCACTCTGAAACGGGGTTGGAGTTCAGGCTTTCGCCTGCTCCGGAGCAGCCTAAAGGCTGAACTCCAACCCCCAAATCGAGCGATGCGGGGAGGACGGAATGAATTCCGTACTACTTCGGGGGTGATTCGATCTCCAGCACGACGGGCCGTCCCATGCCGCCGTCGCTGTTGGGCGGGCGGATGCCTTGGGCGAAGACGATCTCCAGCAGGTTGCGTTCGGTGAGAACGCGGGTGATCTCGTAGCCGATCACCGGGGTCTGGTCGCTCGATAATTGAGGGAGAGCTGATAACGCCTGCCCATTGACAATCACTTCGATCGGTCGCTGGGTCGTGGTGATCGCCACGCGAATCCGGTCGGTGGGAGTGATCCCCGTCGGAGTATTGAACCGACGGCGGAACCAGACCGGTCCCGCGATGACCGGCAGGCGGTCCCAGTCGTCCGGCAGTCGGACCCGGCTCCAGGTCCACGCCTGGGTGGAGAGGGGTGTCGGCACCGCCCACTCCCACGGGCCTTGCAGGCGGATGCGGTGGACGGATGAGGGGGCGGGTTCGGTCATCGGTGGGTTGCAAACGGGTCTGTGCGACAGGTCGGCGATTGTCGCCTTTCGCTCCGCGAAAGGACGTTCTTTCGCAGAGC
The DNA here is from genome assembly GCA_043778825.1 of Planctomycetota bacterium. Classification (GTDB taxonomy): domain Bacteria; phylum Planctomycetota; class Planctomycetia; order Planctomycetales; family Planctomycetaceae; genus TH-plancto1. The sequence goes on along the minus strand of JAYWFM010000003.1, from coordinate 1,228 downwards.
GAAAGACGACACTGACACAGTAGCGACTCCCGCTCCATAGACCAACCGCGAGGTCCGGTTTACGATGACCTCGCAATGGGAAGTTTCCGCTGCCGACTCACGAGACGGCGGCTGTTCGTGGACACGGGGAGTCGATGATGCGTTTGTGGATTGCTGGACTGGCGTTGCTGGGAGCCTTCGGAATGAGCGAATTGCGAGCTGCGGATGACGTGGCGGAGCGATTCGAGAAAAAGGTCTTCACCGGAAAGGACGGCGGCACGCTCCACTACCGGTTCCTCGCCCCCGCTGCGGTGAAGGACGGCGAGAAGACCCAGAAGTTCCCGCTGGTGGTCTTCCTGCACGGAGCCGGAGAACGCGGCGATGACAACACCGCCCAACTGGTGCATGGCGTGAAGCGCTTGGCCCAGGACGATTTCCTGAAGCAGTACCCCTGCTATGTCATCGCCCCGCAGTGCCCCACCGGACAGTTGTGGGCCTCGAAGCACTGGACCGACCCGAATCCGGCCCTGGCGGCTGAGCCCTCTGCCCCCACGAAGCTGTTGATGGAGTTGATGGACGGCATGGAGAAGGATCTCCCGGTTGATACCCAGCGCGAGTATGTCACCGGCCTGTCGATGGGCGGTTACGGAACCTGGGAAATGGCCCAGCGACAGCCGCAGCGGTTCGCGGCGATCGTTCCGATCTGCGGCGGTGCGGACAACAAGAACATGGCGGGGATCAAAGACCTGCCGATCTGGATCTTCCACGGCGACAAGGACGGGGCCGTGCCGGTCGAACGCTCGCGCGAAGCGGTCGCCGCCCTCCAGGCCCTCGGTGCGAAGCCGATCTATACCGAGTACCCCGGTGTCGGCCACGACAGCTGGAACCCGGCCTACGCGGATTTGAAGCTGTATGAGTGGTTGTTTGCGCAGAAGAATGCGAAGCCGGTGAAGTAGAGTCCCAAAGCGACGAAAGCCCTGGGGTTGCCACTGTAGTGCCGTGTCCACGCTTAACTTTTGGATCGCAGCAGCCGGGAGGGCGAGGCCAGTGCTGTGAACACGATGGAGACGCAGGGACAGCCTGCATGTCGGCGATTTTTCCGAAATCGACTTCGTAGGCGATGTCGCTCCGCGACTCGCATTCCGCTGGCGGGAAGACCGACTCACGCGGGTTTTTCCGAGGTCCGGACGGTGTCTGGCGGGACGAATCTCAGTCGCGGAGCGACGTGAGCTACGGGCCGCGGGCACGT
>JAYWFM010000002.1:0-16053 GCA_043778825.1 Planctomycetota bacterium | reverse complement strand
CAAATGGCGGTACCCCTCTTGAATCTCGGTCGCGGAGCGACCGAGCGACGTAGGCGATGTCGCTCCGCGACTCGCATTTCGCGAAGTACCGCCAATTGGCGAATGCACCCCCGATACCGTCGGAATACGCGGTCCACGATATGACCGACAGCCGCGCTGATAGACTCCCGACATCTGATTTGCCCCGCCCTGCCCCATTGATGGAAGACGACCCCCAACATGCCCCTCCCCTGGGTCGCCATTCAGCGAAATCCCTCCTCCGGTGCGGGCAAACGTTCCCAACCGATTCGTGATTTGATTCGTGAGTTGCGGCTGCGGGGCATCACCCCGCGACTCTATTCACGCCGCGCCGACTTCGACGCAGCTGTCACCGACCCCGAGCGCCGACCGCATTTGATCGCCGCTGTCGCCGCTGGTGGCGATGGGACGATCCTGGACCTCGTGAATCGCCATCCCCACTTGCCGCTGTGCCTGTTGCCGCTCGGAACGGAGAACCTGCTGGCCAAATATCTGAAGATTCCCCGCAGCGGAATCGGGGTGGCGGAGATCATCGCGCGGGGCCATCGCCGCCGCCTCGATCTGGGGAGGCTCAACGGTCGCCTGTTCCTCATCATGGTCAGCGTCGGCTTCGATGCCGAGGTGATCCACCGAGTCCACGCCGACCGACAAGGGGGCCATGTCCGCCACACCAGTTACATCGGCCCGATCCTGAAATCGTGGTGGAGCTTCCAGCCGCAGACCCTGCGAGTCACCGTCGACGATTCCCCGGTCGTCCACGAGGGCCAACTGGTGGTGGTCGCGAACCTGTCGTCCTACGCCCTCAACATCGGAGTCGTGCCGACCGCCAATGGGAGCGATGGAGCCCTCGACGCGCGCCTCTTCACCGCACACACGAGAGGCGGACTGCTGAGGAGAATCCTCTCGGTCCTGCGCGGTACGCACGAGCAAGACTCCACCGTGACTCGCCTCACGGGGCGCAAATTCCGCATCGAGTCCGACAGCCCTGCCCCCCTTCAAGCCGACGGCGACCCCGCTGGCACCACCCCCGCCGAGATCACCATCGAGCCGTTGGGCATTGAGTTCATCGTGCCTTAAGGAAGCGTGGGTTGTTTTGTGCTACCCCTCGGGGTCCGGGGCAATGCACAATGCGTCTTGCACTCTTCAGCACTTGAGCCCGACTGGCCCACTTCCGGCAGTTCTTGCCGATTCGTGAGTCCCACGCAACCAGGGCCAACCCGTCCGCCTGCGACCCCGCTCTCTCCCGGAACCGCCCGAATCCCCCCAACATTCCCCCAGTCAGACGCCGGGGATCGCGATAGAATTTCCAGAGACCGACCGGGCGGGATTGATTTCCTGACCCGTGTGACATATTCATCGTGTTGTCATCACGTGGCGACGCCACGGATCGGCGGGTTCCCCGGAACCGACTGCGGCGTTTGCTCCCACGGTCGCTCATCCCGGCTGTGGTTCACTACTGGGGGTGTGGGCGGTGCGACTTCGGTCGCGTCCCGCGAACACTCCTCTCCGGACCTTGTCCACCATGTCAGAGTTCTCCGCGGCGTTCAACAGCCAAAGCCTCCCTTACATTGAAGACCTGTACGCGCGCTATCTCAACGGAGACTCCTCCGTCCCCGCCGAGTGGGTCGAGTATTTCCGGACCTCGTTGAACGGGAACGGCCCACCGGCAGCCACGGGCAGCCGCGTCAGCTTCGACCCGCCGTTCAAGGCGCGGAGCATCTTCAACCCTCCGGGCGGCGGCGGATTGAATCACTTTCGCGCGGAGCAGAAGCTCACCATTGCCTTGCAGCAGGAGCGCGTCGACGGGTTGATTCAGGCGTACCGCACCCTGGGACACATCCCCGCCAAGGTCGATCCGCTGAAAGTCAAGATCGAAACCCCGGTCGAACTCGATCACACGTTCTACGGCTTCACCGAAGCCGATCTCGACCGCGATGTCTCGACCGAACTGATGGGTGGCCCTGACACGCGGACCTTGCGGGGGGTAATCGCGTGGCTCAAGCAGACCTATTGCCGGTCGATCGGCGTGCAGTACATGCACATCGAGAGTCTGGCGGCCCGCACTTGGCTCCAGCAGCAGATGGAGCAGACCGCCAATCGCATCAAGCTCGACATCAAGGACCAGCACCGCATCCTCGCCCGGCTGGCCGATGCGGTCTGCTTCGAGAAGTTCTTGTGGGACAAGTTCAAGGGGACGAAGACGTTCTCCCTCGATGGCGGCGAGACGCTGATCCCGCTACTCGACCAGGCGGTCGAACGGGCTGCCGATCTGGGGTGCAAGGAGATCGTGCTGGCGATGGCCCACCGGGGTCGGCTGAACGTCCTCTATAATACGATGGGCAAGAAGGGGCGGCAGATCTTTCGCGAGGTATTGGATCAGCACGAGCATCTGGCCTTTGACGATGTGAAGTACCACTTGGGGTACAGCGCGGACCGCCTCCTCGCCAACGGGAAAAAGGTCCACCTCTCGCTCTGCTTCAACCCCAGCCATCTGGAGTTCGTGAACCCCGTGGCGATGGGGCGGCTGCGGGCCAAGATGGATGAGATTCTCGACTACAAGCGGGAGCAGGGGTGCTGCATCTTGATTCACGGAGATGCGGCGTTCATCGGCGAAGGGGTGACGCAGGAGACGCTCAACCTCTCCGAACTGTACGGCTACAAGATCGGCGGAGTGGTCCACATCGTCGTGAACAACCAGATCGGGTTCACGACCTCTGTGCGTGAAGCTCGGTCGTGCCGCTACACGACCGACATTGCCAAGATGCTCGACATCCCGATCTTCCACGTGAACGGGGAAGACCCGGAAGCCGTGGCCCAGGTCGTCAAGCTGGCGATGGAGTTCCGGGCCATGTTCCAAAAAGATGTCGTCATTGACATGTATTGCTTCCGCCGTCGCGGCCACAACGAGGCGGACGAGCCGCGCTTCACCAACCCAATGATGTACAAGAAGATCGACCTCAAGCCCTCGGTCTTCGAGAGCTACAAAGAGTCGCTCGTCAACTATCGCGGTGTCACCGCCGAAGAGGCCACAGCCATCTGGGAAAAGGCCCGCCAGACCCTCGACGACGAACTGAAAGCCGCTCGCGAAACCTCGCCCCCCACGCACGGTGACCATGACAATACCGACATGGCCCTCAAGAGTGTGTGGCAGGGATACCACGGCGGACCCGCCCATTTGGCCGACCATGTCAGCACCGCTCAGCCCGAGACCGAACTCAGCCGCGTCCTCGAAGCCCTGACCAAATACCCCGCTGATTTCACGCCGCACCCCACCATTCAAAAGGTGCTCGACAAACGCCGCGAGATGTCGAAGGGGAACGTGCCCCTCGACTGGGGAGCCGCCGAGATGCTGGCCTATGGCACGCTACTCGAAGAGGGGCATCCGTTCCGCATGTCGGGCCAGGATGTGCGGCGCGGCACCTTCAGTCACCGGCACGCGGTTCTCGTCGATTCCGAGAACGGCAACCACTTCTGCCCGCTCCGCAACATTCAAGACAAACTCGGCTGGGTCAACTGCCACAACAGCCCGCTGTCGGAAGTCGGTGTCCTCGGGTTCGAGTACGGCTATAGCCTCGACACCCCGCACGGCATCGTGGTCTGGGAGGCCCAGTTCGGCGACTTCGTCAACGTGGCCCAGGTCATCATTGACCAGTTCATTTCCAGCGCCGAAGCGAAGTGGCGACGCCTCAGCGGGATCGTCCTGCTGCTGCCCCACGGCTACGAAGGCAATGGACCCGAGCACTCCAGCGCGAGGCTCGAACGGTTCCTGAATCAGGCTGCCGAAGACAACATGCAGATCGTCCAGCCGTCGACCCCGGCCCAGATGTTCCACCTCTTGCGGCGGCAGGTTCTGCGTAAGTGGAAGAAGCCGCTGATCGTCATGACGCCCAAGCAACTCCTGCGATTGCCCGCGTGTGTGTCGACGCTCTCGGACTGTGCGAAGGGCACCTTTCAACCGGTGATCGGCGACAACGCGGTTGATCCCCAGGGGGTCAAGAAGCTCCTCCTCTGCTCAGGGCGCGTCTACTTCGATCTGCTGGCCAAGCGGACGGAACTTGGACGGAACGATGTCGCCATCATCCGCGTCGAGGAATTCTACCCGCTGCCGGTGGCGGCGCTGGAGAAGGCTCTCGCCCCGTACAAGTCCGGCATCCCGACGCGCTGGGTGCAGGACGAGCCGGAGAACATGGGCGGCTGGCGGTTCCTGCTGGCGCATCTCGGCGAGAAACTCTTCGGACGCTTCGACTGGGCGTTCATCGGTCGCAAGGCCGCCGCCAGCCCCTCGACTGGCTCGCACCACGTGCATCATCACGAGCAGGAAGAGATCCTGCATCAAGCCTTCAGCTGAAGAGGGTTGATGGTTTATGGTTGATGGTTGATCGAAAGAGTTGGCCTTCGGCCACCGGGGTTGCCCCTCTTTCGATCAACCATCAACCATCAACCATGAACGATCAACCCTCCCTCGCCCCACACAAGAGTCGACAAAGTGGCCCCTCTGTCGATAAACCATCAACCATAAACCATCAACCCTCAACCTCCCCCCGGACACATCATGCCAGTTGACATTCGGCTCCCCAAAGCGGGCGACTCGATCTCGGAAGCCTTCATCGGACAGTGGCAGGTCAAGGAAGGGGCCTGGGTCGATGTCGATCAAAACATCGTCGTCATCGAGACCGAGAAGGCCGCCTTCGACGTGCCCGCTCCGGTTGCCGGGATCGTGACGAAGATCCTCAAGAAGAACGGTGACAAAGCCCTCGTCAACGAGGTCATCGCCCAGATGGAACCGGCCCCGCGCCCCGCTGGCGTCGCCCCCTCCCCCATCCCCACAGCCGCCCCCGCCAAGACCGGCGGACATGTCATGCCCGCTGCCGCCGCCGCTGCCGCCTCAGCGGGGATTGATCCCTCGGGCGTCAAGGGGACCGGCCCTGGCGCTCGGGTACTAAAAGAGGACGTGCAGAAATCGGCCGCCTCAGCGCTGGCCAGGCCCATGGGCCCATCGCTCGGCGGAGTCCGCGAAGAACGCCGCCAGCCGATGTCGATCATGCGGCAGACCATCGCTCGTCGACTCGTCGAGGCCCAGTCTAACGCAGCTCTCCTCACGACCTTCAACGAGTGCGATGTCTCAGCCATTAAGAAGGCCCGCGAGCAGTACCAGGATGCGTTCACGAAGAAGCACGGCATCAAGCTGGGCTTCATGTCGTTCTTCGTGAAGGCCACGGTGGATGCCTTGAATCAGTTCCCGGCCATTGGAGCGCGGCTGGAAGGGACCGAACTGATCTTTCCGAATTACTGTGACATTGGCGTGGCGATCGGCGGGGGCAAGGGGCTGGTGGTTCCGATCCTGCGGAGTGCCGAGCGGATGAGCTTCTCGGAGATCGAGTTGGCCATCGCCGACTTCGGCAAGCGGGCCAACGAAGGCCGCCTCTCGATGGAGGAAATGCAGGGCGGCACGTTCACGATCAGCAACGGCGGCGTCTACGGCTCGCTGCTCTCGACGCCGATTGTGAACCCGCCGCAGTCCGGCGTCCTGGGCATGCACAACATCGTCGACCGCCCCATCGCCCTGAACGGCGAAGTCGTGATCCGCCCCATGATGTACCTCGCCCTGACCTACGACCACCGCGTCGTCGATGGCCGAGAAGCCGTGTCCTTTCTCAAGCGGATTAAGGATGTGGTGGAAGACCCGACGCGGTTGATTCTTGAAATCTGAAGAGGCCTAGGGCCTAGGGCCAGAAACGCTGTACAGCCTGTTCTGTCCATTGGCACTCGGGGCTCAGCCCAAGGTCGCTTCCCCTGTTCTGGCCCTAGGCCCTAGGCCCTTGCCCCTAGGCCGCATCCCTCCTCATTCACATGCCTGACCTCATCATCATCGGCGGCGGACCCGGCGGATATGTCGCTGCCATCCGCGCTGCTCAGCTCAAGAAGACCGTGACCGTCATCGAGAAGGAACCGATGCTCGGCGGGACTTGCCTGCGCGTCGGCTGCATTCCGTCGAAGGCGCTGCTCGAATCGAGCCACATGTTCGAGATGGCTCAGCACTCGATGGCCGCGCGCGGAGTTGTCGTCGGGTCACTGAAGCTCGACTTGGCGACGATGCTCCAGCACAAGGAGTCGGTCGTTCGCACTCTCGGCAGCGGCATCGACGGCTTGATGAAGAAGAACAAGATCACGCGCGTGCTCGGCACCGCGACGATCACAGCTCCCGGTCGCGTGAGCGTCGAGAGCAAGGACGGCAAGCAGGAACTCCAGGCCGAACACATTCTCATCGCCACCGGCAGTTCCCCCGCCTCGCTGCCCGGCATCGAGATGGACGGCGACCGCATCGGGACGAGTACCGAAGCCCTGTGCTACCCCGAAGTGCCCAAGCATTTGATCGTCATCGGAGCCGGGGTCATTGGCCTCGAACTCGGGACGGTCTGGCGGCGACTGGGGGCCAAGGTCACAGTCCTTGAATACCTCGACCGCATCCTCCCCGGTATGGACAACGAGATCGCCGCCGAGGCCAAAAAGATCTTCGAGAAGCAGGGGATCGAGTTCCGTCTCGGCTGCAAAGTCACGGGGGCCAAGGTCGTCAAGAAGGAGTGCCAGGTCATGATCGATGGCGGCGAAGTCCTGACAGCCGACCGCGTGCTGGTGGCCGTCGGTCGCAAGCCGAACACGCAGGGGCTGGGCCACGAAAACGTCGGCGTGCAAGTGGACAAACGCGGCTTCATCACCGTCGACCAGCACATGAAAACCTCCGCTGCGGGCATTCTCGCGGTCGGCGATGTGGTGGGTGGGGCAATGCTGGCTCACAAGGCCGAAGAGGAAGGGGTGGCGGCGGTGGAACACCTCTACACCGGCTACGGCCACGTCAACTACGACGCGATCCCCGGCGTGGTCTACACCGAACCCGAAATCGCCACCGTGGGTTTCACGGAAGAACAACTCACTCTCCAGGGCCGCAAGTATCGCAAGGGGAGCTTCCCGTTCCTCGCCAACGGCCGCGCGAGGGCCAGCGGCACCACCGATGGCAAGGTCAAGATCCTCGCCGACGCCCAGACCGACCGCGTCCTCGGCATCCACATCATCGGCCCGCACGCTGGCGAGCTAATCGCCGAATGCACAGCTGCCATCGAGTTCGGAGCCAGCAGCGAAGACATCGCCCGCACGTGTCACGCGCATCCGACGCTGGCCGAAGCGGTCAAGGAAGCGGCCCTGGCGGTGGATGGACGGACGATTCACATGTGAGGCGTATCCCATCCAACGCGACCCCGCTGACTGGGGGTCGTCTCCTTTCATTTCCATTCCATTCCACTGCCGAAGATGCAGAAGCGATTCATCTTGGCTGCGTGAGGTTTCTGGGTGACTCGGAACAGATTACACTGAAGGGCGGAATGCCAGATTCACTGAGGACTCCCCATGAGTACCGTCGAGACGATTACCACGGCCATTGCGGAACTGCCGCCCGATCAAATCTCGCAAATTCGAGCCTGGCTGGATGAGCGCGCCGCAGCGGAGTGGGACTCCCAGATCGAGCAGGACGAGCGCACGGGCCGACTCGACGCCTTGGCCGAGCGGGCATTGGCCGAACACCGGGCCGGGCGAACTCGACCGCTATGACGCACCATACAACTGCCGATTTCTGGGTCTGTTATGGTGAGTTGCCCGAGTTCATCCGGCGCGTCGCCGACGCCAACTATGAGTTGCTGCGGGCCGACTCTCGGCACCCCTCATTGCACTTCAAGCGTGTGTGTGGGCCGTCTGTGGTCCGTGCGAGTCGGGATCGACTATCGAGCGTTGGCGGTCGACGGCGACGAAGGGCCAGTTTGGTTCTGGATTGGGTCGCATGCCGAATATGACCGGATCATTCAGCGATAGTCGTCCGTTCTACGTCAGACCGGCATTTGCATTCGTGAACTGATCGAATCTTTCACCACCTCTACTTCTCATCCAGCCGGTACAGATCCTTCGGAGCCAACTGGTTCAAATCGATCCCGCCCTTGGTCTCCTGCTCCAGCAGGCTCAGTCGGGCTTCGAGTCTTTGGAAGCGTTGCTCGACTTGTGGCTCGAACAGCGGGGAGGTGCGGGCCGGGCTGGGGCGCGGCACCTTGGGGTAACCGAGCTGCCGCTGGAGGGCGGCGAACATGTACAGCGGGTCTTTGCCGATGTTGGCTTTGGCGATCCGGCCTTCCGAGGCCTCGAACAGAATCGGGTAGGGCGGCAGATACTCGGGATCGTTCTGCTTCCGCCGCAGTTCCAGCACGCGGTGCTGCGACCGGGAGTAGAGCAGTTCGGCAAAGTCGGTCATGCCGAGCTGGGGGCGGATCTTCATGATCCACTCCTTCCAGTCGGCGCTGTAGAACGGATCTTTCGCGACCGCCTCGATGCCGAAGTCGTACCCCAGCCGGTTGCGGGCCAGGCATTCGAACTGGTACATGAACAGACCCGGCGCGGTCGGCGTTCCCGACATGTACTCGGACAGTTGCTCCAGGATGGCCAGCGCAATGCGGATGTCGAACCGGGCCCCCTCCTCTTCGGCCTTCGTCATCAGGAATGATTGGAACGGCGTGAAGTAGTGCCCCAGCTGTCGCATGCCATCGCTGACCCGCCCATGCAGGCTGAGTTCTCCGGCGAGGAAGTCGATCGCCATGGGGAGTTTGGTGGTGGTCAGGATCTCGTCGCGGACGGAGGCGAGGATCTCCTGGGCGGGCGTATTCTGCTCGATCCGCTCCCGGTAGACCCGGAACAGGTGCGTTTGTTCAATGTATTCTTCGCGGTCGAGCATGGGGAGTCGGGAGTCGGGTGGGGGCTGGAGTGTCGCCTTTCGCTCCGCGAAAGGCGCGTTCTTTCGCGGAGCGAAAGACGACAATACCCGACGTTCCGGCGAATGTCGCTACCGATCAGTCGGGAACGCGGTGATAACTTCGTCCCCTTCGAGGACGATCTTCACCATCTTGAGCGGCGGGTTGCGGCGGCGGGCTCCGCTTTGGCCTCCGCCGTGGCCGATCTTGCGATTCAGGTTCACCGTATAAGTGGTGCGGTCCCCTTCGTCTTCGATGACCACTTGCGGGGGGCCTTTCTGTTTCGCGAGTTCATACGACTCGTCAATGAGGGCGAAGATGTCGTCCTTCGTCCCCTCGAAGACCCCGTGGCTGGGCTTGTCGGGGTTGTCGCGGCTGTGCTCCATGACGTGATCGATGCGGTACTGGGAGTAAACCAGTCCGGCGGTCGATTCATAACGGTCGCGCCCGGCGGGCTTGAGGACTCCCAGCTTGGACTTTTCCGGTGTTGCGGGGGGAGTCGTGGTGGGCGAGCGGGTCGGGTTGGTATTGGAAGGGGTGGTCTGGGAGCTTGTTCCGCTGTTGCCGGTGCGAGGCGTGTTGCTGTTCCGGGGAGCGACGGGCTTCTCGGTCTGGGTGACCGAGGTCTCGGGCTTGGTGGGCTTCTTCACCGTCCGATCCGGCGCGGGGGTACCCTCGCGCGGAGTCGCTTCAGTCACGACCGGTTCCGACTGCTCCGGAATGACTGGCACCTCGATCGGGCGGTGCTTGTCCCGCTTCGTCTGAGCGGTCGTGGGAGTGCCAGAGGCGGGGGCCTCGACCTTCGGCTTCGTATCCGTGAACCCCGGCAGGTCGAGTCCGAATCGCTCGACCAGCCACGGTCGCAACAGCAAATACACGACCAGCAGCAGGCACGCCGCAACGATCCACTTCGGCTGGAGTGCCAACGGGCGGGTCGGGAGAGCGGGATTCGGTGCGTTCACGCGGGCCTCCAGAGAGAGCGGTCTTGGGACCACGCAGAAGCGTTCTCTTTCATGACACGTGGGCTAAAGCCCACGTTACTTCGGGGTCAGAACCTTGTTCAGCAGATCCTTGACCACCGTTTCGCCCTTCGACTCGACAAAGGTCATCACGACCTTCACGTACTTCTGAACGGTCTCCATGTCGAGGCCCAGCTTCTTGAACTGTGCGGCGAGTTCGGCCAGTTTTCCAATGTCTCCCAGCCCCATCTTACTGGCCATTCCGCCGAGCATCCCCATCAGACCGCCGCCGCCTTCCGCTTCCGCAGGGGGGGGCCTTGCCGATGAGGGTGTTGGCGTCCGGCACGACGTTGCTGACCTGTGAGAAGTCGGCTCCCAGTTTGTCCTTGGCGAGTTTGAAAATCAGGCCCAGGCCCCCTTCGGCTTGTTCCTTGGAGACGCCCACCTGCTTCATCATTTCGTCAACGATGCCCATGTTCGTGTTGACCTGATGCGATGAGAGAAGAACTCGGAAGTGAAACGTAGAGACCCCACGATATACCGGATGCGGGTCATTTTCCAGATCGGAGGCTAAGATGCCGCTCCCAGGAGGGCTTCGGCAGCGGAGATTCGATGAATGTTTGATGAACTTGGCCGAGGGTCGCTTGTGAAACTATTGGACTCGACTTACGGTCACCACATCGGGAGGGCGAAGCTCCGGCTGAGCCGCCGCCTCTCCGACCGTAGATCATGTCGCTCCGCGACTGAGATTCCTCCACCCAGACCCCTTCGATTTCCGGGGATCTTCCGCGTAGCGTCCTCCCTGTGGAGGAATGCGAGTCGCGGAGCGACATCGCCTACGTTCCATCGTGTCCACCGCACTGGCTCCGCTCTCCCGCCCCTCCCACGATACTGCGATGCCACTCATGACGACCGCTTTGTTTCCTGAACTACGAACGTATTGCGAGAGCCTGCTGATCTCGCCCCGCCATAGCCTCTCTGAACGCCATCAAGCAGCGGCTCAGCAGGTCGGGAGTTGGGTTCGACAGCGTCGAGACGCCGGACTAACCGCGAACGTCATTGTCGTCTGTACCGGAAACTCCCGGCGAAGCAGCCTCGGCTCGACGCTGGGAAACATCGCAGCTGCATTTTTCGGGGATGCCGGAGTTCGGTTCTTTAGCGGAGGGACTGCCCCCTCGGCGTTCAACCCACGAACGATACGAGCCTTGCAAGAGATCGGTGTGCAGGTCGAGGAGTCGGGCGACCACGCTCCTCCTGGCCCGGCGGGAGAACTGAATCCCCGATATCTGGTTCGCTGGGGAAGCGGGGCCTCTGACTCGATTCCCGAGTTCTCCAAGCGTTACGACGATGCCTCCAACCCGCAGCAGGATTTCTGTGCGATCCTGGTCTGCACCGACGCCGACGAAAACTGCCCGGTCGTATTGGGGGCCAGCCTGCGCGTCTCCCTGCCGTTCGAGGATCCCAAGGAGTTCGACGGCCTGCCCTGCGAGCCTGCGGCTTACGCGGAACGCCGCGACCAGATCGGCCGGGCAATGCTGATGATGCTGGAGTCGTGACGCCGCTCGCGGTGGGGTTGCTGTATTACCCCTCGGGAGGGCGAAGCTCCTGCTGAGCCGCGAGCCATGGGACATGCGGACTGGCCTAAGCGGCTCGGCAGGAGCCTCGCCCCAGTGCAGTGAACACGATTGAGGCGCAGGGACAGCCTGAATGTCGGCGATTAATCCGAAATCGACTTCGTAGGCGATGTCGCTCCGCGACTCGCATTCCGCCTGCGGGAAGACCGACTCACGCGGGTTTTTCGATGTCCGGACGGTGTCTGGCGGGAGGAATCTCAGTCGCGGAGCGACGTGAGCTACGGACCACGGGCACGTCGGTAACGTGCCCCACGATGACCGCAATCGTGTTCACAGCACTGGCCTCGCCCTCCCGAGGACGGAAACCCCGTAGACAGGGCACTGGCTCAGCGGGCCGCCAGTTCCGGCGTCTGCCGCACCATCAGGTGCAGCGAGTGCCAGTCGACGGTCACGTCGCCGCCAGTGGCCTCGTGCTGCTTGGTCCAGGAGAGCATCAGGTCCAGGCAGGCGTGGTCGATGTAGTCCAAGCCTTCCAGCATGTGGAGTCACTCGGTACTGAACTGGACCAACTCGATGACCTTGGCAGCATCATCGATCGAGGTTCAAAACCAAGTTGACGATCAGCCCTGGCCGTCGGATGGCATCAGTCGGCGCGTCGCGAGAGGATGAGCCGAGACCGGTTGGTGATCGTCCAGGCCGCGGATCTCCAGTTCCAAGCCTTCGTTGGTGAAGTCGTTCTTGAGCGCCATCAGCTTGTCCATCACCGTGTGGTCGACCAAGCTGGATTGTGACAGATCGACCACCACCTTGTTCTTCATCTCGTAGCCGTACTGCACGATCTTCTTGCGAAGCGGAATCCAGTTGCTAAACATCGCCGCATTCCGGACAGTAATCACGCTGATGCCATTCGGATGATGCTCGACATCGGCAGACGATCCAAACAACGATCCGAACGACGCACCCAGGAACACATGGACGCACATTTCCATGACCACGCCGATCGCAATCCCGATCAACAAGTCGGTCATCAGAACCGCCACGATGGTGGTCACGAAGACCAGCAGCTGCTCTTTCCCGATATGGGCCATGTGGACAAACTCCATCGGCGAAGCGAGGCGGAAGCCGGTGAAGACCAGCATGGCGGCGAGGGCTGCCAGTGGAATCTGATTGATCAGGGCGGGAAGCAGGGCAGCGAAAGCGAGCAGGCACAGGCCATGCACGACTCCGCCCACCCGGCTGCGGGCTCCGTTGTCGATATTGGCTCGACTGCGCACGATCTCCGAGATCATGGGGAGTCCCCCGACCGCTGCGGTGACAGTATTGGCGATGCCGACGGCCAGTACGTCACGGTTAAGGTTTGTCTTGCGCTTGAGTGGGTCAATCAGGTCGACCGCCTTGGCACTGAGCAGAGACTCCAGGGTGCCGATCATGGCAAACATCAGCACCCACTGCCAGAAGATTCCATGATGTTGGATCGCGTCGAAATTCGGGGTCGCAAAAGCCTGCCGAAAGTCGGTGGGCACGGACACCAGATATGGCTTCGGCCCTTGTTTGTAGGTGGCTCCCCCCATCGAATATTCAGATTCCTTGGAGAGTCCCCAATAGCTGGCCAATGCCAAGGCGACGATCAACACGATCAGTTGAGCGGGAACTTTTTTCACCCAATTGATTTTGATGAAGGGCTTTCCAAAGCAGATGATCAGACCGATGACGCCGATGATGGCAAACCTGGGATTGAGACGACCTATCGACCGGGGAATCTCTGCGAACAGGGCAAACGCCCCCTTCTTCAGAAACGCAGGGTCGTGGACCCCGAGTAAGACGTGAACTTGCTTCGAGATGATGATGAAGCCGATGGCGGCAAGCAGGCCGTGGACCGCTGCTGTGGGAAAGAATTCCCCCAGACTGCCCGCTTTCAGCAAGCCGAGGACTATCTGGACGATGCCCGCCACAACACCGACAGCCAGCATCATTCGATACGCCTGAGTGTCATCGGCTCCAACCCCTTTGAAGGCGGTCACAGCTCCCAGCACGATGGCGATCATGCCAGCGGCTGGCCCTTTGATCGTCAGTTCGGAATTGCTGATGAATGCGCAGAGGATCGAGCCAATGATGGCGGTCAAAACCCCGGCAATCGGAGGGCAGTCGCAGGCTTTGGAAATTCCGAGACAGAGTGGCAGGGCGATGAGAAAAACGAGGAAACCGGCGAACGCATCTTTCCCGTAATTCGGTCCGTTCACAGGGGATTTTGCGGGATTTGATGGGATTGCTTGACTCATTGGGTTTACTCCGGTCGGGGCTGCATCATCAGTCGCATCTCCGGTGTCGAGATCGACTGGTCGTCATAGCGTCGAGGAAAAGCAATTGGCGTACCTCGGGTCCAGTTTTTGCGTGAACATCAAGAAATTGCCTTCTGCCAGGTTTTTCTCGATGCTTCTTGCCCACCGAACTGATGCTCAACCGGCCACGCTGGCTTCTCAACGACCAGACTGTTCGAATATGGACAGTGTCGAGCGAGGAGCGAGGCGGGGAGGCAGGATGAATCAGCGGTTTCATTTGATCTGGCCGTTTTTGGTGGCCAGTTTGGCGCTGGCTGTCGTCAGCGCTTACGCCGCGACCCGGCTAGTCCGCGAGCAGCGCTCAGCAGCTGCGGACATGCGGGACGATGTCGCAAGGCATCTGACTGTGGCGGAAATGGAAGAATGCTTCGTCGAGTTGATCGCGCTGGTGAAGGATCGTGTTCGGCAAGTCGTCTCGATTCACGAGCGTGCCGACAAATTGATCACCGAGGCCGGGAACCGCGTCACGGTTCCTTCGGACCGGAAACAGCTGTCTCGGATCCGATTGGCCTTCACGGAACATCTTGAAGATTGGAACTCCTTGCCTTCGGGAGATGAGTCCATTGATCCGAAGGCGGCTCGTGAAGTCGTCAGCCGATTGGAAAAAGATTTGCTTCGTCCGAGTCATGATTTGGAGGTAGCTTGCTCGCAACGGCTGCAGCATTCAGCGGAGGAACATTCGATGCTCCTTCGACGAACCACGTGGGGGCTAGTGTGGGTCGGCGGGCTGGGGGGCATCGCGGGGCTGGTGTTTGGGTTCGGGGTCTCGCAGGGAGTCTCTCGTTCGATTCACCGTCTGCAAGTCCAGGTGCGGGACGCGGCGGGCAAGCTCGACCCGACGGCCTCGGAGATCGTGCTGACCGGGGATGGAAACGTGGTCGCCCTGCATGATGAGATGGACTCGCTCAGTGCCCGCATTGAGCGATTCGTCGCCATGCTCCAGCAGCGGGACCGCGAAGTCCTGCGAGCGGAGCAACTGGCCGCCCTCGGGCAGTTGGCAGCTGGGGTGGCCCATGAGGTGCGGAACCCGCTGACCTCGATCAAATTACTCGTGCAGGCGGAGTTGGAAAGCCGCAGTCTAGGCGGGATGGCACCCGAGGATTTGAAGGTGATTGTGAGCGAAGTTTTGCGGATGGAACGCTCCTTGCAGAGCTTTCTGGATTACGCCCGACCGCCGAACCCCCAGCGGCAGCAGGTCGACTTGGAAACGGTGGTCCAGAACGTGATGGGGCTGGTCCGCGTGCGGGCCGAACGCCAGCGGGTCGAGATGCAACTGGTGTCTCCCGTGACAGGGGTGCCGATTTCGGCGGATGTGAATCAGATGCAACAAGTGGTCCTGAACCTGGCGCTGAATGCCCTCGACGCCATGCCGCAAGGAGGCCGTCTGACCTTCACGACGAACCGCCGCGGCGACCTGGCGGAGCTGACCGTGTCCGACACCGGGACGGGAATTTCCGAGGACATGCAGGAGCGGCTGTTCCAGCCGTTTGCGACGAACAAGGAAACCGGCCTGGGCCTGGGGCTGGTGATTACGCGAAGAATCCTGGAGGCCCACGGCGGTCGGGTCAGTGTGGAGAATGCTCCGCTGGGCGGGGCTGTGTTTCAGGTGCGGTTGCCGGTGGGAGAGAAGACATGAGCAGTCAGACAGTAGAAGATTCACCACAGAGGCACGGAGGCACGGAGTGGGAGGGAAATTGGTATCTCCCGTCCTGGTTATCAATGAATACAAAACATCAGAATTCAACGCAAAGGCGCAAAGACGCAAAGGCGCAAAGGGTAGACTTTCTTGATTTCCTTTGCGTCTTTGCGCCTTTGCGTCTTTGCGTTGAATTCTTCTTACTCACTCCTCCTCCGTGCCTCCGTGTCTCCGTGGTGAACTCCTCCCTGCGGACTCTGCTCACAGGAGCGTTCGCATGAAGCCCCGCCTCTTGGTGATTGACGACGAACCTTCAATTCAGCACGCATTTACCCGTGCGTTTCGAGATACGGATGTTGCGGTGTCACTGGCCTCGAATGCCGCAGAGGCGATCACGCGATTCCGTGATGTGGCCCCCGATGTGGTCGTCCTGGATGTGCATCTGCCGGATGCAACGGGCCTCGAAACGTATCACCGTCTGCGGGAGCTGGATGCTCGTGTGCCGGTGATCCTGATCACCGGACATGGCACGACCGACTTGGCCATCAAGGCCATTAGCGAGGGGGCGTTCGAGTACCTGCTCAAGCCACTTGACCTCGCGGAACTGCGGGCCGTCATCGACCGCGCGATCCGCGCCAGTCGGCTGATGCGCGAGCCCGCAGCCTTGCCGGAGATCGATCCGTTGCCGGAATCGGGCGATGCGCTGATCGGACGCTGCCCGGCGATGCAGGAGGTGTACAAGGC
>JAYWFM010000001.1:0-37348 GCA_043778825.1 Planctomycetota bacterium | reverse complement strand
TACATCGGCAACCACGAAACGCCGATCAAATCCTCCCACAGCGTCGTCCCCGCCGCCTGTTGCAGAATGTTCGCGACCACCGCGCCGTGAGTGATGATCGTCCCCTTGGGAGCGCTCGTGGAACCGGACGTGTATTGCAGGTACGCGATCGTGTCGGGTGTGATGTCACATGCCATTGAACTTGGCGAGCCGGGTGACGTCAGCCCTCGGACGTTTCGCGCGTCGAGATCCGTCCGGGGGCTGACGCCCTCCGGCTCACCGATGTGCGCAGTCGCGTCCGGCTCGCCGAGATGGGCGGGTTCACTCAGCGATTGCAGTAACTCTTCGCGCTTCTTGTCGCCCCAGAAGTCGCGGAAGTGAATCGTCGCGGGAGCTGCGTGCTTCGGCTTCCGCACGAGGAGTGTCACGGCTGTGCCGACCTGGATGCCCTCGCGGTTGTGCGGTGTGCTGAAGACGCTGGGGTCGGGCTTTCCCTCGGGGGTCGACTTGCCCGTCTTGTATTTGTCGCCGTTGAGCGAGTCGATCCAGATGTCGTCGAACTCTTCCAGAAACCGCTCGCGCAGACCGGTGTGCGACAGACCATCCAGCCACGAGTAGTTCGAAATGTAGCACACGATGCCGTGCTGGACACCACGCTCGGTGATGCAACGCTCGGCCACACGGAAGAACCGAATGTAGAGATCGTTCAGCCCCTGCCCCTGCGGCTTGGGAGCGGTCCTCGTCGTGCGGTACGGTTCGACCAGTCCCGCTTCTTCCTCGACGGGCAGCCCGGCGAAGCCGTTGTACGGCGGATTGCCGATCACCACCAGAATCGGCTGGCTCTGCTTGATCTTGTCGGCGGCGTCCCGCTCCTCCTCCATTTCGGGGAAGATCAGTTTTTGTTTCGGCCCGGTTGGCGGCTTCCAGCCGGTGAGGGCATTGGTGAGATAGACAGCTGCGCGTTCGTGCTTCTTGTCATTGAACGCTGCCCCATGTTCTTGCAAGAAGATGCCGAGTTGCAGATGGGCCACGACGAACGGAGCGGGCAGAATCTCGAAGCCGAAGACACGATCAGTGGCCGCTTTCTTGAGGCTTCCCGCCAGCGTCGCCCCTTCGCCTTTCTCGGCCAGCGTGGCGGCGATCACCGACAGCGTTTCCACAAGGTACGCCCCGGTGCCGCAGCACGGGTCGAGCACATAGACATCCTCGTCAGCCAGTCCGTCGGGTTTGTTGAAGTCCGACTTCAAGACCTGATCGACCCGCGCGACCATGTACTTGACGATCTCCGGCGGCGTGTACCACACGCCCAACTGCTTGCGCAGCTCCGGGTCGAAGGCTTCGAGGAACGGCTCGTAGAAATACTGGACGGCCTCGGTCTCGCGGAACTTCTCGAAGAAGACACCGCGATCGACGCGGTTGAGCGTGTCGGCGGCCCAGCCCATGACCTCGGTCAGGTTGTCCCATTCATTGAGATTCGACGGGTCGGTCAGTTCGCGGAATAGCTTGCGGAGAATCGGAACGTGCAGGTACTTCGACGCCGTCTCCCAATTGAACCGCTCGTTCGCTGCCGGGCCGCTGCGATGCCACAGGACCCACGCGCTGAACAGTCCATAGAACAGGGTCTGCACCAGCGTCGATTGAAAGAAGTGCTCGCCCTTCTCGTCGAGGACCTTGAGGCCGAGCGACTGTTCGAGTGCCTTGCGGACCGTCTCGACCTGTTTGTGGGCTTTCGAATGTTCGACGCGGCTGCGCGCGTCTCGGGCGTAACTGGCGAGGAACCACGCCACGTCTTTGGGATCGGTGAGCGGAGCGGGTCGTCGCAGGCAACGCTCCAGAAAATCCAGTAGCCGCTGACCGTGTTCCTTTTCGGCGAGTTCGGGCTTCGCGGCGAGTTGCCAGAACTCTTTCTCGCTCGCGGCGAGCCGATAGAACTCATGCCGCACCGGCTGGCCCCGATGATCGCGCCCGATGAGTGCGAACTCACGGAAGTTGGTGACCAAGACTTGCTGATGCTGGTCCCAATACCGAGCCACCTGCTTGCCAGCCACGAGCTTTGCCAAATCTGCCGCAAACGGTTTCGCCTCGATGACGCCACGGGCGGGCTTCTGTCCGGGCAACGGATCGTTTTCGCCTTTGGGAATCTGCTCCTGTGTGAACAGCCCACCGTCTGGCATGTTGCCGTCCCGGTTTCCCAAGCTCATAAAGCAACGCACTCGCGGCTTCTTGAGCGTCTGTCCAACAGCATTGAGCAGCGTCTCCAGCGGCCCATAGTAAGACGTTTCCGGCGTGACGGCTCCCGTCTTGTGACGCGCACGGCAGTCCGCCAGATACAGGGAGAGAGGATGATTGGGCATCTTCGCAGGGTAGTTCAATATCGTGAGTGAGGCAATTCGTGGTGCGGCCCCGGTTGTCTGCGTGTTTGCATCCAGAAGAGTCGGTGTACGATCATTCCATGCCCCCTCTCCCCACTGGCGGCATGGCTTGGGGGGTGGGCGTGGCTGTGGGGAGAGGGCCGGGGTGAGGGGGCGAGAACGTGCGGTGTGACCCCCTCACCCCATCCCTCTCCCCCGCAACACGCACTGCCCGAAAGCCACATCGATCGCGGGGGAGAGGGGGCAGAATCTCATGGCTGCCGACGTTTCCGATGCACACACTGACCCTGGGTGTCCCGGGCGACGGGGATTGCAAATCCCCGGAGAAACCGCGAACCTTGAATGGCTGCTGTGGCTCCGGTTCCCAGTGATCGGGGTCACAGCGGACCGGAGCGTGTGCCGGGGTGCGTGGCCTTTCTCTGGAGTTCGGGATGACATCCCCCCGTCGTGGTCGGTCGGCGTCTCACTCGCCCCAGCGGCCTGACCGTAAGACGATGCAACTGTGCAGCCAAGTGCAGCGGACGCTGGATCAAGTGCTGTCCGGGGAGCTGGACGACGACCGGCTGCGCGATGTGTATGTCGTGCAGGTGACTCCGGCTCCCGATGCGAACTGTCTCTTGGTGACGGTCGCCCCGCTCGGATTCGCGAAGGACTTTCGCCCGGATGAGGTGATGGCTCGTCTGGCCGCGAACAGCGGGAGAATGCGGTCGGAGCTGGCCCGGGCGATCAACCGCAAGAAGACTCCCGAATTGTTGTTTCGTGTAGTGATCGAGGGGGACATGCCAGTTCCGACACCGTCTCCGGATCACGATGATTTCGATGAAGACGTTCCGGGAGACGAGGAGTGACCACTCCGCCCGAACCGTTGCCCTGCGAGCCAGTCCCGGAGATCCTGGAACACGTAAGCTTTCCCGAGCCGCCGGCGTTTGGCCGGTTGCTGGGGATCGACTACGGCGACAAGCGGATGGGGTTTGCGATCTCGACGCCCGAGCAGACGATCTCCAGTGCCATCGAGAACTACACCCGCCGGACCTCCGCCCTCGACCTCAAGCAGATCAAACACTGGTGCGAGGAGTACGTGGTCAAAGGGATCGTGATCGGCCTGCCAATCCACATGAACGGCCTCGAAAGCCCGAAGTCGACCCAGTGCCGCCGGTTCGCCGCCTGGCTCTTCGAGCATCTCGGCCTGCCCCTTGCGATGCACGATGAACGTTGTACGACCGCTGTGGTGATCGACCATTTGATTGAGTTGGATCTGTCGCGAAAGCAGCGGAAGAAGAAGCTGGATATGCTGGCCGCGCAGGTGTTGCTGGAGTCGTATTTGAATTCGCGGCAGCCGGTGCGAGGGAGTGACGATTCGGCGTAGAACGGAATTCATTCCGTTCCTGCGGAGTGTGCATCAAAAAAGTAGGCAGCCATGAGATTCTGCCCCCTCTCCCCCACTATCGGCATGGCATTCGGGGTGGACTCCACTGTGGGGGAGAGGGCCGGGGTGAGGGGGTAATAGCGGGCGGTGTGGCCCCCTCACCCCCACCCTCTCCCCCGCAAAATGTCCTCCGGCGGGATTGATGTCGCTCGCGGGGGAGAGGGGGCAGGAGACCGCCAATGGACGATTGCACTCGTTCTCCCATGCAGGAACGGAATAAATTCCGTTCTACGGCGGGGGCGTGTAGACTGACTGCAGCCTTCCCTTCTGCCTCCCCGGTGCCTCATGCCGCTGCCTCGCATCCTGGCGATCCATGCCCACCCCGATGACATCGAGATTCAATGCGCGGGGACGCTGGCCCGGCTGAAGCAACTCGGCTGTGAGGTCATCATGGCCACGATGACAGCGGGGGATTGCGGCAGTGCGGTTCACGGGCCGGATGAGATCGCGGCCATTCGCCGGAAGGAAGCCGGGGCCGCCGCTGACTTGCTCGGGGCGGAGCATTACTGCCTGGAGTTCAAGGATCTGCAAATCTGCCACGACAATGAGAGCCGTCGGCGCGTGACCGAGATGATCCGCCAGGCGCGGCCCGACATTGTACTGACGGCCCCGCCAGTCGATTACATATCGGATCACGAGGTGACGAGCCTGCTGGTGCGGGACGCGGCGTTCGGGGCCTCGTGCCCGAACTACAAGACTCAGCAATGGGATCCCGCCCCGGCGACCACGAAGATCCCAGCTCTGTATTATGTCGACCCGATCGAGGGGATCGACTGGTACGGTCAGCCGATCCCGCCCGAGTTCATCGTCGACATCAGCGCGACGTTTGAACTGAAGCTGGCAATGCTGGCCTGTCATGCCAGTCAACGGGATTGGCTGCGGCAGCAGCATGGGCTGGACGAGTACCTGGATGGCTGCCGCCGCTGGTCGGCGCGTCGCGGGGCGGAGATCGGAGTGGCCTACGGCGAGGCCTTCCGCCAGCACTTGGGGCACCCGTACCCGCATGAGAATGTGCTGGTGCAAGTCTTGAACGGTGGGTCGGAAACTCGCTGAGGTCTGTGGGGCGCGGTTCCGGCGTGTGTGCGTCGGAAAAGGCGGCAGCCGTGAGATTCTGCCCCCTCTCCCCCGCGATCGACTCGGCTTTCGGAGAGGACTTCTTGCGGGGGAGAGGGTCGGGGTGAGGGGGCCACACTGCTCGCTCTAAGCCCCTCACCCCGGCCCTCTCCCCACAGCCACGCCCACTCCTCAAGCCATGCCGCCCGTGGGGAGAGGGGGCAGAGACACGCGACGGCCTACAATCCAGATGTTCACACGTTCCGGTCCACGGACCCCACCAGAGAAATTCTCACGTGCGGCCACTATTATGGGGTGATCCTTCCCACACTCGCGTGCGTGGGGGCGTAGATGACTCATCACCCGGGGCCGAGATTCATGTGCGACACATCGACCTTTCTCGCCGGAAACCGAGCCGCTGGCTCGGCGGACTCCCTTCGGCAGAGTCGTTTTCCGGGGTCGTATTGGCTGCTGCGGGTTGCCGTCTTACTCGGAGTCCTGCTCGGCGGGAGTGGGCTGGCCCAGGCTCTGGAGTTCCGGGAGGTCCGCTGGGGGTTCAACGGGGCGGTCAAACGCAACGCCTTCAACCTGTGTTCGATCGACCTGCTCAATCCCTCGTTTGAGGCGTTTCAGGGGCCAGTCCAACTCGCCGCTTCCGGGGGAGTGGGGCGGGGCGATGACACTCCGTGGACCGAGCTCGATGTCTATGTCGAACCGGGCCAGACGCGCACCGTGCAGTTTGTCGTGTACGTGACCAGCCAAGCCCTCGACTGGGAAGTCAGTTGGGGACCAGGGGGCAAAGAGCGGTTCGAGTTTCCGCATTCGAATCGAGAAGTCATCGCTCCGGTGGCCGTCCAGTTCTTTGCCGACCAGGGAGTTTCTTCCCCGCTCAAGGGGATCGAGATCTTCCACGACAGAGACTTCCCCATCGGGGCGGCGGGGACCGAGACGCTGGGGAGCGTGGTATTGGATCATGTCCCGCGCTGGGATCAGGTACGGAGTCGGGCGTTTCGCGACTGGCTGGGGCGGGGAGGGCGGCTGTATCTCATCAACGGTCGGGATGGTAAACCCCTGACGTTTCCGTCCCCGCTGGAGGATCTCAATCTCCCCGCCGATCGGTTCCTGGTCGGGCAAGGGGTCGTGCTGCGGCAGGGGATCGTGCAGGACGCCGGGCAGATTCCCGGCCTGATCACCGAGGTGGCACAGTCGACCGTGGATCCGAACAACGACTATGGCAACCAAAACTATGGCACCGATCCGGCCACGAACGGCATGACCAAGCTGTTCCAGACGATGCGGGAGATGGTCCGCCCGGATCACAACTGGACGCTGATTTTCTTCCTGGCGATGATTTATCTGCTGATCCTGTTTCCGGGGATCTGGCTGGTGAGCCGCAAGAAGGGCGACTTCCGTGTCACGTACGCCATGATCCTGGGGACGGTGTTGCTGTTCAGTTGGTTCTACGCCGAGATCGGCAAGCGCGGGTATGGGGAGTCGACGGGGCTGCGGGAGATGATGGTCGCTTACCCGCTGGGAAATCAGCGGGTGGCGCTCAAGAAACACGGCAGCTTGTTCGTGACCGAGGGCGGGCAGTATGCGATCCCCGCTCACGGGGAGGGGGCGGTGTTCACGCTGGAGTCGGGGACTGAGTTCTCCGGCAACGCCGAGATTCTGAACCGCCCTCAAGCGGTCATCGTGGCGGACATCCCGCCGTTCTCGGCCTGCTCGTATCAGGAAGCCTCCGTCCTGCCGACGCAGGGAGACTACTCGATCAACGTCAAGAAGCTGGTACTCAATCCGGGAGTGGACAAGATCGAGGTCCAACTGGGGGCGGGGATTCCGGCCGATGCACAGGTGTATCTGGTGTCGGCGGGCCAGGCGTATACCCTGATCGCGAGTCAGACCGGATGGGTGAATTCGTCTCCCGCCTTTCCGATCAACAGCATGTTTCCGACCGAGTTCTACTATGGGTATGGTCGGATTGACCCCACGCAGCAACAGAAGAACCTGATCGCGTATCTGGTGCAGATCGCGACTTCGACGGAGTTGGCTCCCCACTATCGTGGCATGCCCGATCCCCCAGTCGCTGTATCAACCACCGAGGTTCCGTTCGAAGGCGGCCAAATCCTGGTCTACTGCGACGCCCCGCCAGAGTTCCTCCCGACTGACCATCCCGCCTCGGGCAAGGTGCTGTTCGTCTCAAAGGTCGACCCTTCGATGGCGACCACTACCGCCCCTTGATGTGTTTCCGACTCCCGACTCCCACAGGACTTCCCATGAGCACCCCGGTCATTGAAGTCGAAAAAGTCACCCACCTGTTCAAAGACCACCGGGCCTTGAACGGCATCAGCTTTCAGGTCGGAGCCGGAACGCTGCACGGCTTCGTCGGTCCCAACGGGGCGGGGAAGACGACCACGCTGAAACTGATCTGCACGCTACTCCGTCCGCAGACCGGTCGCATCCGCGTCTTCGGCATGGATGTCCGCACGGATGTGAAGGCCATCCGTCAGAGGCTCGGGTACATGCCCGACCACTTCAGTATGTACAAGCAGATGACCGTCTACGAGTACCTCGACTTCTTCGCAGCCGCCTATGGGCACGTGTCGAAACGCCGCGAGGTGATCGTCGGCGATGTCCTCGCGCTGACCGACATGGAGGGACGCAAAGACGACCTCATCCAGGGGCTCTCGCGCGGGATGCAGCAGCGCGTGAGCCTGGCCCGCGTGCTGGTCAACGACCCGGACCTGCTGCTGCTCGATGAACCGGCTTCGGGCCTCGACCCGCGCGCTCGGATCGAGCTGATGGAGATCCTCCGCGAGCTGCGGCGGATGGGGAAAACGATCTTCATCAGCAGCCACATCCTCAGCGAACTCGCCGAGCTGTGCGACAGCGTGACGATCATCGACCGAGGGATGACGAAGTACAGCGGGCACATGGATGATCTGCTGTATGCGCAAGACGGCCACCCGGTCTACCGGCTGCGGATCGAGACAGACATTGAGGTCTGGGCTCCCCGGTTGCCCGAACTCGCAGGGGTGGCCACCGTGGAGCCGGTCGAGGGGAAGCCGGAGTTCCGGTTGACAGCCGATGCAGCCGACATCGACGCGAACTCGATGCTGACCCAGCTGTTGGCGATGGGGGTTCCGATCGCCGGGTTCCAGCGGGATCAGCGGAAGCTGAACGATGCGTTTATGGACCTGACAGAGCGGGGCGTGCGGACTTGAGGTGATCAGCCGTAGCCTGGACCCCCAGGTCCGGGCGAATCGGAGTTGGCATTTCGCCCGGACCTGGGGGTCCAGGCTACGGTCCTGGTGACAACAGACAAGCCCATGAACAAAACGCTCGCACTGCTGGTCCGGGCCTTACGGACGGAATCGCGCGACATCAAGAGCCACCTGTTCCGGTTTGGACTGGCGGGGGTGGTGGTGTTGATTTTGTTGATGGGGTGGCTCTCGCTGGACAATCAGTCCGCTCCGGGATCGACGCTGTTCAAAACGATGACTTGGGCCAACTGGGTCTTCGTGACGCTGGCCGGTGGGACAATTTTCGCAATCGCCATCAGCGAGGAGACCGAACAGCAGACGCTGGGTCTCTTGCGCATGGCCAACATCGGCCCGTTGTCGCTGCTGCTGGGGAAGTGGCTGCCGCGCATGCTGACGGCGATGGTCTTGATCTCGATTCAGTTTCCGTTTACGTGGTTGACGGTGACGCTGGGAGGAGTCTCGTGGCAGCAAATCTGGGCCAGCTATTTGATGCTGCTGGCCCACCTCGTGCTCATTGGGAATCTGGGGCTTCTCTGTTCAGTGTGGAAGCCGACCAGTGCCCAAGCCTGCGGCCTGACAATTCTCCTGATGTTCGTCGGTCGGTTACTGCCTGCATTGTGTTGGGCGGCGATCGCCCTTTGCGCCGAGAAAGGTTGGGTTTCCCCGGAGCTGAGCAACTGGATTCGGGACGAGGTCGTCATCCCCCTGAACCAGTGGTCGGCCAGTGGCCGAATGTTTGGGGAGATCCTGACGACCTCGTTCAAGGGGAGTGCGTGGAGTCCGCAAGTCATCTCCAATCTGGTCATCGGAGCGGTGCTGTTTCTGATGGCCTGGCTCGTCTTTGATCCAGTGACGATGCGGCACATGAGTGGCGGATCGGGAGGCCGGAGCTGGATCTCTCGCATCCAGGGCCTGTTCACCCGGAAGACCCGCACCGCGAGTGTGGTCTGGAACTGGGCGTTGGGTTGGAAGGACTTCCAGCAAGTCGGCGGCGGTCGACGATCGATGCTTGTGAAGTGCATGTTATACGGAACCTTGTTCGGGACGATTCTGTATTACAACATGAAGTACTACGACTTCAGCCGCAGTTTGGAAACGTCATGCGGTGTGATGGCGTGGATCGTCTTCTTTATTCTGCTACCACTGGATCTGTGCTTCACAGCGGCCAAGTTGTTTCGCCCCGAACTGACGGACCATACGTGGTCCACGCTGCTGACGCTGCCCAAGTCGCTGCCGCAGATTGCCTATTCGAAGCTGGGCGGGGCGATGCTGGGATTGATCCCGACGGTGAGTGTGTTGTGCGTCTGTTCCGTGACGTTCATCGGGGATTTGTTTTCCGACCTCGCGCGCCATCCGGAGTCCTTCCTGTTCATCGCCTATTTGCTCGCAACGGTTGTGTTGGCACTGCATCTGGTGACGTTCTTCTCGATCAGCATCAGCTGGGCGGCGTGGCCGATTGCGATCATCCTGGGAGTGGGGGTGACGTTCTTCGGGAATTTCCTGGTGTGGATGATTTCAGTCATTGGCATGATGAGCTGGGGGGGAGGTGGCGGCGAGGCGGTCTGGTACGCCTGGATGCTGCTGCTGACGTTCGGCAACTTGATTCTGGCGGGATTGACGCACTACGGCATCGGTCTGCGCCTGGTCGCCAAGGGGGCGGAGAGCTGAGTATACGGTGAGCGGCACGGCGCTAGAACTATGGCACCTACCTCAGCTCAGTAACCCGACGCGTCAGCGAGGGCAGACGCTCTCGGCGTCCTACGGGAGTGTGAGCTGCTGGGAGGGATGCTCGCAAGCTGGTCTGGACACGTATTGGCGGTACACCTCGCTACGCTCGGCCCCTCGCTCACGCATCGGGTTACTGCGGCGAGCGCCGTGCCGCTCACGAGCCCTTCCCGCCCAGCGCCGCCGCGAATGTCTCGGCGTGGAAACCCACGTAGAGGGTCTTCCCTCGGCGGATCGTCGGAGCCCGCAGGTTCCCGGTCGGCCCGATCACCAGAGCCTGCAACTCCTCGGCAGTCTTGGGGGCCTTCTTCAGGTCGATCTCGAACGCCTTGGTCCCCTTGCTCACGACGAGCCGCGTACAGCGCCCGATGAGTTCCAGCGCCTCGGCCACGCCCAGCTTGTTCTTATTCGCCGAGACGGTTTCCTGGGCTGTGATCTCCAATGAGGCCAGCAGTGCGTCCATCTTCTGGCAGGTGACGCAGCCCTTTCGGTGGTAGTACCAATCGACAGTGCCGGGCATCGGAGTGATTCTCGCAGTGGGAACGAGGAGTGGATCTTCGCTCATGATAGAACGGATTCGCCGTAAGGCCACTGAACGCGTCGCGGAGTACTGGATTGTGGCACGACGCTCCGCGTCGTGAGTATCGACGCGGAGCGTCGAACTACAATCTACAACTCGCGCCGACGAGACCACTCCTTAATTGCTATACTCCCCGCGCAGCTCCTGTACCCGGAAGGAAACCGTCATGCATCCTGTCTCCCTGGCGATTCTCTGGCACCAGCATCAACCGTATTACCCGGACGATGTGACCGGGGAGACGCTGATGCCCTGGGTCCGGTTTCATTCGACCAAGGACTACATCGGGATGGCCCTCCATGTGAAGGAGGTGCCCGAGTTTCGCTGCTCGATCAATCTGGTGCCGAGTCTGCTCGTGCAGATTCAGAGGTACGTCGCGGGCGGCAGCGACCGGCATCTCGATGTCTCGCGCATGCCCGCCGATGGACTTAGTGTTCACGATGGCCGCTACCTCGTCGACAACTTCTTCGCGGCGAATCTGGAGTCGATGATTCGCCCGTTCCCCCGCTATCTGGAACTGCACCGCAAGCGATTCACCCAGCCGTCCGGGGCCGATGCCGCACTGTCGCGGTTGTCGACACAGGAGCTGCGCGACTTGCAGGTGTGGCACAATCTGTGCTGGTTCCACGAGCTGTTGTTTGAGGAGGACTCCGACCTGCAAGAGTTCCGCGCGAAGGGCCGCGACTACAGCGAGGCCGATAAACTCTGGCTGCTGACCAAGCAGCGCGAAGTGGTGGCCCGCGTGATTCCGCTGCACAAGGAACTACAAGACAGCGGCCAGGTCGAGCTGACCACGACGCCGTTCTATCACCCGATCCTGCCGCTCTTATGGGACAAGCGCGCGGCCCGCCAGGCGATGCCGAATTGCCAACTCCCGGCCGCCCTCGACAGCTATTCCGAGGACGCGGTGCGGCACATCAATTCCGCGGTCGCACTGCATGAAAAGCTGTTCGGTCGCAAACCGCGTGGGATGTGGCCGTCGGAGGGGTCGGTCTCGGCGGACATTCTGCCCGCCATCATCGAGGCCGGGATTCAATGGATCGCGACCGATGAGGGCATCCTCTCGCGATCGCTCGACGGGGCGATTCATCGCGACAACCACAAGCGGATCAACCGGCCCGACCTGCTGTACCGTCCGTGGCGCTGGGAGCATCAGGGGAAGTCGCTGCAACTGATCTTCCGCGACCTCGGGCTGAGCGACTTTATCGGGTTCGAAGCGCAGCGGCAGGATCCGGTGTCGGCCGCACACCACATCCTGCATGCGTGTGCGGAGGTGGGCCGCGCGGTCCACCGGAGCAAGGGCGACACCCCGGTGCTGGTGCCGGTGATCCTCGACGGCGAGAACTGTTGGGAGCATTATCGCGATGGGGGCGTGGTGTTCCTGCGGACGCTCTATCGCGAGGCGGTCCGGCATTCCGACGTGAAGCCGATGCGGATGTGTGACCACTTGGAGTCAGCTCCGGCACCGGAGCGACTCCAGAAACTCCACGCGGGGAGTTGGATCAACTCGGACTTCTATATCTGGATCGGCCATGCCGAGGACCGGCAGGCGTGGGACGTGTTGCACCTGGCCCGCGAGTTCCTCAAGAAGCAAGTCGCCAGCGGAAAGTTCGACGAGGTCACGCTCCACAAGGCGTGGCGTGAACTCGACATCGCCGAGGGAAGCGACTGGTGCTGGTGGTATGGGGACGACCACTCCTCGGGCCAGGATGATTTGTTCGACCAACTCTACCGGAGGCACCTGCAAAACGTCTTCCGCATCTTGGGCGAATCGCCGCCGAACATCCTGCTGCGTCCGATCTGCCACGTTCACAAGGTCAGCCTCCACGGGCAACCCCGGCGGCTGTTGAACGTGAAGCCGGACGGTCGTCGCCGGTACTTCGAGTGGAAGCCCGCCGGGCACTTCGTCGCTGGCTCCGACCGAGGCACGATGGCCCGCGTGACACAGGGTCTGATCCGGGAACTGCACTTCGGATTCGACCAGAATTCGCTGCTGATTCGCTGTGACACACACGATCGAGCGCGGGACGCGATTCCGGCGGGACAGGAGCTGCGCGTGCGGTTTCTGGAGCCGGATGGGCACGAGATCCGCATCCTGCCCTCGGCCTCGGGATCGCCGGAGGTGTCGTTGTGGAGAGGCGGCACTCCGGAGAAGTCGGGAGCGGTGGCCGCTGTGGAAGAGGTCGGCGTGGTGATGGTCCCGCTGGCCGATTTGGGCCTGACCACCGGGCAGGCGGTCCACTTCTATGTGGAACTGTTCCAGGATCGCAACAGCCTGGACCGGGTGCCTTCGGAGGGGATGATCGAGCTGGTGGTGCCGTCGGAGGACCTCGACGTGCGGAACTGGCAGGTGTGACCGAAGGCCATGCGATCAGTCACGCAACTCGAAAATCACTTCCACTTCGACGGCGATATTCCCGGGCAGCGAACCCATTCCGACCGCACTCCGGGCACCCACCCCGTCTTCGCCGAAGAGATCTCTCAACAACTGGCTGAACCCGTTGATGACAGCCGGGTGTCGCGTGAAGTCGGGCGTGGCGTTCACCATCCCGAGGGTTTTGATCGTTCTTTGAATCCGATCGAGAGAACCCAGGGCATTCCGCACGGTGGCGAGCAGCGTCAAACCGACCGCGCGCGCCGCCTCGAAACCCTGTTCCTCCGTCAGGTCGAGTCCGACCTTTCCGGTGATGAGCGTTCCATCGGCACGCATCGGACCATGCCCCGACACGTACAGCAGCTGGCCCACCTGAACCACCGGCTTGTAGATCCCACCCGCCTTTGGAACCGGCGGAAGAACCAAACCCAGCTCACTCAGTCGAGATTCGGCGCTCATGGCAACCCGTTCTGCTATCAGGGGTTAGCTTACGACCTTGTGGCACTTCTTGCAGCGCGAGCGGTAGCTGACCAGGGCGTTGCACTTGGAGCAACGCTTTTGCTTTTTGGCGATTTTCGCCTTGGTACGGGGTCGGTAAACCATCACTGGCTCCACGGGTCGGAGGAATCGGAAGTCCCACAGTGTAAGGGGAGACAGCTCCGCCCGCAATGAAAAGCGAAGGGAAGTGGATTCTGATTGCGGTATGTGCTGAATTCCGGACGAAAGCGATCCTCGTCCACCGATAACAGTGAACGCATGTAGACAAGCTGCTCGCCGCGGGAGACGGATCTGGCCAGGAGCGAGACTCGTTGCAAAACTGGGAATGGACCATCGCCCCATCAACGATCCCCAGCGAGAAGTCTCCCGTGTCGCCGGAGTTCCATCGCGACGAAGGGACAATCTTCCATGAGGGATTTGAAGGAGTCTCCCACTTCGAGGTATCGCTTCGCATAGCGTTCCCTGGCTTTCCGCAATCCGGGATCGTTGAGTCCCAATCGGACTATCGTGTCGATCACTTGCTGGCGAAGAGGATCGCGAAGACTCGGATTGGGAATGACCTGGTAACCAAACAGCTCCAGATGGAACCATCCGTTCTCGATGTCGAAAGGATCGAGGACTTCGTGAATATTCTTACGGGAGTTCATGCGCGAACTGGCCAGACGATAATTGTCCCATTCGTAGACCCGATCCCACTGTCTCGACTTGGCCACCATGTGATCGACAGACGCAGCCCCCGTGGTGCGCTCGATGCGAATGCAGCAATAAGCACAGACTTCGTGGTAGGCACTCATGAGGTCGTGGAGTGCTAAAGTCCAAAAGTCCGGCAGTTCCTTTGCGGGGATCTCTTCACGGCGTTTGGCGATCGGGGTCCGCTTGGGTCCAGGGCGTTTGTTGAGGGGTGGCTCACCGACCAGTTCTGCCAGTGCGCTCAGTCCCGGCAGGCGGACCTTTGAGTCAAAGTCTGATGGCTTCGCGGCGAGAGCAACATGGATCATTTCGCCACCAGCTTCTCACGCAGGAATCGTGACCAGCCGGACAAGAAGGGGTCGGTATCCCCGAGAACGGCACGAAGTTGACCATCGACTTTCTGAATTTCATCAGGGACAGAGGTCGGCTCACGGTAAATCGCCAATGCCGAAATGATGGCACGCTCAGCTTCAATGGAACGCGGTTCCTTCAGGTCGAACGCCTCGCTCGTCAGCCAATTCGAAACATCGCCCAGCCTGACGAACGGTCGCTTTCTCAGTTCCACATTTCCAGATTTCCGGTCTAAGTCGAGGTCGAACCATGCGTCACTGTTTGAATCAAAGAATGGTTCAGCGGAAGCGAGTACCAACGGTGAGTGGGTTGCAGCAATCAATTGGATGCGTGCCGAAGAGTGAAATGATTTCATCATCTCCATGAGCGAACCGAGGACCGTTCGCTGCCAGCGAGGATGTAAGTGGCATTCAATCTCGTCGATCATGACAATGACTTGCCCGGCGGGTTCTTCTCCAAGCAGGTTCGCCGCACGCAGATGCTCTTCCCAGGTCCATAACAGCATGTAGGCCAATTGAACCACACGCTTGACCCCTGCGGAAGCATGGAGAATCGGCACTCCTCCGGCCTCTCCTGTTCGAATGGTCGGTATGTCGCGATTATCATTCAGTGAGATTCGAACCGCAGGCCCTGATCGCAGTTGGTCCCCCGAATCGCGAGAGGGCGAAAGTCGGTCGAGGACGGTATTCATGTTGGTGGATTCCCGTCCCTGTGCCGCGATCCAGCCAGCCCAATCGTCAATCAGTCCCTTGCAAACACGCACAAGACGGCCTTCATATGTCATCTGGAGGCCGTCCCAGACCTCTTTCGCCGAGAAGACGAATCCCGGCAATCGATCCTGAACGTCAACCTTTCCTCGTGTCTTCCAATAATTACGAGCAGGATCCCAGACGGAGAAGCCACCGTCCGCTTGCGCGTAAATGACTAGGCCTGGGTTATGTGGACGACCTGCTTTTCCTGTCCACGCCTGATCGCGGGGAGAGTATTCACTCTTGTAATAAACCTGCGTGGTTTTAGAGTCCAAGAAAAAGCCGATCGAAGCACGCTTCTTATGGTCTCTCGGTCTCGCAACATATCCACTCGTCAGGTTGGAATTCAGCTCCTGAGGCCACTTTCGGGTCAAAGCCCACCAAATCGTGTCGAGAAGAAAGCTCTTTCCGAGACCATTATCTCCCGTGAGCAGATTTAGACGAGACCCAAACCTCAACTCCATCGACGGAGCTGGCCCGACATTTTCCATGATTAGAGAGTGAATCATGAGTCGCCTATCCGATTAGCGGGTCGATCGTATTCTGCCCACCGAGAGGCTTGCAGTATGGTCACACCTTCCGCACGTCCGTCACATGCCCCGCCAGTGCCGCAGCCACCACCATCGCGGGGCTCATGAGCAGCGTGCGCCCGGTCGGTGACCCTTGGCGGCCCTTGAAGTTGCGGTTCGACGATGAGGCACAGATCTCGCGACCCACCAGCTTGTCGGGATTCATCGCCAAGCACATCGAGCAGCCCGCCGCCCGCCACTCGAAACCGGCTGCGGTGAAGATCTTGTCGAGACCTTCCCGTTCGGCTTCGGCGAGTACTTGCTGCGAGCCGGGGACGACGAGGGCCTTGACGCCGGGGGCGACCTTCTTGCCCTTCGCAATGCGGGCGGCTTCGCGCAGGTCGGAGATGCGGCCGTTCGTACACGACCCGATGAACGCTACGTTGATCTTCAGCCCCTCCAGCGACTGCCCTTCCTTGAGTTCCATGAACTCCAGCGCCTCGCGCACGCCGACTTGGTCCTCAGCTGGGAATTTCGACACAGTCGGGATCGGCTCGCTGATGCCGACCGACTGGCCGGGGTTGATCCCCCAGGTCACGGTTGGGCTGATGTCAGCGGCGTTGAATGTGACCATGTCATCAAAGGTCGCACCCGGTCCCGAGGCCAGCGAGAGCCACCACTTCGCCGCCTTCTCGAACTCCGCGCCCTGCGGAGCGAACGGGCGACCGCGTAGGTATTCGACGGTCGTCTGATCGGGGTTGATGTACCCGCAACGAGCCCCGCCTTCGATGCTCATGTTGCAGACGGTCATCCGCTCTTCCATGGTCATGTGATCGAACACCTCGCCCGCGA
Source organism: Planctomycetota bacterium (assembly GCA_043778825.1). Taxonomy (GTDB): domain Bacteria; phylum Planctomycetota; class Planctomycetia; order Planctomycetales; family Planctomycetaceae; genus TH-plancto1. Next base: position 20,930 of record JAYWFM010000001.1, on the reverse strand, counting down.
ATTCGTAGGCGTACCCGATCCCGCCCTTCACGCCCAGATGCCGGATGATGTGTAGGATCACATCCTTGGCATACACCCCGTCGGACAGCGTGCCGTTGACCACCACTCGGCGGACCTGGGGCCGGTCGAGCGCGAGGGTCTGCGTCGCCAGCACATACGCGACTTGCGAGGTGCCGATCCCGAAGGCGATCGTGCCGAACGCCCCGTGCGTCGAGGTGTGGCTATCCCCACACGCAATCGTCATCCCCGGCTGGGTCAATCCCTGCTCCGGGCCGACGATGTGGACCACCCCTTGGCGATCGTCATCAATGTTGAGCAGCCGCACGCCGAACTCGCGGCAGTTCTTCTCGATCGAGGTCATCATCTGCTCGGCCAGCAGATCCTGAAACGGCCGGGCCTGGTTGTCGGTCGGGACGATGTGGTCCACGGTCGCAATCGTGCGTTCCGGGTACATCACCTGCACGCCGCGATCGCGCAGCATCTCAAACGCCTGCGGACTGGTCACTTCGTGGATCAGATGCAGACCAATGAACAGTTGGGTCTGCTGCCCGGAGGCGAGCGTCCCCACGGTGTGGAGATCCCAGACTTTGTGAAACAGGTTGCGTGAGTCGGTCATGTTCGCCATCGCTTGTGCGGAATCCGGGCGGAAACGGCTTCAGCCCGGAAACTTCAGTATAGCGGGATACGGGTGTCGACTCGAAGTGTGGCCAAGAAAAATAGGCAGTCTCAAGCCGGGGGTGCCTGATCCCACTCCACTCGGAGGGGAAATGCTCCGCTACGCAAAGCCTTCGCGTCGCAGCTAAACGGAGATTGGGGATCTGCTCTTCGCCTTCATTTCGCGAGAGCGGGCGACTTGTCACACTGTCGGAACACTCCCCGATGTCTGTGTGCGGACCCGCTGGCCGATGCCCTCTTCGTCACTCCCGATGGCCGAGACCACTCTCCATACGACGGACTTGCCCCAGCTGTTGGTAAGCGTCCGCTCCCCGCAAGAGGCCCTGGATGCGTTGAGTGGCGGCGCGGGGATTCTCGACATCAAGGAGCCGTCTCGCGGGCCGCTGGGAATGGCCTCGCTAGCCGATCTGTACTTGATCTGTGCCACCGCCAAGGCCGTTTCTCCGACCGCGATCAGTGCGGCGCTCGGGGAGGTTCTCGACTGGCAGCATGACCCGCTCCCAGTCCTCCCGCCGCACTTGCAGTACGCCAAGCTCGGGCTGGCGGGGTTGGCTTCGGAGCGGCACTGGCGGGTGTTGTGGCGGCAGCTGCGGGCTGAGTTCGATGTGCTGCGCGGGAAGCCGCTGGACTGGGTGGCGGTGGCTTATGCCGATGCGGACCGGGCCGGATCGCCGTCGGTTCGCGAGGTATTGGAGGCGGCGATTGAGGGGGACTGCCGGGCGTTCCTGATCGATACGTTCGACAAGTCCGGCGGTCGACTCGTGGACCTGATCCCCGTGACCGAGTTGCGGTCGATCGTCGCCCATGCTCATGCCCATCAAGTGGCTGTGGCCTTCGCCGGGCGGGTCACGACCGCCGACCTGCCGGTGTTGCTCCCCTGCGAACCCGATGTGATCGCCGTGCGCGGGGCCGCCTGCGAGGCTGGCGTCCGCGAATCGACCGTGTCGGCTTCGGCAGTGGCCGTACTGGTCACTGAAATCGACCGCCTCTCCACTCCTCAAACCCAGGCACCCGAGATTCCTCCTCTTAAACTGATGACTGAAAACTGATAACTTCTGGCGGACCCTCCCCCGAAAGGACTCTCCCATGCCCAACAATCCCGTCCGTGTCGATCGTTACCTGTGCGGCCCCGGTCAGCCGCTGCTGTTCATCATTGGCCCGTGTGTCATTGAGAACGAGGAACTGATCCGCCACGTCAGCGGGGAACTCGCCGAACTCGCGGCCAGCGACAACCTCCAAATCGTGTTCAAGGCCAGCTTCGACAAGGCCAACCGCACGAGTATTGACAGCTTCCGTGGCCCCGGTCTGGAGCAAGGACTGGAGATCCTGGCCCGTGCGGCTGAAAAGACCGGCTTCCCGGTCACGACCGATGTCCACACTCCCGACCAGGCCGCCCCGGTGGCCAAGGTTTGCCGCATCCTGCAAATCCCGGCATTCCTGGCCCGACAGACCGACCTCGTCAACGCGGTGGCCGAGGCCGCTGTCCTCGGCAAGTGCGTCGTCAATATCAAGAAGCCCCAGTTCGTGGCCCCCGAGGACATGAAGCATGCGGTCCGCAAGTGCGAGGAGACCGGCTGCGCGGATGTGATCCTGACTGAGCGCGGGACGATGTTCGGCTACGGACGTTTAGTGAACGACATGCAGTCGATCCCAATCATGCACTCACTCGGCACGCCCGTCTGCTTCGACGCCACGCACAGCGTCCAACGCCCCGGCGGCAGCACCACCGGCGGCAACCGTGAGATGGTGCCCTGGCTCGCACGGGCGGCTGTGGCCTGCGGTGCGGACGCGGTGTTTGTGGAGACGCATCCCGATCCAGATAAGGCCCTCAGCGACGGACCGAATCAGGTGCGGCTGGCGGACCTGCCGAAGCTGGTGAGGCAACTCGTGGAGTTGCGGAAGCTCGTCAACGGGTTTTGAGGTAACCACAGAGTAAGGCAGCTTCGTTCGGTGGTTTCATGCCAGTTCTGTGAATCCGAGGTCCAGATGAAAGTCTTCGTGAGTTCAACGGTTTTCGACCTCGTAGATGTTCGAGCGGAGGTGTCATCACTGTTGCGCCAACTGGGTGTTGATCCAGTTCTTTCCGATGACAAACTCTCTGGATTTCAAACGGAACCACGAAAAGACTCGATTGAGACGTGTTTGGTGAACGTTGAGTCTTGCGACGAGTTTCTATTGATACTCGACCGTAGATACGGCCCGCGACTTGGAAAGGCAGGATACGAAGACGTTTCAGCAACGCATCTTGAGTACAAACGTGCGATAGAGTTGGGGAAGCCGATTCACGTCTACGTTCGCGACCGCCTTGACGCGGAATTCACGATCTGGAGGAAAAACAGAAAGCACTCCACTCTTGACTTCTCGTGGGTCCACGAAAATGACACGGGATTGTTTGATCTACTGGATGAGCACATGAAACTCAAAGGAGGGTCAGGAAGATCGAATTGGCGAGACACGTTCACGACCAGCGTCGATCTGAAGGCTGCCATCACGAAGAGACTCGAGAAACAGCTACTCCCAAAAAATGTTGTGGCTGCGATGCAGCGCAACGAATTCCCGATCATCCAACTTCGTGCCAAGGTCACTTTTGAAAATATGAATAGAGTCCCGTGCCTCCATTTCTCAATGATTGTGAAGAACCACGGCGGATCGCCCGCTTTCCATGTGCGAACATATTGGGAGAAAGACTCAAGCCGGAAAGGTGAGCCAGAAATACTCTCTGTCGACCAAGAATTCGCTCTTCAAGCATTCTATGAGGGAGTCACCTTCACTGATGTGTACGTAGTTGAGTATGAGTCACCAATTGGCATCAAAGTAGTTGATCGATTCAAGGTGCATGGCAGCCTGAAAGGCACCCTGATTATCGGCGGTGCGAATCTCGAATCTCGCCGCTACTATCGAACCGCAGGTCCGACGGTTTTGATTGAGGATGAAGATTGAACACTCCAGTGTGTCAAAAGACAGTCCGGAACCAGGTCGCCCTGCATCAATGACTGTCCGCTGATCTTGGCCCACCACTTCATGTTTACTCATCCTCATTGTCAAACACGAATTGACGAGGCTTCATGGGCACGGCTTCTCGAAATCGAACACGGATGGTTTCAACAATCTTGAATGGGACGTGCCGGTATCCGATCTCTACGGATTCTTCTGTCACAGATGAGGAGCCAGACCGCTTTCGCAGGTCTTCGAAAAATAGGCGAATCCGCTCATCGATGGCTCGACCTTCAGGCCCCTCGGCCGACTGTGACTGATAGGGGCGATCGTAAGCCACATGCGAATACACGGGTATGACATTTGGCGGATGGATCATCGGCATGATTCGAACAACCTCCTGGTCTGATCGGTGATGCAAGCCTCAAACACTTCGTTCTTTCTCACGTGGAGCCGTTCGAAGAAGTCCCAAATCGCCTCTTCCGATTGCGGCACGTTCTGCTCGCTGAACAAATCGATATCCAGAACCACAGAAACCATATCGGGCTTTGGCGGTGGGATGATCGCCTGATTGATCAACACCGCCCCGCCCAAATCCGGCTGAGGCAAAGTCAACTGCATGAAATAGCCGGACAGTTCCTGGGGCAAATCCGGGGAGATTTCGGGGGATGTGCGGAAATACTGTTTCAGGTCGATGCCAGGTGACGGCACATCGATCCGATTGATATATCGGACCGCCAGGCGTTCAATGGCCTCCGGCATCGTTTTCTCACGGAACCGCCCCCAGAGTCGCCGGGCCTCGTCGCGAAACGGCGACCAGCTCGCATAAGGGGCCAATTGACTGAACGTGAATCCGTCCATCCGTGATTGCCAGATCGACTTGCCGTTCACACTGATGAACTTGTATCCCCACGGCTGTTGTTGCGCTGAAGCAGTGGGGGGGGGCACCTTCGGTGAAAGTACTGGTCACCTCCGCACGAAAAATCGGTTCCGACTTTGGATACTGGGGTTCGTCCCCTTGATTGACATCAGCCAACCCTGCCACTCCGATCTCGGTGCGCGGCCTCACTCGGAGGTCAATGATCGCCTCTGTGATCGGAGCATTCGAGTAGGTTCGGGCTTGTGGCATGGAATTATCATAAGCCCCGGTGCTGAAGTCTGCTATGGCGGGTCATCGCGTGGCCCTGTCGACGAACCGCTCGGAGTCCGGAACTCGCAGTTCCCTGGAAAGGAACTGCGGCAGCGGTACTTGTCCTCAGTCCCAGCGGAGCTTGTGACTGAGCGGAACTCCTGGAGGACATCGAGAGACATCCGCCCTCGCTGACGCTTCGGGTTACTGTTACCGCGGCAACGCCGTAAACCGCTGATACGCCTCGGCGGCTGCCTTCGTATCGCCCGTGTAGTCCCGCACATGCAGGCCGTAGTTCAGGCGGAGCGACTTCCCCGGCTCCAGTTGGACGGGGGCCTCGGGGTTGGCTCCGTTGGTGTAGGCTTTCTCGCCGAACGGGCTGACCGAGAACAGGCCATAGTCGCGGACGTGATACCGCGACTTGCGGAACGAACTGGGGTGGTCGAACAGCGTCACCGCCAGCTTGCGGTGTCCGACCGGTCCGGCGTAGTCGACCCACGGGCTGGTCTGGCCCCAGCAGTGGGCCGTGGTCTTCAGACCCTCGGCATTCTCCACCGGCCCGCCGCCGGAGTTCTCCCGCATGCTGTTGGGCAGACGGATACCGAACAGGCCCTCCTTGGTGTCGTGGAACGTAACGGACTTCTTGACGGCCTCCAGTTCAATGTCGAAGGCCATCGTGCGGTCGGCCAAGATGCGGACCTTTGTCGTCTCTTTGAGCAGCGGCGTCTCATCGGTGTCGAGCCAGTGGTTCACCAGCGTCATCCCGGCCCACTCGCCCTTGGCCTGGTCGATCGTCACCGAGACGTTGCGAATGATCCCCTTCTCGGCCCAGAACTTGATCTCGTTCACCTCGTCGACGGAGATCCAGACTCCCTTATGGTGCGGGTGGTCGTAATACTGCGGATGATCCTTGGCAAGTCCCGGCTTCGGATCGGTCTGAATCACCCGCGTCACCGTGCTGCCCAAGGGTGCCACATCGGCCTCGTTTATCCAACCGTTCTTCTCCGGCACCCACAGCCAAGGCCGCTTCACTTCGCGAACCTCAATCACCTCGCCCAGCTTCACCAGGCCCGCTGTGGCCTTCTCCAGAATCCGCAGCTGGGCGTCCTCGCGACAGATCATCACGCGACTCCCCGGCAGTCCCGGCTCCCCGCTCGGCTCGCTCACGTCCTTCGCCAGTTGCTCGATGCCACCGGCAGCTGTGACTGGATTGAAGAACGGCTTGGGCCACTCCTTCGAGGTATGGAGTACGGTGAAGACCTCGCCGTCGATGCGGATGCAGACGGAGTTCGGGGACTGGGTGAGCGTGACCTCCCCGGCCATCGCGGATTGGCCTGCGAGCCATGTGGAGAGACATACGCCAAGCGCAAGAGCGGAATACGAGCGAGCCATTGGTCTTCCTCCGGAAGGTGTACGAGAAGATGTGAGCTTACATGAGCGACGCATCAAGGCCAAATGTTCGACTGAGGTTATCAAGCCGCTCCGAGTTCGTCTTGTTCAGTCTGATCCAACAGTTCCGGCCAGCATGCCTGCGGGGTGGTTGCTCTCACCGATTTGATGATCCACGCTTGGCCCCAATAGAAGAATGGGATGCTGCACATAGTTGGCACGAGCAACAGCAAAAGAATCCAGGCCGAATTTCCGAGCATCAGACGCTCGGCCAAGTAGAGTGGAATCACGGTAGTTAGTCCCAGAAAGAGGCCCGTTAACGAAATCATTGTCAGGAAACAGGTGTAGTGACAGCAGTTCGTCGTGCAGTCCAGTGGAGGCCAGATTCCATCCATGGCTTGGCGGTAACTCCTCTGGTCGACCCAAATCCGTCGACCACTTCGAAGACAGATAGCCAAAGCAGAAACACCAAAAACACCAGAGGACACCATGGTTCCCAGCATCAGCTTGGCCATTGCCACCACAGCACTTTCGACTTGCATTCCCTGTTGTTGTCCTTGTGGAACCACGACATTCACCAGTAGCATCCCGATCACAAAGCCAGCGATAATCACTTTGCCCATCGCCAATGTCAGATAAATCAGTACAGAGGCGATGCCCCTCGCCGAAGATATGTCGTTCATCCAGAAAAACCACCCGGCATAGGCATCCTTCCAACCGAAGCGAAGGGCAAACACCAGCGAGGACCACATCAGGCTGGCCGTGAGTTCGAAAATCACGAACGCGGCTAACCCGAAGAGCGGCCAGCCCCAGGTGCTGAAGAAGGTACGGCCATTGACGGGAAACGAGCCGTCGTGTCCGGAGTCGCTGTCAGGCCAGTGATCGTTATGGTCAGGCGGTTCGGCCATCATGGATGTCTTTCATCAATTGCGATTCAGAGGACTGGCTTCTATCGCGTCTCACCTGAGCCTTCAAGTCGCTGCCGTTCCACTCTTCGCCGCGTCGAACGGAATTCATTCCGTTCTACGGACTTGCCAATCGCACAGCGGTCTCGATGGCGGAGATCATCCCACTCGGGTCGGCCTTACCGGACCAGGCGATGTCGTAAGCGGTGCCCTGGCTGGGGCTGGTGCGGAGGATCGGGAGGCCGAGGGTGACGTTCACGGCGCGGTGGAAGCCGATCAGTTTGAGGGCGATGTGGCCCTGGTCGTGGTACATGGCGACGATGCCGTTGAAGGCTCCCTCGACGGCGGACTTGATGAGCGTGTCCGCCGGGCGCGGGCCGATGGCGTTGATGCCGAGATGACAGGCTGCGGCCACGGCGGGAGCGATGACACGGGCCTCTTCGTCTCCGAAGAGGCCCTCCTCGCCGGCATGCGGGTTGAGGGCACACACGCCGATGCGGGGTGTTTCGCCGAGTCGCTTGAGGAAGCCGTCGATGAGTTGAATGGTGTCGCGAACTCGCTGTGTGGTCAACAGCCCCGGCACGCTGGCAATCGAGGTGTGCAGCGTGGCATGGGCGATCGACAGCGAGTGCCCCGGTGCGAGCGGCTGACCCGGCGGCAGGTACAGCATCATCGCCACCTCGGGGACGCCGCACTCCGAAGCCAGGATCTCCGTGTGACCGGGAAAATGAATCCCGGCCCGGTGCAGGCCCAGCTTGCTCAGCGGAGCTGTGACGATGGCGTCGATCTGTCCGGTCAGTGCAGCCCGCGTGGCAGCGACCAGCCAGTCGTAGGCTGCCCGTCCCGCGCGAGCATCGGCCACTCCGATCGGCACCTCATGGACGGCGACGCTCGCCGGGTTCCAGACGACGAGCCGGCCCGCACGGCTCCAGTCTTCACCACACTGTTTAATCTCCACGACATCCCATCGGCTCCCCACCAGTAACAGCGACCGACGGACGAGTTGCGGGCAGCCGACGATCACCGTTCGCCAGTCCTGGTGCGGCAGCAATTCGGTCAGGCTTTTTGCCACGACCTCGGGACCGACGCCCGCGACATCTCCGAGTGTCAACGCGAGGCGAGGCGAATCATGTTGACTCGGTGTTTTCGACAACTGGCATGGCTCCATTTCATCCCGGAGGGATGCCAGAGATTAGCCGGTGGTTGAGCGCAGCGACACCACCGGAAAAAGGCGACCAACAGAATTCGCATCCCGAAGGGATGCCAGAAATCGCTCACGTCCCCATCACGCCCTCTAGTACCCCTGCCGGGGTACGGTCAACTTAGGGATCTCTAAACCGGTGGTGTCGCTTCGCTCAACCACCGGCTGATGGCTGAGACCCCTACCGGGGTCTGTGATTACGATTCGCGGAATACGTCCCGTGGATATCAGCACCAGAACCCATTCGAGGATACGGCGTTGTACTCACGGGTAGCACTCCAACTCTCCCAGCGGCTTCCCGAGCAGATCTTTCGGCGACAGGCTCGGCTCACCCGCCACCGGCCACTTCACGCCGACCGTCGGGTCGTTCCAGATCAGCGCCCGCTCATGCTGCGGGGCGTACAGGTCGGTACACTTGTACTCCACGTCGGCGATGTCCGACAGCACGCAGAACCCGTGCGCGAACCCGACCGGGATGTAAATTGCCCGGTGGTTCTCCTCCGAGATCTCGACCCCGATCCATTTGCCGAACGTCGGCGAGCTGCGACGGACATCGACAGCCACGTCATAGATCGCTCCTCGCAGGCACCGCACGAGCTTGCCTTGCGGCTGGACCAATTGGAAGTGCAACCCGCGCAGGACGTTCTTCTGCGAGCGCGAGATGTTGTCCTGGACCCACGCGGTCGGCAGTCCGGCTGCGGCGAAACGGTCCGCGCGGAAAGACTCGAAGAAGAACCCGCGCGAGTCGCCGAAGACTTTCGGCTCGACGATGAGGACTTCCGGGAGTGCGGTCGGGATGACGTTCATGGGGAGTCGGGAGTCGGGAGTCGGGAGTCGGGAGTCGGACGTTTAGCCGCGACGCGAAGTCTTCGAAGCGGAGCGAGTTTCGCCAGCGGACATCGGGGAATCGGGGAATCGGGAGTGGACAAGTGCAGGTCTGACCCCCGACTTCCGACTCACTTCATGAGTTCCGTCACCGGTTTCCCGTTCGTGGTCAGAACTTGAATCTCATGCGCCCGGTGGGGACCGGTGTAGGTCCAGACGATCTTCTTTTCGGCGGTGACTTCGAAGACCTTGATCGGGCCCTGCGACCCATAGCTGCAAATCACGGTGTTGCCGTTGGGGAGACGTTGGCCGCCACAGGGGTCGGCGAACGGTTTGGCGTCCGGGAAGTCGGCGTTGCTGATCTGCCACACGACCTTGCCGGTCTCATCGAACTCGACCGTCTTGTTGCCGTGGGTCAGGTTCACGAGCACACGCCCGTTGGCCAATTGAATGGCCGTGAACGGCCAGTTCTCCGCAGCCCGTCCACCCAACTCCGGCAGGTCGGTCTTGATCGAGCGGACCACCTCGCCGTTGGGCTTGTACTCCTTCACCTGGAATGCGAACAGATGCGGCACGAGATAATTCCCATTGGCCAGCTTGCGGGCCATGCGGGTCTGCATGTGGGCGTTGTCGGTCTCCGGTTGCAGCGGGCACTCGATGGCGATGGTGCCGTCCGCGTTGATTTCCATGAGTCGCGGCTTGGGACCGAGTTCGGTAATCAGCGTGCGACCGCTGTCGAGCCTCACCGCGGTCCCGATCTCCTTGTTGTCTGCCGAGAGTTTGTAGGCGAAGATGACCTTCTTGTCGGGCGTGAATTCCTTGACCTCATCCGACCAGGCGATGAGGATGTTGCCGCTGGGGAGGACATATCCGTCCCGCGCCCCGGCCTTTCCAGAGTTCCAGTGTTCGGTGTTGTCCTCGGCGATGATGCCGGTGAACGACGGACCCGCGACGAAGAAGGAGTGCTTGATCTCCTCAGCACCCAGAGTCGAGCAGAGACAGAGCAGGCCGAGTAACGAGCCGAGTCGCGACATGGTGAGGTGGTCCAGTGGGGGCGTAAACAGGGATCGAACGAGGATCGCATGAGTGTAGCTGGCCGGGGCCAGATGTTGGAGTTCAGCGGTCATGCAGTCAGCAGTCAGCCGTCAGCAGTCAGCCAGCAGACGCCTCTGGCTGACGGCTGATGGCTGACTACCCGGTCACGCGCCCTCGGCCTTGTTCAGATTCACTCCCAGCGAGGCCATGCGGACGCGGCGGAGCTCCAGGGGGAGCGTCGATGACTCCGAATCGATCGCATCCAGAGTCGACTCCAGGGCCAGCGGCACCCGCACGGTAAACGTACTCCCCTTGCCGAACTCGCTCTCCAGAATCACCTCACCGCCGAGCAGACTCGTCAGCTCCTTGACGATCGACAGTCCGAGGCCGGTGCCCTCGAACTCGCGGGTCATGGCCCCCTCCTCTTCGCCGGGCTGGGCGCGGCCCTGCCGGAACTTCTGGAAGATCACCGTCTGGTCTTCCAGCGGAATCCCGATCCCGGTATCGGCCACGACGAGATCCATCTTGTCGGCCCCATGTTTGAGGGCCAGCACCTTCACCCGACCTCCGTCCGGAGTGAACTTCACCGCGTTGGACAACAAGTTATAGAGGATCTGTTGCAGCTTGCCGGAGTCCTGATTGGCGATCGGCAGCTGCGGGTCGACATGGGTGGTCATTTCGATGTTTTTGCGTTCCGCCAACGGGGCCATCGCGCCGGACATCCGCTCCACAAGGTCGGCCACCACGAACTCCGACGGGTGCAGTTCCATCTTGCCCGCCTCGATCTTGGCCAGATCGAGAATGTCATTGATCAGCGACAGCAGATGCCGCCCCGAAGTCTGGATGTTGCCCACGTATTTCTTCTGCCGATCGTTCAGCCCCTCGACCCCCGACAACACGTCACTGAACCCCAGGATGCTGTTCAGCGGCGTCCGCAGCTCGTGGCTCATGGTGGCCAGGAAATCGTTCTTGAGCTTGTTCATCTCGTGCAGGCTGAGGTTCGCGCGGGCCAGTTCTTCGACCTTGCCGTCGAGGCTGGAGTTCACCGACCGCAGTTCATCTTGCGTGGTCACGAGGTGCCGCAACATGCGGTTGTAGGCATGGCTGAGTTCCTCGAACTCGTCGCCAGTGCGGATGTCGGCCCGCTGGTCCAGGTCGCCGTGGGCGACCGCATCGGACACCTCTTTCAAGTGCAGTACCGGCTTGACAATGATGTACCGCACGATGAGGTACGACACCGTCATGGCCAAAAAGCCAGTCACCAGGGCCAGCGTAATCAGCAGGGCGTTGTTGCGGGCGATCTCCTCCTGGGTATCACTCAGCGGAAAGGTCAGCTTCGCCACCGCCATCAGTTCCCCCGGTTTAAAATTCACCAGCTTTCTCTCGGACGCACGCAGCTCACCCGTTGTGGCTGCGGGACTCGTGACCCCATGACAGGCCAGGCACGATTGCCCGGCGCGGATCGGCTCAAAATACTGATACTTCTCCGCCACCGAGTCCTCGTGAACAAAGTACGGGTCGCCCTTCTCCAGCCGCCGCAGGGCTTCGTTTTCCGCCTCCTCGCTGGGACGGTCCTCCGCCGATGCCTGATCCGACCGAGCTGCGATGAACTTCCAGTTGTATTCCCGCAGATTCGAAGGCTTCAGATCCGTGGCCAGCGTCTTGATCAATGCCTCCATCTCCGGTTCGTTGGCCGTACTTTCCAACCAGTGGGTCGTTTGCAGGTTCTGCGAAATGAGCAGCTGAGCCCGCTGCCGGTACTGGGCCTCGATAACGGTCAGGTTCCGCTGGGAGTACCAGTAGAAGCTGCCGGAGATCAGGATGATGAGCGAACTGCCCAGCAGGAGACGGCACTTGCGTTCCAGGCTGGTTTCACCGAACAGTCGCTTCAGGGAGCGGTAGGACATGACGCACACTCGCAGATCGACACGCCCCCGGAAGGGGACAGCATCGACGCATCATGTCGGTTGTGCGTCGATGGCAACAGGGTTCCGGGGGAGAAGTCGGGGATCGGAGTGCATCCGCCCGCGGTGGTCCCCGACGACGTGTGTGCCTCAGAAAAGTCGGCAGCCCGTTTCCTCTGCTCCCTCTCCCCACTGGCGGCGTGGCTTTCGGAGAGGGCGTGACCGTGGGGAGAGGGCCGGGGTGAGGGGGGCAGAAGCTGGCCTCTGCCTAATTTCCTGATGCACACACCGCCCGTCCGCTGCACGGCAGGGCGATCACCTTTATCAATGTAGCGTGGGCTTTAGCCCACGCGATCGACGGATCTCTTTCAGTTCGCGTGGGCTAAAGCCCACGCTACTCATCCCATATTCAAACAGGCGATTGCCGCTGCACGGTCAACCCCCTCGACGTTGCTCCATCCCCCGCGTTACCATGTATTCGCCGGACGAATCCCGTCCGGCGTTGCTCTTTCTGATTCAGGAACACGGCCCGATGAAGGTGTTGGTCATTGGACAAGGCGGACGCGAGCATGCTCTCGTCTGGAAGCTCAAGCAGTCTCCGAAGGTGACGGAGGTGATCTGCTGCCCTGGCAATGCGGGCACTGCTCTGGAAGCCCGCAACGTCAACATCGCCAGCACCGATATTGAAAAACTGGTGCGGTTCGCCAAAACCGAAGGGGTTGGCCTGACCGTGGTCGGGCCGGAAGCTCCGCTGGTCGAAGGGGTCGTGGATGCCTTTAAGAAGGCGGGGCTGACCGTCTTCGGGCCGTCCAAGGCGGCTGCTCAACTGGAGGGCAGCAAGATTTTCTGCAAGGACATTCTGCGGAAGGCCAATGTCCCCACCGCCGAAGCCTGGGCCTTTTCCAACGCTCAGCAGGCGGTCTCATTCCTCGAAGACCGCGAGGAATCCCCGTACGTCATCAAGGCCGATGGTCTGGCTGCGGGCAAAGGGGTCGTCCTCGCGGCGAATCGCGAGGAGGCAAAAGCGGCCATCAAGCTGATCATGACGAAGCGGGAGTTCGGAGCTGCGGGGGATCGCATTCTGATTGAGGAGTGCCTGATCGGCGAAGAGATCAGCATCCTGGCCATTGTCGACGGACGCACGATCATTCCTCTCGAACCGGCCCAGGACCACAAGCGGGCCTACGACGACGACGAGGGGCCGAACACCGGCGGCATGGGAGCCTACACCCCGGCCTCGTTCGCGACGCCCGAACTGATGCAAACGGTGATCGAGAAAATCCTGATCCCGACCGTCCACACGATGAAGAAGCAGGGCTGCGAGTTCAGCGGCATCCTCTATGCCGGGATCATGCTCACGACCGCCGGACCAAAGGTGCTGGAATACAACGTCCGCCTGGGTGACCCCGAAACCCAGCCGGTCCTGATGCGGCTCAAGTCCGATCTGTTTGAGCTGCTGCTGGCCGCTGCCGAGGGGCGGCTCAAGGACTTCGACCATCTGGAGTGGGACACCCGCACGGCGGTGTGCGTCGTGATGGCCGCCGAGGGGTATCCGTATAAGTACACCAACGGGAAGGTGATTCGCGGCCTCGACGCCGCTGCGAAGTTACCCGATGTGAAGGTGTTCCATGCGGGCACGGATCAACTGGGCAGCGATGTGGTGACGAACGGAGGCCGCGTGCTGGGCGTGACGGCACTCGGGGACGATGTCGCCGACGCCAAGCGCAAAGCCTACGAAGCGGTGAAGTGCATCCGCTGGGACGGAGCCTGGTGCCGCAAGGATATCTCCGACAAGGCCCGCCTGGGCGAACTCATCCGCCACGGGGGGATGAAGCCCAAGGTTCCGCTGGTCGAGGAGGAGGACCTCGAAGAACCCATCACGGAAGAGTCTCTGGAAAACGAGTCGTCAGAGCCGGAATAAGTGATGGACCAAATTCCCGATGTTGACAACGCACTCCCCCCCAGGACGAAGCCCGGACGGCGATCTGGCGTTGGCATTCTTCGGAAGCATCGCGGTCGGACTGGTCACTCCGGTGATCCCGTTTTTGCTGCTCCAGTGGAGGCCGGGGCTGCTGTTCCTGTTCTCCATCCTGGGTGGGTTTGTCGGAATCTTCTGGGGTTATCTCACGGTGATCGTGGCCGCTGCGGCAGGTTGTGAAAAACGCCGCGCGGCGACACTCTGGATGTTCGCCATTCTCTCGGTGGGACTCATGTGAATGATCTCCTGGCTCTTGCGAGGGATCGCCGATGCCTGATTGCGAGGTGGTTCAGATCAACCGCTGCGTGCCAAATGCCTGCCCAGTCTCCAGCACGAGTGGTGTGTCCTGAACTGCGTTCGCCAGAGAATCCAGCCCGTGGTAGAATGCGTGTCATGGAAACGATCACCCGCGAAGTCGATCAAATGCAGGCTGAGGAGCGTTCCGCTGCGGAGTTGCTCATCGGACGGTCGCTGCGCGGACACGAACGCATCATTCTCAATGTATTAGAAATGCAGAGGCCCGCTCCACCGGCGGACGCTCGACCCGCTCAGAGCATCGACGACTGGATGCACATTTATGAGGGATTGAGCGACGAAGAGGTCGATGAGATCGACGCGATCATCAAGACCCGTGCGAATCTGACCCGTGATGTGCCCTGCTGATGGACCCGGCACTCCTGGATACGGACATACTGTCGGAAGTCTTGAAGCGAAAAAACCTCGTGGTGGTTTCGCACGCCAAGCAATACATCGCCGCGTGGGGCCGATTGGCATTCTCTACGATGACGATCTACGAAATCGTGCGAGGACTCCAAGCGCGCGGTGCCTCGCGACAGTTGTCCGATTTCCTCTCCGTGGCCAGCACCAGTGAGACCATCGAGATCGACCTGCCCGTTCTGATGCGGGCTGCGGAACTTTGGGCTGAGGCCAAACGCGGCGGACACCCGTCGAGCGACACCGACCTCATCATTGCCGCGACTGCACTGGAGTCGAATCGAACGCTCGTGACCGGCAATACGACTCACTTCCGCTGGATCCCCGGATTGGTGCTTGTGGACTGGCGAATGGCGTAGCGAGCCACCCGCAGGATCTCGACACCACTCCCGAACCGACCGGGACTCCACTTCGGAATTCGCCTGCAATTACAGCAGCGCCGTGATCGTCTCGTGATCATCCAGCAGAGTCTGGGGCCGACCGAGTTGGTCAATAAACGTGGTGCCGGGATCGACGCCGAGGACGTGGTAGATCGTGGCCAGCAGGTTTTGCACGGTGTGCGGTCGGCCCAGGGCGCGCTCCCCGCGACGATCGGTTTCTCCGACGACCTGGCCCATCTTCAAGCCGCCGCCCGACAGAAGACAGAACCCCGTCGGCCAATGATCGCGACCGGACGCACTGGCATTGCTCCCCGGATTGGGGACGCCGACTCGCGGGGCCCGACCCATCTCGCCGCACGCCACGACCAATACGTCTTTCGCCAATCCGCGTTCGTGCAGGTCGCTCACCAGCGCCGACAGCGCACGATCCATCCCCGGCAATTGTTCTCGCAGTCGCGGAAAGTTTTCCTCGTGTGTGTCCCAGTTGCTCAGGTTGGCGGGCGACTCACCCTTGCTCACCCAGCCACCGCACAGCGTCACAATCTTCGCCCCGGCCTCGACCAGCCGACGCGCCCGCAGGAAATGCGTCGAGGCCGGATCGGTGCCGTACCGCTCCCGCACCGCTTGAGGTTCGCGACTGACATCGAACGCATCGCGGGTCTTCGAGGAGGTCACGATGTCCAGCGCCCGAGCGGTGAAGGCATCGATCCCCGCCATCTCGCCCCGGTAGTCTTGCGTCCGCTTCAGGATGTCGAACCGACTGAGTAACGACGACCGATCGGCGAGACGATCGGGCTCGATCCCCTTCACCAAAGTCAGATTCTCCGAGACCCGGCCTTGATAGGCAAATGGCTTGTGAGCAGCTCCGAGGTAGGCGGGATCCTGCCCGAACGGGAGGTTCGATTCCTCGATCAGTGTGATATACGGTGGTAGCTGTTGCGGGATGTTCCCGTGCAAGCGGCTGAGGATCGATCCGAGGGCAGGCCGATTGATCTGCGACCGAAACCCGGTGGTCACCTCTTTGGCGTCGTGACCGCCCGGCATCAGAAAGCCTCGCACGAGGGAGAACTTGTCGGCCTGCTGGCTCAGCTGGGGGAGCAGTTCGCACATCTCCATGCCCGGCACGTTCGACCGGATGGCATGAAACTCTCCGCGAATTTCGGTGGGGGCCTGGGGCTTCATATCGAACGTGTCGATGTGGCTCGGCCCGCCGGGGAAATAGATCATGATGATCGATTTGCCCGCGACGGAAGGCACCGCGCCGAGTACACGCCCGGCCAGCGAGAGACCGCCGACCCCGATGGCACCCACCTGGAGAAATGTCCGACGAGACAGACTCGCAGCGATACGATTCCACATGGCAACCTCGTTTCGTCTCGCCGGGCCGGGAGTGACGGTGACGCTCAAAGCTCCACGCCTCGTACACGAGAGCGGAAAGCATCCGACTCCCCCACGTTTAGCATATCGTCTCCGGCAACCCATCAGCAATTGGTATTGCGACACACACTGCAGAGGGGTGCACTCGCCAATTGGCGGTACACCGCGGAATGCGAGTCGCGGAGCGACATCGCCTACGTAGCTCGGTCGCTCCGCGACCGAGATTCCTAGGGGATACCGCCAATTGGCGAATGCACCCACTGCAGAGTGTGTGTGCGTCCAAATCGTCGGTACTCTGGATCAAAGCATCCAAACCCTCGGAGTGGAACCACGAAAGTCACGAAACACACGAAAAAAAAGATGACCAAGGACAGGCATCCGACAGCCTCACGGAACGGGTGCGACACCCCACTCCCAGAGTCGTTCTCCACCACGCCCCCCTGCATTTTTCGTGTCTTTCGTGTCTTTCGTGTCTTTCGTGCCTTTCGTGGTTGGATTCCGACGTGTTTGGTGGGCGAAACCGCGACCGACGAACGGGACGCACACACGTTTCCACCTGCCCCCCCTCAGCGGTGTGGAAAATCGGGTGGAACTGGGGGGCCGAGTGGCAGAATTTCCAAGAAGCCCAAGAATATCGAGGGCTTGGTCATTTTCGCCGGAGGGAGTGGCGTTTAGGATCGTCAAGACGGGCAGGGGATGGGCTGGCGTGGCAGCCCGAAACAGCCGATGAATGAGCGGTGACTGTCGCGTCTTAAGCGGGGAAGAATCGGCGTGCTGAAAGCTCGTCACAAACTGGGCAAGTACCGGATCGAGAAACGCATCAGCGAAGGCGGTTTTGCCTCCGTCTATCAGGCGTATGATACGATCGAAGGGGTCCGCGTGGCCCTCAAGATCCCCACAGCCTCCAGCGTGAACCCGGAGATGCTGAAGGACTTCCGGAACGAGGTGCGGCTGGCGTCCAAGCTGGTGCATCCGAATATCCTGCCGATCAAGGACGCCTCGATCATTGACGGGACGTTTGTGATTGTCCTGCCTTTGGGGGAGAAGACGCTGGCGGACCGGTTCGCCCATCGGCTCTCGCTCGACACGGTGTTGGACTACACGGGGCAAATGCTGGAGGCGGTCGCTTTTGCCCATCGGCATAAGATCATCCACTGCGACGTGAAGCCGGAGAACATGCTGCTGTTCGCGGACAAGACCCTCAAATTGACCGACTTTGGGATCGCCAAGATCGCCTTCAAGACGGTTCGCGGGTCGGGCACCGGAACGATGGGCTACATGGCCCCCGAGCAGGCGATGGGCAAGCCGTCGTTCCACTCCGACGTGTTTTCCCTAGGTTTAATCATCTATCGCATGCTGTCCGGGGAGTGGCCCGAGTGGCCGTTCGACTGGCCCCCGCCGGGATACAAGCGCGTGCGGGGCCGCGTCCCGGCGGATTTCATCGCCTGGCTCAAGCGCTCGATGGACCTGCTCCCCAAGAAGCGGTTCAAGGATGCCGAGCAGATGCTGGCCGAGTTCCGGAACCTGCTACCGCTGGTCCACGAACACACACTGCGCCGCCGCCGCAAGAAGATCGTCAGCTAGGGATCCACCAAGTTGACGATGTGGGGTAGCTGCGTTCGCCAGAACGCGGGGAGCCCGCACTCTGGCGAGTGCAGCTACCACACAAGTTTAAGTTGGTGGACCACTAATGCCCCGTCATCGCGGGATGAGGGGTTGGAGTTCAGCCTTTAAGCTGCTCCGGAGCAGGCTAAAGCCTGACCTCCAACCCCGCTACTCAGTCCCGACAAGGCACGAGCCATTGCCCGCGCGGCTCTTATATCGCTGGAAAATACAGCGGAGAAGGGGGGATTCGAACCCCCGAATCGTTTTCACGATTACCGGATTAGCAATCCGGCGCATTCGGCCACTCTGCCACCTCTCCGGAGGAGGGATTTCTCCCCGGCTCTCTGTCACTTCGGCTGTGACGTTGCCAAAATATAGCGGAAATCGCTCTCGACGCAAGGTGGGGAGGGACAGGCCATCAGCGGTCAGCCTTCAGCCATCAGCCAGAGTCGGCTTCTCACCCCGTCACCGAGAACTCACATGCGAATTCTGACCATCATGGCGGGCGGAGGCGGCGTTCGGTTCTGGCCCGAGAGTCGTCGCGCTCGGCCCAAGCAGTTCCTCATACTCGACGGCGAACTCTCTCTCCTCCAAGCCACAGCCGACCGCGCCCGGCCCCTCTTCGATTGGGATCGTATCTCGGTCATCACCGGGGCTGACTACGCGATCGCCACTCGCTCTCAGTTACCGAATCTGCCACCCGAGAACCTGCTCCAGGAACCCGCAGCTCGCAACACGGCGGCGTGTCTGGGTCTGGCAGCTGCGGTGTGGGTCCGTCGCGATCCCGAGGCGATCATGGCCGTGACGCCTGCCGATCATGTGATCTCGCCGGATGATCGATTTCAGCGGTGCCTGCAGTCCGCGATGGAGGCCGTCGAAACCACCCCGGAGTCCGTCTACCTACTTGGCATTCCCCCCACGCGACCAGCCACCGGATACGGGTACATCGAGGTCGAGACCCTCTTGGCAAACGCAGGTCCAACCTCTTCACTCCCGACTCCCGACTCCCGACCCCCGACTACCAAGGTCCTCCGCTTCCGCGAGAAGCCCGACCTCGCCACCGCCACGCAGTTCCTTACCAGCGGGCGGCACTCCTGGAACGCCGGAATCTTCGTGTGGCAGGCCCAGCGGTTCCTTGACCTGCTCACCCACTATCAGCCGCAGATCGCCCAGGTCGTGCAGCGGATGGCTGCACAAGGCATCAACGAGGACTGGGACCAGCCGATCCGCGAGGAGTTTCGCCAACTCCCCTCCCTCTCCGTCGACCACGCGGTTCTCGAGCCGCTCTCCCGCGAGACCCACTCCGGCCTGCACGTGATCCCCGCCGACTTCACCTGGAGCGATGTCGGCAGCTGGCAAACGTGGCCCGAACTCTGGGGCCGGGACGAGCAAGGCAACACGATTCGCGGCCCGCACGCCGGGGTTGAGACCACCGACTGCATCGTACAAACCCGCCCCGGCCACCTCGTCGCCACGTTCGGCGTCGAGGGCCTGCTGATCGTCCACACCCCCACCGCCACCCTCGTCGCCCGCCGCGACGACGAAGCGGGCGTTCGAAGACTCGTGGCCGAAATCGAGCGATTGGGGTACACCGATTGGTTGTGACCTAGACTACGCCCCACTGAAGGAGTTGTCTATCGGCCTGCCAGAAAACCACCGGGCCAGGATCGTGGCGGTGAATACGCACAGAAATGCGAACAGCACGCAGGGTATCCCAGCGGCTTTCGCGTCCGGGAACAGGTCTCCCGCGATCTTGGCACCGAGCCCCGCGTTCTGCATCCCCACCTCGATCATCAGGGCGCGACGCATCGCCTCGTCCAGGCCCATCGCACTCCCACCCCAGTATCCCGCTGCGTAGCCCAGACCGTTCACAAGAACGAGTGCGACCAGAAGCGTGACCGTCAGACTGGCGAACTCCGCCCGTGCCTTGGCGACCACAACGGCAATGATCCACAGGATCGCCAGATTCGCCAGTACCGTCGCGGGCTGGCGAACGATCTCGCCGAACCGAGGCCACTTCTGACACAGCATGAACCCGAGAATGACCGGGATTACCACCTCTCGAAATAGAGAGAGGCTGGCCTTCAGCAACATCTCGGTCGACGCGAACTTGCCCAGAGTCAGGTACAGCGCCAGCGGCGTCACGATGGGACACACAATCGTGGCCAGTGTCGTCAGCCCCACCGAGTAACTGACATTCCCGCGAGCGGTCATCGTGATCACGTTACTGGCCATCGCCCCCGGCACGCAGCCGACCATCATCAGACCGATGAACTGGTCGCGAGGCAGCTTGAGCAGCGTCCCCGCCAGCCACGCGAGCAAGGGCATCGATCCATACTGGACGCAGGTTCCGAGCAGCACCGTCGGCCAGCGACGACCGACCTGGATCACTTCATCCTTGGGGAGCAGGCACCCGACGCAGAACATCGTTCCGGAGATCAGCCACGTCAGCCAGGGGACACTGACCAGGAACGGATCAACCGTGCCGGAACCCACCAGCCGTGGCCAGAAATAGGCCAAGACCGAGGTGAGAAGCAACCAGAGATGGAGCCAGCGTTGGAGCATTCCGGCAGCTTAGCAGCGTCGGTCGGACACGCAAGCACCCAGATTCAGGACTTCGGCTGCCTGGTCAGGCGGGCACACTTAAGGTCATCAAACCCTTCTCGGTCGCCGATACGAATTCGGCGAGGTTCTTCCCCGTCAGAGTTGTCGACACATCGCATGTGGACTAGGAGTTTGTCCAAGATTGATCTGTCCACCGAGGCGATAATCCAGGATTCTTGGGCCTGCTGGCTGAGAGCGGCCAGGATTGTGGCGTTTCGAGGGGCGGGGATCATGGATGATCGGCTGAAGTTATTTCGGGCGTGGGATGTGATGGG